>CALVSK010000021.1 GCA_944359015.1 uncultured Bacilli bacterium
TTTCAATCAAAAATCAGAAAAAGTTATCAACATTTTCTGATTTTTTTTGCCAACTATTTTTTTCACCGAAACTCAAAAGAAAAGGTATTGACTTAGTCACTAAAAATGGTATAATTAAGGTACTTTAGATTGTTGCAGGTGTATTTATACACTTGGTAGAAGTATTTCAAAAGGAAGAGTTTTTACTCTTCCTTTTGCTTGATATGTCTCACATTTTTAATTACATTTTCATCCCATGATGTGTTTCTAGTTCTGTACCTTGCTCTAATGTCTGTTGCTGTATCAACTCTTGTTGTTGAAATAATTTATCTAAAGTCAAAACTGGATCTATTTGTATTCCTAACTCAGAAACTCGTGCCTCAAATTGTTGTCGTCTTAATTGTCGCCTTTGAGCTTCTAGTTGTAACATTTCTGAACTTTTTGTTTCTTCTGCAACAACTTCAGTTTTCTTTTCTTTTGATAATGCTTCTAAATCCATTCTTGCTATTTCTGGATATTTTGTTTTTAAATATTCAAGTCTTACAATAGGCGATTGAGTAATTGCTTCATCTTTAGTTTTTCTTTCTGTCATCATAAATATTTCAGTAAAGAAATCTTTCATTATTTGTTCTTTTTCTGCATCAAAATTCATTTGAGCAACACTAGATAATCTATCTAATTCTTGTTGTGCTAATTGTTCTTGCATTGAATAACTAAACTCAACCATCTTCTTTGCAGATTCCGATTCTAAACTTCCAACCCCAAAAGATTGTTCTGGGGCTTTATCTTTTGCTTTATCAACGAATCTCGTTTGATCAAGTTTAACAGATTCGCTAATACAACTAGCCATTTTACTTACAACAACTGCTTGATCTTCACTAATGCCATACTTACTACATAATTCACTAAGTTTTGCTTTTCTTTCTTCTTCGATTTCCGATAGTGTATGAGAATTTGATTTAAAATTTTGTAATTCAATCGTTGCTTGTATTATACCTAAGTCTTCAGTTGAATACCTATCTGCTAAGGCTTTACCTGCCAATTTTGCACTATACTGCTCGTGCTTTTCTGCAATATCTAATTGTCTTCCACAAGAATAATATTTTGCGACTTCAGTTAGTAATCCTCTAGTTTTATCATCAAAGCCCTCCATTTTGGATATCGCATCACTATATAAAATCACTCTAGCAATATGTTCTTCATCATAAGATTTATTTCCTTGATAAAAACCCTGAGAATGTATTTCAGCAATGCTTTCTTGTATTTTAGTTACATCTATTGTTTGCATTATTTGATCTGTTGATAATTGTTCTGGCATAGTTTCAACTTTTCCAAAAGTAGCATCAAATGTCACTGATGATAAATCTTGTCCTTGCATTTGAGATAATGTTTCTAAAGTTTTAATTTCTTCTAATGGTTTAGCAATAGGCTTTCCATATGTTCTTTGCAATTCATCTAGAGTATAATCTATATCCATATCAATTCCTGTCCACAATTGCTTTTCATACATTGTAGGCATTAAAAATGATCTTTGTCTTTCATCAAAAATTGCCAGTTTTATACTTTCAAGTGCTTCTAACCCTTCTTGAACTTGTCCACTACGAATTTTTTGTTCAACTGAAGCAAGACATTCTTTTAACATTTGATTTAAGTGTTCAATATTAAATGGAGCATCTTTATTCTCATTTTGTTTATTTTCACCTAATAATTCATCTGATAAGTTAGAAAATCTATGAGCATTTCTAACATTATTAAATCTCGTAATAATTTCACCAACTAAAGTAGGCTCTATAGTTTCACCAGTTTTAAAATTATTAAGTGCTTCTGTAATGTGCATCATTTCTGTTTGTGCTAATTCTCGTCTGTCAATAAGTTCGATAGGAACAGGATGTCCTAACTTTTTACCAAGTTCAATAGCTGCTCTGATACTATCTTCATCAACTTCTTCAAAACAAATAATTGTAGCTGGTTGAATTTTTTGGTATTTATCACTTCCTGATAAAACATCTTGAATTTCAATATCATATTCTGAATACATACCTCTTGTTTGATTAGGCATATTTTGAGCAGAAAAGAATCGTTGTTGTCGCCAAGTAAATACTGTGTTTTGTCTATTATCAGAACATAAATCATAAGGAGCTTCTGCTGATACTGATTCTGGACTAAAACCATCTATTGATATAATAACACCAGTTTTACCACTTATCATGGCAGTACCAGGATTCGATTGATTTATTAAACTATAACATAAAGCATGGTTACTAGCCATTTGATTAGTATTCCATCTATCATACATATCACTCTCAGTAGTTGATGATTTACGATATGCACCTAATAGACTAACCATCCTATTAAACTCGCCATCTACTTTTCTAACAAGATATTTTTCACCCTCAAATTCTAATTCTTGTGTTTGTAATGAATCTACATTTTTTGATAAAGAATCAACCATATCTCTACCATAAGCTCTCCTTAAAGATGTTTCTAAGATTGTTGATTTTTGATAGCGAAGAAATGATTCTTCTTTTCTTTCTTGACTGATACTTTTAGCAAATTCACTTCTAATAGCATTTATATCTTGGGTTTCAATAAGAGATTTTAATTTTATAATTATTTCAAGTGCCTCTTTTTCGCCAAGTTCCTTAAATGACTCTGGACTGACATTTTTATAATTTTGTAATAACTGCTCTGGATCATTTCCATACATAGTTACTAAATTAGCAACAGTTGCATAATTTAAACCAACTAATCGTTCTAAATAAGCATTTTTAACTTCTAATAATGTAGATTCTGTATTATTGACGATACTTTCTAATTCGCTGTTTTTTCTTTCAACAAACGATAAAATATCATCATAACTAGTTATTTTTCTACCTTCTTGTGGGTTAAGGGCTAAGTAGGAAATAATTGCTTTTTCATAATCAGTAAAAGGTATATCTTTTCTATCTATTCTCTGTGATACTAAATCTAAAAATGCTGATTCATAGACATAACCTTTAGCCTCAGAACTATATCTTCCTGTTCTTTGTCCAGAAACAGATTTACTCAATTTTTCAATAAGTGGTTCAATAAAAATATTATCCATTTTTAAATTTTCTAAAGCAAATCCAAAAGTTTTTAATGCTGATTCATCTTTAGCAATACCTAAAACAGAGTATTGAACATCTTTATATCTTGTTATTTTTTCTAAACTAGATTCACCAATAGCACTAATTATTTTAGAATCTAATATCTCTAATTGTAATGTTTTAAATAATTCTGCATTGTTAAGAGTAAACCTTTGCATTAACTCGTGTTCTTTATCAGTTAATTCAGTTCTACCCATACTTGCTAATTTATGTTTAAATGCTATATCAACTAATTCTTTAAAATTTTCAGCAGTAGGATCGGCATAAGTTAAATAAATTATATTTTTTTCTATTGCTTGTCTTACAACTTCTTCACTAATGAATTCCTTTGATATATTTTCAAATATATCTCTATCACCATAAATTGTAGTATTTCGTTCATCTACATAACCAATAGTAGGAATTTTACCTAATGCATAAATTAACATTTGTTGGTATTCATGCAATTGCTCTGGAGTTTCTGGAATTGGCATTTGTTCAATAGATGCATAATTTACATCTATACAAGCCTTATTCATAGCAGTAGTAATTGCTTCTTTTGGAACATTTTGATAAAGTGAGCCATAGGCTTGAGTTTCAGTTACAAATTTAATCCATGTTTGTTCATACCAAGTCCTATATGCTTGTTTTTGTTCTTCTGTAAAAGATGCTTGCCACTTTGCATATATTTCTTTTCTAGCACCATATAAGTCTTCTAAATTTTGATCTATACAAGGAACATAGTATAACTGTGTAACACCAATATCTTTCATTGCTCGTTCAACCATCTGTGGCGTCATATTTTCAAAATTCACTATAGACAAAGATGCACGACTTCTATCAATATTTTTTTCAAGACATTTGTCTAAAAATTCATTCCAAATTCTTTCATTGATTTTTTCTCTTGGAATAGAATAGTAAAGTGCATCCATATCTTGAACATTAGCAATACTTTGTGAAATTAAATTTTCAAACCATCTATCATATTCTTCCTGCGAAATATTAGGCACAAATGATTGCAATGGAATTTCGCTTAAAACTCTAGGTGATTTAGAAACTAGTGTCGCATATAATTCTGGAGTTCTACTACTTTCTGGAATAGATTTTAAAAGTTCATTATATCCATAAGTATTATTTTCAAGGGATATAGATTCAGCAACCCTTTGACATATTCTAGTAGTCTTTTTTGAATCATCTAAACTAGAAAAAACATATATAGCATTTTCTGGATTTTCTATAATTTTTCTAGTTATTAAATCTTCAAACCAAGAAGTATATTCTTCTTGTGAAATGTTAGGATCAATATTATTATTAGGAAGTTGATTAAGATAATGTGTATATGTATTACAAGCTCTTTCCCAAATTTCTCTTGTCCTTAATTCTGTAGGAATATGTTCAAATACTTTATCAAAATTAAATTCTGATTTATCTAATATTTCTTTAATAAATTCTGCATCATATACATTTGATGGTATATAATCAAGTATTTCTTCATCGCCACCAAATATATTATTTATTTTTCCTACCATTGTTTTTGCAATAGTTCCATCTTGTAATATAGAACTAGGTAAGGTTTTTAAAAACTCTCTAACATCACTACCCATCATAGGATAGTTATAGTTTTCTAAAAAGTTAGTTATTAATTCTTTACTTACGACACTGGTATTAGAATTTTGTAAAATTTCTATAACATCTTTGACAGAAAAAACAGATGCTAATTTTTTTTCAAGAACTGATCTATAAACATCAGAGTATTTTGGATCATCAAAAGATAATAAGGAATCCAAATTACTTACATTAAAACTTCTAGAATTAGTATTCATTATCTCTGATAATCTATCACCATACATATCAGCAAGATCTTTTATAATACTTGTATATTCTTCATTAGAAAATAATTTATCTTTTAATTCAGTATCTTGTAAGAAACTTAATAGTTTTAATGATGATAATGTTATATTACTATTTGGAGAAATACTATTAATAATATTATATACTTCCTCAATATTACCATCTTCAAACAATTCTTTAAATCTTTCAGATGTTTCTTGAGGTAAACTTTCTATTATCTTTTCAAGTTCTTCATAAATTTTTTCTTGATTATCAATATAATATCTAATTTCATTAGAACTCATTTTTTACCTCCTCATTGTTTGTTCAGTTTCTTCATCCTTTTTTCTAGATTGGTCACTTTGTTTTTTGAATAATGTTAATTTTTTATTTAATTCCTTTAAATACCTATATTGTGCTTCTTCAGTAGTAATTTTCTCAGTTAGTTCTGGTTGTTCTGATATTTTAGGTTGTTCCACATCCATATTTGGTTGTTGTGTATTATTTAAATCATTTATATTCAAATTATTATTATCCATTTTTAACCTCCTATACTAATTCTATATAACATATATCCAATTCCAACTGCCACACCTATAACAAATGTAACAATTAAAGTAAGCAATAAAGCATCAGTAAAACCACTAGATAAATTGTGATTATTATTTTCTTTTTTTAATTGCTTTACTTGTACTATACCTTGAGAATATGTTTTTTCGCCAGTTTCTGAATATTGAAAACTGGTAATATGTTCTTCAATTCTTTGCTTTTGCGATTCTTTTTTTGTTGAGTGTTGTTGTGTCATTTGAGTAATCATATTTGAATATTCATACTTAGACTCACAACCTATATTCATGGCATTTACAACATTATTCTTTGCATTTTCTATTGCTACTTGTTGATTTGCTAAAACTTGATTTGTTTCATTTATAACTTGTTTTTTTCTTTCTAATTTACCTTTTTTATCTTTTGATGATAAATCTTGGGAATCAACAATTGTTGAGATTTCCTCAACAGTTGTTTTATCTTTTTTATCAGCTCCATCAACACAACTCTGCATGACTCCATTTAAAGAGGTAGCAACTGCAATTGCTAAACTTTCTGAATCAAGACAATCTTCAACACTTCCTAATGTACCATTTACAATTTGGCTAATCATATGTGATTCAAATGTCAAAGCACTTTCTTGATTTCTTGTATAAGTCTCTTGTAGTTTTGGATTATTTTGTCTTGCAATAACTGGATTATAACTTCCTTGAATTAATTTATCACTTACCATTTGTTCTATATTACTAATAAGCTGTTCTGCTTGTGGTACATTTTTAAATGCACTTAAATCATGAGCATCAATACCTTTTAAAACTTGTAAACCATCAATTTCTTGGGCTACTTTCCAAAAAGTAGGATGTGGGTAAGTTAATTTACCATCAGATAAGACTTGATTATTTAATGCAGGGGATAAATTAATTTCAATAGGTATTCCCATATCTCTTGCTTTCTCACATATTATTTGACTAGCAATTATAGAGTTTTCATCAAATAATTTTCTATCTTCTTCTGTAACAATAGTATCTCTAAACTCCATAAAATAATCTGGATGAGCAATAATATCAAAAATTCCACTTTCTATTGCTTTGCTAACCATATTAGCATATTCAATAGGATAATTCGGATTATTTTTTGATGGCACATTTTGAAGTCCACGAGTTACAAAATGCTGACCTAATATCATATAATCAACTTTATCTCTCATTTCACCCAAAAAGGATTCTTTCATAGGATCAAATTCTGCTTCAAATCCTACTAATATTGTCATATCTGGATTGTCTTGTTTCATTTTATTAATAGATGCAATATAGCCATCTACTTCAAATAAAAGCATTCTATGATCTTCATCTGGTAAAATTAAATTTGGATTAGGTATATGTTCACTAAAACCTAGCATTGAAATACCCACACTTTTTGCTACTTGTAAAATTTCTTCATCACTAGCATACTCTGAATGACCAGATCTATATGTATGAGTATGATAATTAAAATTTTGTCCTAAACTATTAACTTTTGTATTCATAGCTCTTGAAAAAGTTGAATAATTATATTTATCGCTATATTTATTATTGTTTAATTGATTTTCCATTACTATCGCCACCTTATAATAATATTATATCATTATTTTTAAAATTTCAGCGTTTATATTGGAATTATTATAAATTTATGGTAAGATATTTATAGAAATTGATATTTAAGTTATTAATTTCCAATTTGCGAAGAAAAGTTTGAAATAACTTAACCAATCGCTCCATAAGGTAAAATCGTCGCACCGATGTGGCGTTAATGATTAAATCAACTGAAAAGTTGATTTTTTTGTCAATAGAAAGGATTTATACAATATAATTGTTAAAATAATAAAAAAGAAAATCAATATGAGCATTGTATTTCTTTAAATTAATTTGATGCATAATACTTATATTTATCATAAAAATAGTTATTTATTTTTTTCTTTTTTAAATTTTTCGTAAACAGCTAATTGAGAAAATATAGCACAAAATAAACTTGGAACAACTGCGTAACCTGCATTAATTTGTCCTTTGTTAAATATTACGTATCCTGCTCCAATAAATGTTAAAACCATAAATATAAACGTTAAAATTCTAAATATTCTTTCTTTATTCATTATGTCCTCCATAATTTACAAATTTAATTTTACCATTAAATCAACGAATAATCTATATTGTCAAAATATTATATTTACAAAATAAACAGTTAAATTTCAATATTTTTTTATAATAATTAAATTATAATCTTCAACAAATATTAATTTGAAAGTTTAATAGCATTTTCAATTATCATTAATTATTAAACTTATAATTCATTAAATAATTTATTTCATGTCGTGTTATTGATAAATACGTTATTACTATTATATAATTGATTACTAATTTTTTTTAAAATTATTTATTAATAATTTAAAAAAATGCCTAAGGGGCAATGTACTTACTATACATTTAGCATTTAGCTACCTACCTTAGGTCTTGTCGAAAATATTATCATATATTTTTCTATGTGTCAATTGAGTAATTTTCTATATTTTGGAAAAATACTTATTTTAAATTTTTTATGTTGAATATTATTTATTACATCATTTACTATATTAATATCTTTATATGAATTATAAAATGTATTTACTATTAAATCCGCAAGTTGGATTCCATAATTAGTTGCTGAATCATAATATTTTATTTTAAAATTGTAATTATTTAAACAAAATTCTGTATTTAAATAGTTTTCTAAATTATTTAAATCTCCTACTCTTATGTTTCTGTTATCTACGCTTACTATAAAATTTACTGTTTCTTTTATATTATTAAGGATGGGTATTATACAATCTTTAAACACTAATTTTACTGCATAATTAAAAAATATATTTGATTCATATATTTCTTTTTTCATATATGATTTAACAAATACTTTTACACAGCCATAAAATTTATCTATTTCTTGTATATCTTTAAATATATTTATTTTTTGTTTTTTGGTCATTTCATAAGATTTTACTTCTTTTTCTAAATCGTAATTATTTTCTATTTTTATTATTTTATTATTTTTTTTATATTTTGAAACAATTTTATTTTTATTTTTTTCAAAACTAATATAACCGCCAACTGCAAAATATTTGGTTTTACTATTTTTATGAATTGAACCACTTTCATCTAAATATACAAATATTTTCATTATTCCCCCAAGTATTATTTTTATTATTTTAAAAATCCTCTTATTATTGCTTCTTCCGCTTCTTTTTCAGTTAACCCCATGCTCATTAATTTAATTAATTGTTCACCAGCAATTTTCCCAATTGTTGCTTCGTGAATTAAATTTGCTTCAATATTTTTGGCTTCTATTTTAGGTACTGCCAAAACATTTCCTTTATCTTTTAATATTGCGTCACATTCAACATGGGCAAAACATTTTGATTTTCCCACTATATCTGAATAAAATTCTTGTACTGACTCATCCGTTGCTACTGAACGTGAAATTATGTGTGTTCTAGAATTATTCACATTTAATTCAATATAAAAATTGGTTTTAGCATATTCTTTATTTGCTGTTAATATTTTTTCAATTACTTCTAAATTTGTATCTTCTTCTAAAAAGGCTTTTGTTATGCGATTTGAGTTATTAACACCGCTTATTTGAGTTGTATTAATATTCATTTGCGAACCCTTTTTTAAATAAATTTCTGTTATGGGATTAATACTTTTTTCTCCTTTTCCCATTCCTATATGTTTTTCAATATATTTTACTTTTGAGTTTTCTTCTAGATAAAAACGGTGTATTCCATCATGACTACTATCCTCATGTAAGTCATTATGTATTCCACATCCTGCTAGTACTATAACATTAGAGTTTTTCCCAATATAAAAATCGTTATATACTACTTCTTTTAATCCACTTTGACTAATAATCACCGGCAAATGAATTATTCCAAATTTAGTATTTTCTTTAATATAAATATCCAATCCATTTTGGGTAGTTTTAGGTTGTATATCAATATATTCATTAGTTTTTTTGTTGATTAATTTTCCATTTATTCTTGTACTTAATGCATCAGCTTTAATTTCTGCTTCATCAATTACTGACTTTAAAAGGTTTTCTTCAGTTTTATTCATCTTCTGTTCCTTTCATACAACATTTATGGCATATTATGTTTTCTAAAATTTCATTTTTGCTACCTATTTTGCTTATTGTTCCATTTTCTAGCAATATTATTTCATCTGCCATTTTTAGTATTTTTTCTTGATGAGAAATTATAATAATTGTTCCATTATAACTCTTACTTAATTTTTTAAATATATTTGTTAAATTTTCAAAACTCCATAAATCAATTCCTGCTTCAGGCTCATCAAATATTGCTACACTTGGATTTCTAGCAATTATCGATGCAATTTCAATTCTTTTTAGTTCTCCCCCAGATAATGTATTATTTATTTCTCTATCTATATATTCGATAGCGCATAATCCAACTTGTGATAAATATGCACAGGCTTCTTTTTTCGTTATTTCTTTTTTTGTAGCAAATTTTAGCAAATCATATACCGTTATCCCCTTAAATAAAACTGGTTGTTGAAAAGCAAAACTTATTCCCATTTTTGCTCTACTAGTTACGTTTTTTATAGTTATATCTTTGTGATTAAAAATAATTTTACCTTCATTTGGTTTATTTATCCCCATAATTATCTTTGCTAATGTAGATTTACCACTCCCATTAGGACCTGTTATAACATAAAATTTATTGTTTTCAAATTTAATATTTATATTATTTAATATTTTTTTATTATCTTTAGTAAAATTTATATTTTGTAACTCTATCATATTTACCTCGCATATCAAAATTATATAATCTTTAATTGCTTTTAGTCAATAAATAAAAAATTGCAAATTTAATTTACAATTTTTACTCTTGTTCTTTCGTAATCACGTTCATATTTTGGAAACCTTATATCTTTTGGTTCTTTTAAATTGTCTAATATTTCTCTAATTACCTTTATTTCTATATCAATTCCATCCATATTTAAATTTAATTCATTAAGTAAACTTAACATTATCGTTTTATTTTCTTGTTCTTGTTTCAATAATTGTTCTAAATAAAACTTTTCTTGCGTAAGTTGATTTTTGTCTGTTGCCAATAAATTTAATATCTTTTTACTTTTACTCAATAAATATATCACACTTATTAATATTGGTATTCCTCCAATTGGGCCTAAAAATAATGCTAACATTCCCGAATAAGTAATTGCTGCTAATAAAATTATTAACGATAAAATAATCTCTATTTTATCGTTTTCATAGGCATTAATTTGTCCAATTATATTTTTTAACTTATTTTTAAGTTTTTGTATTTCTTCATCATATGTTTCTATGTTTATTTCTATATTTTCTTTTTCTGCTATTTTTTCTTTTCTTATTTTCTCTAAAGTTCTTAGTTTTTCTTTTTTATTTTCTACTGCTGCTAAATTAATCATTATGCTCACCTTTTCAACGTTTTATTATTTTTCAAATAATTTTAAATAATTGTTTTTTAATTCTATTTTTTCTTCTTCAGTTAATTTTTCATAAATATCGTTATGTTTATCAATTGTTCCACTATGGTAACTTATTATTTTTTTATTTTCAGTTATTACAAAAGTTGCACTTTCTAATCTTTTTACTCCAGTATCATACCTATTACCATTTTCATCTGAGACATAGTATTCTTCTAATTCTTTATTTAATAATTTTACAATATCATAATAGGCATTTGTTCCATCTTTTACTTTTTCTGGTATTATACTACCATTAAACTTGTATTCGTCACGAATCCCTTTAATATCTACATAATATATTTTTGCTATATCTTTTTCTTTTGCTACTTCTAATAATGTTTCTATTATATTTCTAGTTTCAGGACATGTGGAATATCCAAATAATATATAGCTTTTTTCATTTGACTTGATTGTTTCTACTATTTCTTTTGGAGTTTTATAAATTATTGGATTATCAGTTGGTATACTCACTTCTATTACCGTTTCTTCTGCATCATCATAATCTAAACCATTATACATTTCAAATTCTTCTTTAAATTGTTCAGCATCTGTTAATTGTGTTTCTTTGTGACTAGATACTAAAAATATACATAATCCAATAACTATGCTTAAACTTATTACTATTATCATTATATTTATTTTATTATTTTTCATTTTATTTTTTCTTTACTCCTTTTAATAATTTTTTTCATTTTTAAATTTTTTATTTATTAAAAACTCATGAATTATTTCCTCTTCATTTTCTACACTTGCTTCTTCTATTCTATCTACTCTTAGTTTTTCACTAATTAATATTGCTTCTACTTTTTTTACTGCATCATCTAAATCATCATTAACTACTACATAATTGTAATTATTTATTTCATTTATTTCGTTATACGCTACTTTAAATCTTGCTAAGATTTGTTCATTATTTTCATCTCCACGCAATTTTATTCTTCTTTTTACTTCATTCATTGATGGTGCCATTATAAAAATTAAAATTGTTTCGGGATATAATTTTTTTATTTGTTTGGCCCCTTGTACATCTATTTCTAATATTACATCTTTTCCTTTTTCTAATTGTTGTAACACTTCCCTTTTTGGTGTTCCATAATATGCTTTGTATTGAACTTTTGCATACTCCAAAAATTCATTGTTTTTTATTTTTTTTTCAAACTCTTCCTCACTTACAAAATAATAATCTATTCCATCAATTTCTGAATCTCTTTTAGGTCTTGATGTATACGAAATCGATAAAACTATATCATTATGATTAGATAATAATTTTTTAATAACTGTTCCTTTACCTGCACAAGTTGTGCCAGATATTATTATTAAATCCCCTTTACTTTTTGTTTTTATCATATATTTTCCTCGCTTTGTTTTATATTATAGCAAAAAAAAGAAAAGATTTAAATCTCTTCTTTTAAATAATTTAAAGCATTTAATGCTGCAATTGTTCCATCACTTACCGCCGTTGTTAATTGTCTTACTTTTTTCTCTCTTACATCCCCAGCTACAAAAATTCCTTTTATATTTGTTTTGCAATCTTCATTAGATATTATATATTTTTCAGTATTTAAATTTATTAAATTATTTGTATAATCAATTTCTGGTATTTGACCTATTGCCAAAAATACCCCATCCACTTCTATTTTTTCTTCATTTTTTTCTTGTTTAATCAATACCCCCGTTAATTCATCATTTTCTGTTATATACTTTATAACATTGGCATTATATATTATTTCAATGTTTTCCTTGTGTTCTAACGAATTAATTACTAATTTGTCTCCTTTTAAATTTTCTTTTCTAACAATTAAATATACTTTTTGACATATTTGGGATAAATATACGGCATTTATTATTGCACTATTACCACCACCAATTACACAAACGATTTTATCTTTATAAAATGCTCCATCACATACTGTACAAAATGATATGCCATTTCCTATTAAGTCTTCTTCATTTTCTAAACCTAACTTTTTATATTTAGAGCCGCTTGCTATAATTATACTTTTTGCTTCATATTCGTTTTCATCGGTAATAACTTTTTTTATTTTTCCCTCTTCTATCTTTACTACTTCTTCTATTTTTATTTTTCCACCTAAATTTATAACTTGTTCATATAAATTGTTGGCTAAATCCATTCCACTGATACTTTTAAAGCCTGGATAATTTTCAACATTAGAAGAAGAGGTAATTTTACCTCCGATTGTTTCTTTTTCTAAAATTACTATTTTCTTTTTTTCGCGAAGTGCATATACTGCGGCTGTTAAACCTGCAGGCCCAGCACCAATGATTACTATGTCGTACATTATTTTTTATTTCCTATAAATTTTTTTATGTTAGATACATTATTATATTTAGTAACTTCATCTTTTTTTATTTCTAATAATGTTGGTGCTTGTTTTATTCCTAATTTTTTACTCATTTCTGCATTATCTTCGGCATCTATTATCGTATATTTAATTTTTTTGCTATCAAGTACTTCTTTAGCCACTTTACAATTTGGACAATTTTTTCTTGTAAATAAATATAATCCATCTTTTAATTTTTCATTTTCACAAACGCATTCATCACAAACACATTCTTCATTTAAACACTTTTCATGATTTAAATGTGATTTGTTTAAATCATATACTTTTCTATTTTTATACTCTTCTGCTTTACCATCATTCCAATTTTTTACAGGACGATAATATCCAGTTATTCTACTATATACTTCTGTTTCTTTTCCACATGTTGGACAACTATATACTTCTCCATTTATATATCCATGAGTTTGACATACTGAATATGTCGGAGACATCGTGTAATATGGAAGTTTGTAATTTTCAGCAATTTTTCTAACTAAATTTGCTGCTGCTTTCCAATCTGTTAATCTTTCTCCTAAAAAGGCATGGAAAACAGTTCCTGATGTGTAAAGAGTTTGTAATTCATCTTGAATATCTAATGCTGCAAAAATATCTTCTGTAAAGTTTACCGGTAAATGTGAACTATTCGTATAGTATGGTGTATGATCTGGTTCACTAGCAGTAATTATATCTGGATATTTTTCTTTATCATGTTTTGCAAAACGATATGTTGTTGATTCTGCTGGTGTTGCTTCTAAATTGTATAAATCTCCATATTCTTCTTGATAATCACTTAATTTTTCACGCATATAATTTAATACTTCTTTAGCAAATTTTTGTGTCTTTTCATGTGTTAAATCTGCTTTTAACCATTTTGCATTTAACCCAACTTCATTCATTCCTATTAATCCTATTGTTGAAAAATGATTATTAAATGTTCCTAAATATCTTTTAGTGTATGGATATAATCCTTCATTTAATAATTTAGTTATAACATTTCTCTTTATTTTTAAAGAACGTGCTGCTATATTCATCAACTTTTCTAATCTATCATAAAAATCTTGTTCATCTTTAGCTAAATATGCTATTCTTGGCAAATTAATTGTTACTACTCCGATTGAACCAGTTGATTCTCCACTTCCGAAAAATCCTCCAGATTTTTTTCTTAATTCTCTTAAATCTAATCTTAAACGACAGCACATGCTTCTTACATCACTTGGTTCCATATCACTATTTATATAGTTTGAAAAGTATGGTGTACCATATTTTGCAGTCATTTCAAATAATAATTTGTTATTTTCTGTTTCTTCCCAATTGAAATCTCTAGTTATTGAATATGTTGGGATTGGGTATTGGAACCCTCTTCCATTCGCATCTCCTTCAATCATTATTTCGATGAATGCTTTATTTATCATGTCCATTTCTTTTTGACAATCTTTATATTTAAAATCTACTTCTTTTCCTCCAATTATTGCATTTAATTCCGCTAAATCATTTGGAACTGTCCAGTCTAAAGTTATATTTGTAAATGGCGCTTGTGTTCCCCATCTGCTTGGTGTGTTAACTCCATAAATGAATGATTGTATGCATTGCTTTACTTCATGATAATTTAAATTATCTATTTTTACAAAAGGTGCTAAATAAGTATCAAATGATGAAAATGCTTGTGCTCCTGCCCATTCATTTTGCATAATTCCTAGAAAGTTAACCATTTGATTACATAATGTTGATAAATGTTTTGCTGGTGATGAAGTAATTTTTCCAGGAACTCCACCCAATCCTTCTTGAATAAGTTGTTTTAAACTCCATCCAGCACAATATCCAGTTAACATGGATAAATCATGCAAATGAATTGCTGCACTACGATGGGCATTGGCGATTTCTTCATCATACACTTCACTTAACCAGTAGTTTGCTGTTATTGCTCCACTGTTACTTAAAATTAATCCTCCTACAGAATACGTTACCGTTGAATTTTCTTTAACTCGCCAGTCTGTTACGTTAATATAACTGTTTACAACATCTTTATAATCCAATACTGTTGATTTCATATTACGCATTTTTTCATGTAATTTACGATAAAGTATGTATGATTTTGCTACATCTGTATATCCTGCTTTTGATAATACTTCTTCTACAATATCTTGGATATCTTCAACTGATATTATATTATCTTTTATTTTGGGTTCAAATTCTGATGTGACTTTTAATGCTAAAAAATCTATTACATTTTCATCATATGTTCTATCTACTGATTCAAACGCTTTTGTAATTGCCCCCTTAATTTTGGTTATATCAAATCCTACTATTTTTCCTTCTCTTTTTCTTACTTTATACATTTCTATCATCCTCCCTTATTATGTCAAAGCTCGAATTTCCATATTAGGAAAATTTTCTTTTAAATTATCATTTATTAATACTAACTCTTCATGGGTAAATCCATGTAAATTATGATTAATTACATCTTCACTATCTTCAAAATTTTGTAAATAATATTTACTCTTTTTACCTATAAATTCACAAATTTTTCGAATATCATCAATGGTATGTAATTCTTTTACGATTGTTGTTCTAAACTCATATTCTATAGAACTTTCTTTTAATATTTTTATACTTTCTTCAATATTTTTTAATGTCGTATCTTTTCCAATTGTTATTTTATATTTTAAAAATATATTTTTTATATCCATTGCTACATAATCAACTAATTTTTCATTAATTAATTCTTTTAATACTTTCGGATTACTTCCATTTGTATCTAACTTTACTAATAATCCTAAATCCTTAACTTTCTTTATAAATTCTTTTATGTCTTTTTGAACTAATGGTTCTCCCCCAGTAACAACTACCCCATCTAATATGTTCTTTCTTTTATTTATATATTCTAGGACTTCTTCTTCACTAATTTTACCTTTGTCACATTTTATTAAACTAGAATTTTGACAAAAAGAACAATTAAAGTTGCAACCTTTTGTGAAAACTGTACAAGCAACCTTCTTGGGATAATCTAGTAATGTTACTTTTTGTAACCCTTCTATATATATCATTTTACACCTACTTTCAGTACTTTTATTTTTCCTTTTGCTGCTTGCATTATTATGTCTTTAATTTTTTCTTTATTTTGGCTAACTTCTATTGTTGCATTTATTTGGCATAATTGTTGATATTTTTTAATATATTCTATTTTTTTGTTTTCTTCTAATTTATTTATGTAATCACTTATATTGCCATAATTTTCTTTATTTAATTCATCTAATTTTCCATATAAAGTTTTGTCTATAGCTATTAAATTTTTATTTATGCTTTTATTTGTTTCTTCTGATAAAATAAAATTAAGCTTTAAATCATTTCGATATTTTTCTATTTGATTATTCATAAACTTTAATATTTTTAAGCCATATTCTAATTTTTCTTCTATGCTACTATTTTTTGGTAACATCACTTCTAAACACTCATATAATCCAGATATATTTATGCATAACGTTCCATTTCTTAAAACTTTTCTAACTTTTTGGTTGTCCTCTAACTTCTTTGAATCAAATATTAGATTATTTTCAAATAATTGTTGATAATTTTCTTTATATAAACTAGCTTGGTACTCATATCTTTGAAGTAGAGCATTTTTACTTAACTCTAATAAATCTTCAAGTTCTTCATAAAATTCTTTCGTATTTTCTTTGTTTTTTAACCCAATTCTCGCTAAATTAATTGTTACCTCTGATAATAAAATCTTCCCCCTAGATGTATTTATTTCATTGTTTATATTTTTGTTAATTATTAAACAATTACTAAATGCTTCTATCTCGTCGGTATAATCATTGTTATCCAAATATAGTATTATTATTTTTTTCTTTTTATAAAGTTCATCTATTATCTCTTTATATTTTATTTCATTTTTAACTTTGTAAATTGTTGTAATATTACTATTTTTTAGTTTACCTAATATTTCAAAATATTTATCATTTAGTATTTTTGTTTCTAAATCATCGCTATCTTTAATACTAACGCTTATTTTGTTACTAAATATGTAATTGTTTGTGCTTAATTTTTTTATTAATAATGTTATATTACTTTCAACTTTACTATTTATATAATCAATAGTTATTTGATAAATATCTAAAAAATATTTTCTTATTTGATTATTTAGTAATAAATCTTTGTAATTTTCTATATTAATTTTAATTGTGTTTTCTTTGTTTATTTTTTCTTTTAATTTGTCTATTTCTATATACTCATATAAGCCAATTACTTTAAAAAAACATTTTATATTTTCTAATAACTTATTTCTAAAATCTGCTAATAATACTTCTTTATATAATTCATTTAGATTACATATTGTTTGTTCTTTATATTGCTCAGTTTTTATATTTTCTATTATGTTTATAATTTTATTGGTAAATTCATCTAAACTAGATTCCTTTATGTAACTAAAATCTAAATGCGATGACGAAGTTATTTTAAGAGGATAATTTTCTAGTTTTTCTATGTATATTCTTCCTTCGTCATGTGCTCTTAAATATTTTGATTCTAATAAATACGCACTTGAAAATTCTTGAGAAATTACTTTACCAAAATTTAGCATTAAATTAATTGGCTTTTCTTTTTCGCTTTGTTTTACAGTAAGGCCAATTTTTTCAATTGCTTTTACAAATTTATGCTGTTCTTTTATTGAAAATGCCTCTCTAGAAGCTGCCCTTTTTAATCGATATTCATTAAATTTTTTATATACTTCTTTATAACCTTTTTCTTGTAAAATTTTTTCTATTATATCTTGAATATCTTCAACATTTATTGTCTTTCTATTTTCATAAATTTCATTTATATAATTTAATACCGCATTGTAAACTTTATTTGTTTTACTTTCTATATTTTTATCAGTTATATTTTCATCTTCAAATGCCTGTTTGATAGCAACAGCAATTTTAACACCATTAAATGCTACCCTTTGGCCACTTCTTTTTACTACAACTAAATTATTTAAAACTGTGCTACCTTCCATCATTTCTCTAACCTCAAATCCATTATAACAAATACAA
>CALVSK010000022.1 GCA_944359015.1 uncultured Bacilli bacterium
AATTTTTTAAAAATTTTAATTTTACTAATTGTTATTTTTTTATTAATGTAATAAGATATTATTGATATGAAAGGAATGATTTTATGTTTCAAAATAAAAAAGTTCATATGATTGGTATTGGTGGCATAAGTATGAGTGGCATTGCTTATATGATTAAAGATTTAGGAGCCATAGTTACTGGTAGTGATGTAAACTTTTCTAGCATCATTGATAAATTAAATACTGATGGGATTTTAGTTAATATTGGTCATCATCCAGAAATGATTAAGGATGCTGATTTAGTTGTTTATACTGCTGCTATAAGAGAAGATGACCCCGAAAGATTAATGGCTAAAAATTTAGATAAGAAAACTTATGAAAGAGCAGAATTTTTAGGACTTTTATCAAAATCTTATGAAAATTGTTTATGTATTTCTGGTACTCATGGTAAAAGCACCACTACAGGGATGGTTGCCACTTGTTTTTTAGAAGCAAAATTAAACCCAACAATTCAAATTGGAGCTATGTTAAAAGAAATAAATGGTAATATTCATATTGGTAGTCAAAAGTATTTAATAATGGAATCTTGTGAATATGCTGATAGTTTTTTGCATTTTTTCCCAACAGGAATTATTATAACTAATATCGATAATGACCACTTAGATTATTTTAAAACTTTGGATAATATCAAAAAATCTTTTAAGAAATATATTAATTTATTACCTGATAATGGCATACTTGTTTTAAATAATGATGATGATAATGCAAAAGATATTATTGATGGTTTTGATAAAAAAGTTATTACTTATGGTATAAATAATAATGCCGATTATATGGCTAAAAATATTAGTAAAAATGAGCTTGGTCATTATTCTTTTGATATTTATAGTAATGATAAATTTATTACAAATATTAATTTAGGCATTAGTGGTAAACATAATGTTTACAATGCTTTGGCAGCTTTTATCTTATCTAATAATTATATAAATGATATTAAAATTATTAAAATTGGCTTAGAAAAATATCGAGGTGTTGGTAGAAGATTTGAATATTTAGGAAAGTATAATGGAGCTTTTGTTTTTGATGATTATGCTCATCATCCAACTGAAATAAAAACTACTTTGGATGCAGTAGTAAATACAAAACACAATAAAAATTGGGCAATTTTTCAATCTCATACTTATTCTAGAACAAAAGAACATTTAGATGAATTTGCAGATGTTTTAAGCAATTTTGATAATATAATAATCGCTCCGATTTATGCTGCTAGAGAAATTAATACTTTTAATATAAGTGAAAATATGCTAGTAGATAAAATTAAACAAAAAAATAAAAATGTTGTTTATTTAGATTCTTTTGAAAAAATAGAAAATTATCTAAAACAAAATGTTAAGGAAAATGATTTAATAATTACCATTGGTGCTGGTGATGTTTATAAAATAGCAAAGGATTTAGTATCTTAAACCAAATCCTTTTTTAATTTTTCTTGATAATCGTCTAATATTTTAAAAATTTCATTTGCTGTTTTGCATTTACATATTTTATTTTTTATTTCTTTATTCTCAGGCATTCCTTTTAAATAATTTAAAAGATGACCTCGCATTTCTAAAACTGCTTGTTTTTCATTTTTAACTTTTACTAATTCCTTTAAATGCTCTTTCATCATTGAAATTCTTTCTTTATTTGTTGGTTTATCAATTATTTTCTCTTCTTCTAAATAACTTACACACTCTTTTATTAACCATGGATTACCTAGTAATCCTCTACCTATCATTACCCCGCTACATCCTGTTTCTTCAAGCATTTTTTTAGCATCATAACAAGTTAATACATCCCCATTGCCTATTACAGGAATTTTTACAGCTTCTACTACATCTTTAATTATTTGCCAATTGGCTTTACCGCTATAACCTTGGGCTCTAGTCCTAGCATGAATGGTTATTGCACTTGCCCCAGCCTCTTCAATTATTTTGGCAACTTCTGCGGCATTAATGTGAGCATCATCCCAACCACTTCTTATTTTTACGGTAACTGGTACACTTACTGTATCAACTACCGCTTTAACTATTTCTTTAATTTTTTCAGGATTTTTTAATAATGCACTTCCTGCTTGATTTTTTATTGCTACTTTAGGAACTGGACACCCCATATTAATATCTATTATATCTGGCTTCATTTTTTCTTCAACTATTTTAGCAGCTTTTACAAATGAATTAATATCACTTCCAAATATTTGTTGACTAATCGGTCTTTCCCTTTCATCCATTTTTAATAATTCAAAAGTTTTTTCATTTTCATATACAATCGCTTTATCACTGACCATTTCACCAACTACTAAACTAGCTCCAAAATCTTTGCATATTTTTCGAAAAGTCATGTCGCTTACTCCAGCCATCGGAGCAACTATAATCGGATTTTTTATAAGTACATTTCCTATGTAAAAACTCATTTTGTAAGTATTCCTTCTTCATTTGCTTCAATTAAAAATGCATTTGCATCATCTGTATCTAAATGTACTTCAAAATACCCATCATCACTAACCTTTGCTACTATATCTATTACTCCACTTTTTTCACCAGGAATAACTAATTTTAAAGGTTCATCATCTTTTATATTTAGTCTTTTAGCATCATCAGGACTTAAGTGAACATGTCTATTGGCAATTATACAACAAGGAAGTGTTACTTCACCTTTTTCTGTAGTTATTGTAATTTCTTCAGCTTGTTCTAAATGGCCACTTTTTCTTACCGGTGGCTTTAATCCTAATTTTCTAGCATCACTCATGGATATTTCTACTTGATTATATTTTCTTAAAGGACCTATAATTCTTACATTATTAAATTCGCCTTTATTTGTTTTTATTGTTACTGTTTCATTCGCCGCAAATTGGCCTATTTGATTTAAATTATTTCTAACTGTTAATTCATGATTAAATAATAAATCATATGTTTCTTTTGTTAAATGTACATGTCTTGCACTTATATTAATTTTTACTTTTTCTTTCACTTTAATCACCACTTTTAGTATATCATACAATTAATTATTTATTGTATCTATATCTATTATTTTTCCTTTTTCTATTTCTAATTTTATTATATCCATATTTTTTTCTATATCATCTAATATCACTTTATCTTTATAGGTTAAAATTAATTCATCATCTAAATTATATCCTTTTTCTAAATATTTTATTAAATATCCTAATATTGCTCTTTTATGAGTAAATATTAATACATTTTTATTAATATTTTTTTTTATTATTTTATTTATTACTATTTCCATTCTATTTTGTGTTTCATTTAATGATTCACCACCATCAAATTTAAAATTAAAATCTCTTTCTTGCATAAATCTTAACATTTTTATATTTCTATTACCTAATTTTCCAATTTTTGAATCATTTAAAAATGAATTTATATTAATTGGAATATTTTTATAACTTGAATAATATTTTGCTGTGGCTAATGCTGAAGCAAAATTAGATGAATATATTACATTTCCATCAATTCTTTTTACTAATTTTACAGCTTCCTTTTCTCCTTCAATCGATAATGGTCTATTTATTCTTTTATTTTCGATTGATTCATCTGTTTCATATATAATATTATCTAAAACTAAATTGTTACTTATTAAATATAATGTCATACTTATCAACTACCTTCTATTATTTATTTTAACAAATATAATATTTAAAATAAAGATAATTAAAAAAATTTATTATATAAAAAATAGTAATTATTCACCAATTACTATTTTTTCTTCTTTATTTACTAATTTATCTATATCTACACTGTTTATAGAATCGAACCTTTTTGTTATTTTTTCACTAGTTGTGTGTAATTCATCAATACTTTGATTTACAGTCTTAACATTTCTAGCAAGTTTGTCCCATCTTTCTTTATATCTTGTAAATTCAATACTTAATTTGTTTAATTCTTCATGAATTACTTTAGCATATTTATCTCGTTCCATATTTTTTAATATCATACTTATTATTGATAAAGTACTTATTAAGGTTGTTGGACCTGCTATCCATACTTTTTTACTGTAGGCATAACTAAGTAATTCAGGATGATATGCATTTATTTCCGCAAATAAGGCTTCAGCTGGTAAAAACATAATTGCTTCATCACTCGTTTCTCCTGGTATTATGTATTTTTCACTTATATCATTAATATGTTTTTTTACATCTTGTACAAATAACTTTTCTGCTTGGATTCTTATTTCTTTATCTTTAGTTTTATCTGTCATCCTTTGATAATTTTCTAATGGAAATTTTGAATCTATTGCAATTGTACCTAGTGGTGCTGGAGCATAAAGTATTGCATCGGATATGTACCCATTACTAAATTTATGTTGGGTTTCATATATACCATTTTTGTTGCTTCCAAAAGCGTTGTTTAATATATATTCTAAATTTACTTCTCCAAATGTTCCTCTAGTCTTCTTATCGGTTAGTACACTTTGTAATGATACAATCTCACTATTTAACCCATCTATTTTCTTTTGAGCTTCATCTATTTTTGATAATCTTTCTAAAACATTCATAAATGTTTTATTACTTTTTTCAAAATTCTTATCTAATCTTTCATTTACTGTATCATTTATTAAATTTAATTTTCTTTCTATTCTTTCATTTAATTTTTCAAAATCATTCATTAAATCCTTGGAAAATGTAAATTTAAACTCTCCAATTTCTTTATTTATATTTGCTTCAAAATGTCCTATTCTTTCAACAAATTCATTGTTATTATTTCTTCTTATTAATATTATTATTAATAAAACTATTACTAATACTAATAAACCAATTATAATATATTCTAACATCGCTACCTCTTTTCTATGTTCTTAATATATCATATAAACAAATGTTTGTAAATTAATTTTTATACTTTTTCAAAATAAACTTCGTACCATTTCAAAAAACAGTAAATTGTCCATATTTTTCGATAATTATCTTTCTTTCCAATTTTATGTTGTTCTAATAGTTTATTTATTAATTTATTATTAAAATATTTTTTGCTTGTTGCATTATTAAGTGTTCTTTCTACTTCTTCATAAAAACTTGGACTTTTTAACCATTCTCTTATTGGTACAGGGAAACCTAGTTTTTTCTTTTCATACGCTTTTGTTGGTATTACATCCTTTGCTGCTGCTCTTAATGCAACTTTTGTATTTTCTTTAGTGACTTTATAATCAAGAGGTAGACTCGCTCCTACTTTAAATACTTCTATATCAATAAATGGTACTCTTCCTTCTAATGATGATGCCATAGTCATTCTATCTGCTTTTAATAATATATCTTTCATTAACCAAAAATTAATGTCTATTGCTTGCATTTGTTCAATTTCTGTATAATTTTTATATTCATCATAAATATCCTTTGTTACATCTACTCCATTTAAATCATACTTTTTATTCAATATTTTATTGGCCATTTTATTAGAAAAATTCCTATTTACTCCAATATAGTGATTTTCTAATTTTTCACCACGTCTTATTAAAAAATTTATTCCTTTAAATTCAGGTAAAAGTTTGGCTATATTACTTATTGTATGCCTTATAAAATATGGTAATTTATTATAAAATCCCCAGTCTACATCTTTTCGATAATAATTGTATCCCCCAAAAAATTCATCCGCTCCTTCACCAGACAATACTACTTTTACATCTTGACTAGCAAGTTTTGCTACAAAATATAAAGATATCGCTGCCGGGTCACTTGTTGGTTCATCTAAATAATACATTATTTTTTCTAAGTTTTCTAAATATTCTTCTTTTGTTATAATTTTACTAGTATTATTAATTTCTAATTTTTCTGCTAATTCTTTAGCATACTTTATTTCATCATACTTTTCTAAGTCATATCCTACTGTATAAGTTTTATTTGGTTTTGCTAACGATACTATATACGATGAATCTATTCCACTTGATAAAAATGAACCTACTTCTACATCACTAAGTAAATGTTTTTCTACTGATTCTTGCATTACCGTTTTTATGCTTTCAACTGCTTCTTCAAATGTTTTATGATTTTCTTTAAAATCTAACTTAAAATATTTATTAATTGTTATATTGTTATCTTTATATATTAAGTATGATCCAGCATCTAATCGGTGTACACCTTTAAAAAATGTTTCATTTGTTGGAACAAAACTAAATTCTAAATAAGCTTTTAATATGTTTTCATTTAATTCTTTTTTAAAATCTTCAACATCTAAAAACGCTTTTATTTCCGAAGCAAACATAAATGTTTCATTTGTTTTGTAATAATAAAGTGGTTTTATACCAAAGTTGTCTCTTGCTAAAAATAATTCTTTGATATTTTTATCATATATCGCAAAAGCAAACATCCCTCTTAAATGTTTTGGCAATTCATATTTCCACTCTTCAAATCCATGCACTAATACTTCTGTATCACTTTGAGTTTTAAAAATATGACCCTTTTCTTTCAAAATATCTCTTAATTCAATAAAATTATATATTTCTCCATTATATACTATTACTAAATTTTGATTTTCATTATACATCGGTTGATTTCCGGTTTCTAAATCAATTATGGAAAGTCGGCGATGAGCAAGTGCTATATTTTGATCAATATAATAACCTTCTCCATCTGGTCCCCGGTGCTTTATTCTTTCACTCATTTTTTTTATTATTTCATCTTTATTTTCTTTTTTGGTTATAATCCCTGCTATACCACACATAATTATCCTAATACCTTTCTGTAATAATCATTCGTCATTATATATTTGCTCATTATTATTTTGTTTGAAACTATATTATTCATGTATTTTATGTACTCAGAATCCACTTCCCCATCTTTTGGTACAAATTTATTGCTACTTGAAAGATATGTTCCTTTATCACTAACCCAAGATGCATTACCAAATATTGCAAGACCTGGTTCTGTACTTAATATGTCTTTACCTATAATTAATCTTGAATCATATTTTACACCAAATAAATTGTAGATTGTTGGTAATACATCTATTTGACTACCTACTTTATCAATTTCTACAGCTTCCATATTACTATTCCATAATATAAAATTGCTTCGATTAATTTCTACTACACTATCTTTTTTATAACTAGCAATTTCATTTACTTCATCTAATGATAAATAATATGGATAATGATCACCTACTAAAGCAATTACTGTATCTTCAAGTATTCCTGCTTCATCTAATTTTTCAATTAACAACTCTAAGGCTTGGTCAAGTTCTATTTGGGATGCTAAATAAGCAAGTGCTTTTTCCGAATAGTCTAAATCTTTTACATCTTCTTTATGTTTTCTTGCCATTGCACTATAATTAAACCCATAATCACCATGTCCACTTACTGTTACATAATATGTAAAAAATGGTTTTTCACTATCCTTATAATCATCAAATGTTGCTTTAATCATTTCTACATCTGATTCAGGCCATATGTTACAATTAATTCGATTTTCTAAACCATTTTTACATCCTAGAAAATTATCAAATCCTAATGATGCTAAATATTTGTTACGACTTTGAAATGTGTACGTATGATTATGGTATGCGTATGTTTCATAACCTAAATTTTCAAAACTTGTAGCTATACCAAATGGATAATAGTTTTCCCCACTTTTCCATGGTGATAAAAAGCCAGATGCTGCTACTAAACCGGTAAGTTCTTGAAATTCTCCTCCAATTGTACTACTAATTGTTGGAGTATAAAAATTGTTAAATTTAAACCCACTATTTACTAATTTGTAAAGTGTTGGAGTCAAATCTTCTCTTACTGCAATTTCATTGAAACTTTCAGCCATAAATAATATTAAATTTTTACCTTCAAAATATTTTGTATATTTATTTTGTAATGTACCAGTTTCATTATTAAAATATTCATGCATCATCTTTATAGTACTATTATTTTCATTTTCTAACAACTCATCAAAATCTATGTCTAAATTGTTATATTCATATTTTACTTCTTCTTCAGATGAATTATTATCTTCTTCTGGGTAATCTCCAGGTGTTACTATTACTACTTTTTCTTCAAAACCAAATATTTTTCTTTTAAAATCTATTCTAAAGGCATTTAATACCCCAAATTTTTTAATATTTAATTCATTATTATTTACATCATTATATAAACTTTTTGCTGAATTAATTTCTTTACTATTTATATTTAAACACAATATAAATAATATAAATAAAATTATCGAACTAATTAGTTTTATTCCATTTAATTTTATATTTGTCTTTTTAATTACTATGTATTTTTTTAATACTATTATTATGAAAAGAGGTAAAAATACAACCAATATACTAAGTATATTTTCAATTATAAGTTTAATTCCATCTCCTGCAAAGCTAGCCACTTGATCAGTTGCTCCAAGTAGTGATAACTCAAAATAAAAACCAAACATTTTATAAATACATAATTGTAAAGCATAAATAAAACAACATATTCCTGTAATAATAAAATAAATTATTTTGTTGACTTTTTCTTTAAACCAAGTAGTTAAAAAACTTATTAAATTCGATAAAAATAATGCATAAATAACTATATATAGTATACTTATATTAAATATTGAATTTTTAGTTAATAATCTAAAAACAAATTCTAAATATATAAATATCAAAAATGTAAATATTATTATGTTATATTTTTTTAATTTAAACTTCTTCATATTACCACCAATATATAATTATTATACCACTTTTTTTTAGTATTCATATATATTAAATATTTTCATTTACACAATTTCTTTTTTATTATTTATTTATAATTTATATCACATAAAAATGAGTTAATAAATTTATTATCTCTTAAATTATTAACTCAACTTTTTAATAATCATTAATCAGTTTATTCTAAATGGATCACTACCGGTTCCGGATCCACTGACATAGGTCGTGGAAGATGTTAGATAAAACGATGGTCTATAACCGTAGCCAAAAGGAGTACGATCATGATTTACATCTCCACCAATTATCAGAAATACACGATTTGTTTCAGATGAACTACGTGAAATTGTCCATTCCGATTCCGCTATATATAACCAGTTTGTACTAGTTGCTGAATTATATTTATACAATGCAGTTGTCCAATAATCTGCGCTTGATGCAAATCCATAGTCACTTACATACATTAACCCTATTTTCATACTATCTGTTGTACTACTTGAGTTACTTCCTACTTCTGTTTCATACATCATACTTATGGCATTTGATGATACTATATTTTGTTTTCTTTCATTTGTTATTATTTTATTATTTATTTGAGATTTATTTGTAAGTAAACTATTAATTGTTATTATTCCCCCAAAAATTAATAATACTGCAATTATCAATTTTACTATTATTTTATTTTTATTCATTTACTTCACTCTCACTTCATCATTTTCTAATAATTTTTGTAAAACTTCATATACTATTATCACACAATTATTATACTCCGAGCTTCTCCACATATTAAGTAATTTTTGTGGAAATCTGCGACACTTAATTTAGGGTGATTATTAAATGATTGGAAAGATATTAAGAACAATGAGAAGAGAAAGTGGCTTAACCCAAAAAGAAATTAGTGATAAAACTTTTATTGGAAGAAGTACTTTAAGTGATTATGAAAGAGAAAAAACTGATATTAGTTTTGAAAATATAGAAAAAATTGCTAATGTTTGTAATTATAAAATATTATTTGTAAACAAAAAAAATCAAGCAAAAATTTTATCTAGCGATAATATAAATAGAAAAGAAATTTAAAAAAATTATGGATTATTTCATTACCATAATTTTTTTATCTTTTATTATAAAATTATCTTCTATTACACTTGTTAATAATGGATATTTTGTATTATTTACTTCAAAATATCCTAATTTTTTTATTTCTGGTGTAACAAATTCTATAAATAATTCATCAAGTGTATCAAAATTAACTTCAATTAAATTACTTTCTAAATAATATATTTTATCTATACAATTTAATATTATTACATAATTATTTATATTCTTATAAACATATATATTATATACATCTTTAATATTTATTATATATGTTTTATTGTTGATTAAATCATCAATATTTAATTTTTCATTTTTTTCATAAAATTTATAATTGTCTAATATAAATTCTTTATTTTTACTATAATTTATTTCTCCTTCGGTATATGTTATTTCTTCATATTCATAACATATTTGTATATTATTAGCATCTTCTATTGGAATAAACATACTTGATAAAAGCATAATTATAACTGTAACTATTATTAATTTTTTTGCATAATTTTTATTATATTCATCTTTTTTTATTATTTCTTCAGTTATTTCTTCTTTTGTAATTTTATATACATTACTTTTTTGTAATATAAAATATGCTCCGATTAAATATATTACTGAATAACAAATTGTAATAATAATTGTAAATATATTCATTGCTACTGAAATATTAGGATTATTAACACAATCTTTATAACTGTTTACTTCTCCTAATAAAATTACAAAATCATATATTGAATGTAATGCTACTACTGACCATATATTTTTACTAATATAATATATGCTACCTAATAGTATACCAATTGCACTGGTTTGTATTACTTGCATAATTGTAGTAAATATATCTTGACCGCTAAATGCATTAATTAAATGTACTAATCCAAATAACACTCCACTTATTATTATTGACATTATTATTTGTCTTCGATTATCTTTGTAACTATCAACTATTTCATTTTGAAGCCAACCCCGAAATAAAAACTCTTCTGCTAAACCTATAGTTATTGCTAAAAATATTAAGCTTACTAAATTTAAAATATCAATATTTTGGCTACTTAAATCATAAATATTCGATAACAATATTAATAATGATATTATAATTAATGGCATTCCTTTTTTTATACTTTTTAAAAATCCCATTCTATGTTTTATTAAAATATTTATTTTTTTTCTTAATAACAATATTATTAAACTAAAAATTAATAAAACTAATTCAGATATAAATAAAGTATTGTATTTACCGTATAATATTCCATTGTATATTAAACTTGCTAAAGTTGAACCTAAACTTAATACTAACCCATAATAAAGTATAAATCCACATGCTATTATTAAAATTAAATTAAATATTTTTTTCTTGTTTATTTTCATTTTCTAATCCATTTTTACATTTGTATATATTTCTGATACATCTTCAATATCATCTAAAAGTTTAAATAATTTATTAAATACTTCTAAATCTTCTTCAGATAATTTAATCATCTCTTTAGCATACATTCCTACTTCATCAACTTCATATTCAACATTAGGCACTATACTTTCTATTTCATCTTTTGCCTTATTCATATCTCCAGGTGCAAGAGTTAATGTTATAAAACCATGTTCTTTTTCAATATCAATTACATTTATTCCAGCATTTAATAATAAATCTAATATTTCTTCTTCATTTTCATATTTAAACATAAGGATTCCTAAATGTTCATAGTTGTATGATACTGAATTTGTTACTCCTAAACTTTTATTTACTTTGTTAAATGCTGCTCTTACCATACCAACAGTTCTATTTACATTGTCTGTTAAACATTTAATTATTAGTGTTGATGCTCCTGGCCCAAATCCTTCATATATTACTTCATGATATTCATCTTGACCTACGCCTTTTGCTTTATCTAATGCTCTATTAATAATATCATTTGGTACTTGTTGCTTTTTAGCCTTATCAATTAATCTTTTTAATACTACATTAGCATCAGGATTTGGTGAACCCTTTTTGGCCGCTAAATAAATTTCTTTAGCAAAAGTTGTATATAACTTACCTTTTGCTGCTCCTGTTTTTTGAATGCTTGCTTTTCTTACTTCATATGCTCTTCCCATATATTTCACTTCCCTCTAAAATTATAATATGTTGTTTCATAATCTAAATTAACCCCTCTTAATTGTACCATTTCTTCTACCGTAACGAAAGCATAATTTTGCTTTTCTAACTCTTTCATGGCAAGTAATGTCCCTTCAACAGATTCTGTATAAATATCATGTAGTAATACAATTGCTCCATCATGGGCATCTTCTAATATTTTATCTTTAATTAAATCTCGATTTTTTAGTTTCCAATCTTCTGTATCTACATCCCAGTTTATTATATACATATTGGCTAGCCCTTTTATATGTTCATTAATATTTCCATACGGTGGCCTTAAATATGTTGGATAATTTCCTATTATATTTTTTATTGCTTCTTTACTATCATTTATTTCTTCTAAAACTCTATTATCACTTAATAATAATAAATTTAAATGATTGTAGGTATGCGTTCCTATTAAATTACCTTCTTCATAAGCTCGTTTTAGTACATCACTATGACTTTCTACTCTACTTCCTAAAACAAAGAATGTTACTCTAGCATCAAATTCTTTAATACCATCTAATAATCTAGATGTCGTACTCGTATTAGGTCCATCATCAAATGTAAATGCAATTAATTTCTTATCTTTATATTTTTCTAGGTCTCTTTTATTAGGATTTGTTGGACTGTTATTATCCTCATTTTCTTCTTTAATTAAATATTCTTCTTTTAATATTTTCTCTAATTTATAGTATGGTATGGTTATTTTTATTTCCCCATCGGCCCAACTTGCTATTTGATATGGTACAAATATTATATTTAAACCATTATCATTTAAATAAAAATGTTCATAATTGTTATTTTCATACTCTGTTCCTCTATTAACCCAATCTTCCATTAAATTAATTTCATTTTTTTCCCCATATTCATATATATATTCTAATATTATTGGCTTTAATTTTTCAAAATTTCCTTCAATTAAAAAATCTTTTAATGTTAAATATTGTTGAGACTTTAAATCATATACATAGGTTTTATCTTCTCTTACATAGTGGGCTCCACCAGTATAAGCAAAAGATAACAAATGAACAAATTCAATATCTTTCTGCTGATTATTTTGAGCACTTAATACAAAATTGTATTTGCTTGTTTCTGTAGAACCAGCTTTATCTACTATTTCTATAAAACTTTTTCTTTTCTCTTCTACATAATTAATGATTTCATTATCTAATTTTTTGTTACCTGTCTTATTATAATCTATTTTTATATCTAAAAATTCATTTGATTCTATTACATGAATATTTTTAGAGTTTTTACGCGTATTTATTAATACTACTATTATTGCTCCAATTACTATAATTATTAATAATAAAATTATTTTCCCAATTTTTGTTAACTTCATTACTACCTCTTTTTTATATTATTTTCAAATATTTTATAAATCTATATACTCCATAATTATTACTACTTTTTTTTATTTTATTAATTACTTCATACGGTGCATATATATGATAATAATCATACTTTTCTTTAGTCATTACATACTCTAACGCTTTAATTATCAATTTTTTACTATCTTTAGTACCAAAAAATTTTTTCATGTCTCCAAGCATTTTTTTATTTACTTCCCTTAATAAAAATTTATAGTACCAGTCATTTCTTTTTTTAAATATATATTTATATCCATCTAATTTTTTTAATACTTTCATTCCATCATAATAACCTAATTTTATGTTATTATTAATTTTCTCTTGATTTAACGTAAGGATACTTCCTAAACTTCTACTAGGTCTGATTACTATTACTTTTTCTTTATCTAAATACTTCTTTTTTATACCTATTGCTTTTAAATCTACAGCATATACTTGATTATATCCTCGTTTTAAAAGAGAATTAACTGGCATATTATCATAAAATCCCCCATCTAAATAAAATTTGTCATCTACTATTTTTTCCATTTTAAAAATAGGTAAATAACAACTAGCCAATATATAATCATTTAATAAATTAGGTTTTATATCTTCTTTAAATAAATATAAAGGTTTTAATTCACTTGCATTTACTGTTACTAATCCAAAATCTTTTTCACTTGCATATAATGTTTTCTTAATATCTAACTCTTCCAATAAGGCTTTTAATTTACTTGTACTTAATCCTTTGTTTAATATAATATTTTTAACATAATTTATACTTTCTTTTAATTTTTCAATATTTATTTTTTTATTATTTATTTCTTTTAAATACTCTTCACTTAATCCTAATAATAATCCTATATTTACTGTTTGCCAAAATAAAAGTAGTTCTTTATCCCTTTTTGCTGCTAACATCGCTGCATTAAACGCTCCGATACTGGTTCCTGCATAACCATCAATTTTTATATGACATTTTTTAAAAGCCATATATACACCAATTTGGTATGCTCCCCTTGCTCCACCGCCTGCTAATGCTAATCCTGTCATCCTAATCCTTAATAAATGGTTTAGCAATTGTTTTGGCAAATTTTTTATTTTTGTTTCTAGCTCTTAATCTATTATAGTATTCTGCATAAGAATCGTTTCGATAATGAATTATATTTTCAAGTTCATCCCTGTCTTGACATACTGGACTGTAATAATTCTTTTCTAAAAATAGTCTACATAATAGATACTTAAAACTTAATCCATTTATTTTTAATAATTTATTCAGTAATTCTTTATATAATATCGGTTCTTCTCCCGCTAAGTTAAATGTCTTTTTATTTAATTTACCAACATTTTTAATACCACTTACAAATGCATAGGCAGCATCTTCTTTTGTTATTGTATCCACCATTTTATTCTTCTTTATATGATACATAAATGGTTCATACAAAGGATTTGATAATACTAAGGGTATTCGGTAAATTGTATAATTTCTTAATTTTTCTTTTATTAATAGTTCTGCTTTATATTTTGCCAAACTAAAATAATCAAAATCACTTAATTCAATTTTGCTTTTTACAGTCGGAGCAACTTTTTCTTTGTACATACTTGTAGTTGATGCATAAAATAAATGACATTTAGGATTATAATAACTGATTGCTCTTATTATATTTTCTGTATTTTGATATTCTATTATTTCTGATAAACCTTTTTTCATATCAGAAAGTGGTGGTAATGCTGATGCTAAATGAATTACTATATCATGGTCTTTTATCAATGCTTCAATTAATATTCTATCTCCAACATCACCATATAATAAATTTACTCTTCTTTTAAATCTTTTTAACTTTTTAAATACACTTTTGTTTTTTAAATCTAGTGCGGTAATTTCATATTTTCCTTCAGCAAGTAAATATTTTATAACTTGAATTCCTATCGTTCCTGCGGCTCCAGTTACTAATATTTTTTTCATATTCCACTACCCTTCTTATATTAAATTTATTATTATTAATAATATTATACCAATAATTATACCATAAAATGTTTCTTTTTTCTTTATATTATCAAAAACTTCTTTTGATAATTCAAATATTAAAATATGTAATATCATTCCTAATGTAATTGCTATTATTATTCCTTCAACAAAATGACTTATATTTCCAAATAAATATATTGTTATACCTCCAAATAAACCAGATAGTACTAATAATATTACCAATATTTTGTTTTTTTCTTTTGCATTATATGATGCTATTTGAAAACCAAATGGTAAATTGTGTAAACTAATTCCTAGACACATTAATATTCCACTTTTAAAGTTTTCGATTGCTACGCCATAAAGAGCCATGCCTTCAACATAATTATGCAGTAATAATGCTAATATTGTAATTATTCCTATATGTTTTAAATGTTCTTGATGCTCCTTAGTCTTTTCATCATTTTCATGGTGTTCATGATGATGATGTGGAACTATTTTATCTAATAATGTTATGAACACTAAACCTATAATTACAAATAAAATTAAATTATAATTGTTAATTTCTATTAAATGAGGGATTAAATCACCAACTATTAAGCCAATTATTATAATCATAGCACATGACATAGAAATAATTGTTAATTCTTTTTTTCTTTTTATTAATCGATAAATTATTATTCCTATCAAAAAAAATAGTCCACTTATAAGTGGTAATAATAATTCTTTCATATTATTCCTTCTTTCTATTTATATTGTACTATTTTTTTACCACAAAAAAAAGGACTAAATCGTCCTAATTTTTATTAAGCACATTCAACTTTGCTAAATGTCATAGTTCCACTAAATGTTTTATTAGTATTAGCATTTTGATCACTGTCTAAGTTTTTAAATGCTAAAGTAATTTTAAATGTATCTACAACTGTTTGACTTGTATTAGCAGTAATCTTATGAATATAATCAGATCCACCATTTGTAGTAGGAACTTGGATTACACCAGCACTTTGAGTAGTTACATCCTTTGCAGTAATTACATTTACTGGAGCAGTTTTTGTTCCAGCATCTTTAGTAACATCTAATACTAATTCTGGTGTGTTTCCTTCAGTAGTATACTCAAAATCATTACTTGCTACATTGATAGTTAATGTATAGCAGAATTCTGAAGTTGCATCTGTACTATTAGCTGTAAATGAAGCTGTACCAGTAGATACTGCAGTTTGATCTCCTTTACCTTGAGCAAAGTTTGTTTGGTTTGCTGTAATAGTAATAGGTTCTAGAGTAAATGTTGCTGAATCAGATGTATCAGTTGTTACATTGATGTTTTTAGTAACATCTTCCCCTCCTTGAGCAGTGAAGAATGCAAATGTAGCACCTACAACTGCAACTAATAATGTTGCAACAGCAATTACTGTTAATAAGATAGTATTTTTTCTATTATCCATCTCTACTTTTCTCCTCCTCTATTTTAATATTAACAAAAAAAGAATTGAAAATCAACACTTTTTTTCACATTTTTATCACTTTTTTTATGTAAGGCTTAAACTGTACATTTGATTGTCAATATCTAAAGATATTTTTAAGTTATTTATATTGGTGGTACTAGCCCCAACTAATTTGTATGTTGGCATTAAATTGTATGTTTTTCCTTCTTCAAATGTTATTGCATCTGAATAGGTTTTCAAATTATTCTTAGTTATTATGTTATTAAATGTCGTTTTGTATGTATTTGCAATATTATAAATCGACGTTGTAGAACTTCCATTAAATGTAGTTCCTAAACTATTAAGTGATAACGTATCTCCTTCTTCTATCGTTAAGTTTCCTTTATACGTAATATTATTATATGTAATATCTAAATTATAAGTCCCAGGATATATTCCATTTAATGTAAATGCCCCGCTTGTATTTGTTGCACTTTTAACTGAACCATTTTGAATTGATATTGTTGCTCCATTTAAGGCAGTACCATTACTATCTGTTAAAGTACCTGATAAGTTATAATTCATTTTAGCATTTTCTACTTCTGCTACTACTTCTGTATTTATATAAAAATATGAATAACTTGCTGCCGGTATTGCTTTATCTGATAACCATGTTTTAATTTTATATGTTTTTGTTGCATCACCACTAGTTGTACTACCCACTACATCAAATAATATTGCATACCTTATATAATTTTTGTCATCATTATATCTATAAATTGGTAAATCTGCTATGGTAATTGGTCCCACTATTAATGTTTCATCATTTACCCCATTATATTCATAAACGGCTATTTTGACATAATCAAGGGGAGTTAACTTATCAGATTCTGAATAATTTGTTCTACCTGTAAAATTTTCCATGTCATATCCTATGTTTAATGTAAATGTTGAATTTAAAGTTCCTGTATTTTGAATATGCACTACGCTTATATCATTAGCACTACTTAGTGCTAAGCCCATCTCATCAGATATTGAACTCATATTTTCTTTATTGATGGATGCTGATGTTTGATTACCATATGATACTTGTAACGTTCCTGTTGTTACCGATTGATTATTACTGTTTGTTTTAACTGTAAAAAATGATGCGTATGATATGCCAATTGTTGATAATGTTAAAACAAAAACACACACAGCTATAAAAAAGTTTCGACTTTTTATAAATTTTGTTAATTTTTCAAAATCTATCTTTGTTCTCATATTATTTCACCTAGTATAATTTTATCATAATTTTTTAATAAAAAAAAGTTATTTTTTTAGTGTTTATATTAAATAAAATTTTCTAATAAATATAATATAGGAAATTAATATAAAGATATTTTTATTTTATATAATTTATTGTTGCTAAAATTAATGTAAAGTAACTACTTACCGAAACTATATTTAGATATATTTCCTAAATTTTTATTTAAGCAATTATTTTACTTGTATTTTTTGTCGAAACTTTACGAGCGATATTTCTTGTAATTATATAATTT
>CALVSK010000023.1 GCA_944359015.1 uncultured Bacilli bacterium
CCTTTCGGAGGTATTTTATCATAATTTTATGAAATGGTCTTTTTTATTCTGTCTACTCTAAGGGGTGCATTTCAAAATTAAAGTCTTCTTTTTTTTATGATTGATTAACTTCCATAATGACAGGTAAAATAATTGGTTTTCTACCAGTTAAATTATTTATAAAAGGTAATAATTCTAAAATAATTTGATTTTTTAAATCGGTATAAGAATATGGCGTTTTAGCCAAGAAATTAGTTACAATTTCTGAAATTTTTCTTTCAATTTTTTGAATTAACTCTTGATTTTCATTGACTAATACAAAACCACGAGCAGTTACATTTGGTTTTAAAAGCAATTTTCTTGTTAAAGTATTTATATTTAGAATTGTAATAAGAATACCATCTTGACTCATTAATTTCCGATCTTTTATAACAATACTACCAATATCACCAACTCTGGATCCATCAACATAAACATCACCAGCTTGTACAGTACCATTTTTGCGAACAGTTCCGTTTATTAATTCGATAACATCGCCATTAGAACAAATGAATGTATTTTCAGGTTTTATACCACACATAACCCCAATTTCTGTATGACGTTTTAACATTCTGTATTCTCCATGCATTGGCATAAAGTATTTTGGTTTTATAATTCTTAACATCCATTTTAGTTCTTCTTCTTTAGCATGTCCAGAAGTATGGATATCACTAAATTCCGAATTAGTAAATACTCTTACGCCTTTTAAATATAATTTGTTAATGATTCTATTTATACTTTCTGCATTTCCTGGAATAGGGCTTGAAGAAAAAATTACTAAATCATCACCTAGCAATGATATTTGTTTATGTTGACCATTAGCAATTCTAGATAGAGCAGCAAGAGGTTCTCCTTGAGAACCAGTACATAAAATACAAATTTCATTTCTTTTTAAACTTTTAGCATCATTAGCATCAATAAATAGGCTTTTATCATTTATTAAACCATTATTTAAAGCAAGTTCAATACTATTTTCCATACTTCTACCAAAAATAATTATTTTTCTATTATATTTTTTACAAGATTCAACTATATGCTTGATTCGATATATATTAGACGCAAAAGTAGCGATAATAACTCGACCATAATGTTTACTAATCATATCATTAATAGTACCATCAACGGCACTTTCACTTTTGGAATATCCATCAGATAAAGCATTAGTTGAATCGCTTAATAAAAGTGTAATTCCTTCACTACCAGCTTTAGCCATTTTATGAATATCAGCCATTGGGCCAACTGGAGTCAAATCAAATTTAAAATCTCCAGTTTCAAAAATAGTTCCATTTGGTGTTTTAACAATAAGAGCAAAACTATCAGGAATAGAGTGGGTAGTATTAACAAAAGTTATATTAAAATATTTAGTTTTAACTTCTAAATCAGAATTAATAATTTCATAATTAATATATTTAACATTTCTTTCTTCAAGTTTTTTCTCAATTAAATCTTTGGCAATTTTTGGTGTATAAATTACAGGAACATTTATTGCTTGAAGTAAAAATGGTATACCACCAATATGATCTTCATGTCCATGGGTTATAAATAACCCTTTAATTTTATTTTCATTTTTTTTCAAATATGAAATATCTTGAATAACATAATCTACTCCTAATAAATTATCTTCTGGGAACATTACCCCAGCATCAATAATTAATATTTCACTATCATGTTCAATGATATACATATTTTTTCCAACTTCACCTAAGCCACCTAAAGCTATAACTTTAGTGGCAATTGTTTTATTATCCATAAAAAAATTCCCTCTTTCTAATTAAATTAACAGTAAAGTTCTTAACTACTAAAATTATATCAGAAAAAAGGAAATTTGTCCACTTATTATTTTTCTATTTTATAAATTTGGAACGCTCATATTCAAATCTTGTAAAACATCAAATAAAATATTATTATGTTTTCTTAATAAATGTAAAAGAAAATAATTCAAATTATTAACACTAGATGGAATTGGTGCATTTGAAATATTACAATTAGAAATAGCATCTAAAGTTTTTAAATATTCCTTTAGTATTAATAATATAACATCTTTACATTGTTCTGGACTAGACAAGGCTTTTTCTAAACTACTAGTTAACTCAACTAATAATAAAGAAACAATACAATCATTTTCATACTTATACATTTTATCGTAATAACAATATAAAGTATCATTTTTTTCCAAATAACTTCTTAGTTCAGAAATTAAAAGTTTAATAATATATTGATAATAATTACTAGGACAATTAGTTAAACTTTGAAAAGACTCTGAAATTGCCAATTCTAGTTTTTTAGATTCTTCAATATCAGCAGGATTAACTACCATACCACTTGATTTTGCAATCATTTGTCTTTTTTGAATTCTTTGGTAATCCTTATACAATTTGGATAATCTTCTTTTCTTGTTCAAATAATCTTTAAGCCAGTCACTAAAGTCATATTCACTTTCTTGTTTACTTTTGGTATAAGAAGAATAAGCCTCATAATTACCTTTAATACTTAATTTTTTATCATAATTCTTTCTTTGTTCAACGTCAGACAAAGTTTCATAAGCCTGATTAATTGCTTGCATTATCTCCGTAGAATTATCATAAAGGCTAAAATCTGGATGATATATTTTTGCTAAAGATTTATATGCATCCTTAATTTCTTCTTGAGTAGCATTTACGTTAACACCTAATATTTCATAATAGTTTTTATGACAAAAATCAAAATCATCATTATTTTTTAAAATTATATTCATATTTAAAACCCCCTTAATTTTTAACGATTAAAACCTGTTCCATCAAATTCTAAATCACTAAATTTATTTTTATAATTTCTAATAATATTTAATAAAAATTTTTTCAAATAACTAAAACTTTCATCTTCACAATCTTTAATGGAAGAATCAATATTTAAATATTTACGTGAAATATAATCTATTAGCTGCTTTTGGTGCTTACTCTTAATTAGATAATCTACATAAGTAATAAATTCATCTTTTAAAAACATAATTAAAAGCATAAATTGTGAATAATCGGCATTAGACAAGTACCTAGAAAAAGTAACCTCATCAATAGATTCTTTTAACAAATAAAGTAAATGGTCTAAAACTAAGGTAAAATTATCAATGTTAGATTCAAGATAAATATACCGTTCACTTTCGATAATTTTAAGAAAAAATCGAAATAAACTAAAAGTTAAACCAGATAAATTAGTACCACGACATGAACTGACATAAAAAGGAATAACTTTAGCATAATATTCATTTAAATTTTTACGATCACTAATAATTTTTTTCATTGCATTATCCGCATTATTCGATTTACCTTTGTGATTATTAAACTCTTCAGCCAATTTTTTATCATAAGCCCATCTTTTTCTTTCATCACTTAAAGTTTCATAAGCTTCATTGATTATTTGAAATAAAGGTGTGGCATTTTTATCAGAATTCAAATCTGGATGATACTTTTTGCTAAATCTCGATATGCTTTTTTAATTTCACAACTAGTTGCATCTTTAGATATACCTAAAATTGCATAAAAATTATGAACTGACATAAACTTCCCCCCAAAAGTGAGAGGTATTATAACATAAAATATAGAAAATATCAAATTTATATGATAAAATCAGTTTGAAAGGAAGATTAACATGAGATTATTTAATAAAATAAAAAACATATTTCAAGCAAAAGAAAAGGAAGAAACAATAAATGAAGACATAAAAAAATATGATGAAGGATTAGAAAAAACTAGAAAAGAATTTGTATCTAAACTAAACCTATTAGGTATAAAATATACAAAAGTAAGTGAAGAATATTTTGAAGAATTAGAAAATATTTTAATAATGGCAGATATTGGAGTAAAAACAGTAATGGATTTTATAGAAAGATTAAGAAAAAGGGTTAATAGTGAAAATATAACTGATACAAAATATTTAATTGAAGTAATAGTGGATGAACTATTTATAATATATGTTAACAACGAATCAATAACTGACAAAATAAATATTAATGAAGAAGGACCAACAGTAATACTTATGGTTGGTGTAAATGGTGTAGGAAAAACAACAACTATAGCAAAGTTAGCCTACAAATATAAAAATGAAGGAAAAAAAGTGCTGCTTATAGCAGGAGATACATTTAGAGCTGGGGCAGTTGAACAATTAAAAATATGGTCAGAAAGAACAGATACTTTATTTTATGGAAAAGAAAATAGTGATGCAGCTGGAGTAATATTTGATGGATTAGTTAAAGCTAAAGAAGAAAAAGTAGATATAGTATTAATCGACACAGCAGGAAGATTACATAACAAAGTAAATTTAATGAATGAACTTGCCAAAATAAATAAAGTTATAGGGAATCAAATAAATGGTGCACCACATGAAACATTATTAGTAATTGATGCAACAACTGGGCAAAATGGTATAATGCAAGCAGAAGCTTTTAAAGAAATAACAAACATTACTGGAATAGTATTAACAAAATTAGATGGAACAGCAAAGGGTGGAATAGTACTTGCCATAAAAGAAGCCGTTAATATACCAGTTAAGTTTGTAGGTTTAGGAGAAAAAATGACTGATTTAATACCATTTGATATTGAAAATTATATATATGGTTTATTTAAAGAAATGTTATAAAAATAATTATAAATACAAAAAAATTTATAAATAAAAAAATTATTCCCTTTTTTTGAATTTTTTTAGGCCTTTAAAGGCTATAAATAATTGATTAAAATAAATACTGGTGATAATATGTAAACAAAAAAGAGAAAAAAATAATAAATTGTTGTTTTAAAACAGTAGAAGTGTTAAACAAAATTGAAAACATAAACTATAATTTTAAAAAGATATTAAATAATATAAACATGATTAAATCAATTATGAAATTAGTCGTAGAATTTTTTTTGGTTCATTTAAAACTAGTTATCTATTTAAATTTTCATTTAATGAACAAAATAGATAAAATAATTAGCTATTAGCATAAATAGAAGATTATGAAACCAACTGCATATGTAAAAAATATTTACAAGAAAATGTAAAAGATATGTTTAAATTAAAAACAATATGTAAGCCATGTCCTTAAGTGTCTGATTAATTAAAGGTAGAAAAGTAATAAATTGATTGTTAGAAGCAGATAAATAACTAATATGTGAAGAGAATATAAAAAAATTTTTAGTAACTTATTTTGGGTATTAGATATACACATGTTAAGTATGAATTTAGTAAAAGCTATTTATTAAGTAAATAAGATAGCAGAACAATTAGAAAAATACTAACAAAAGAATAACTGACAGCAATGTTAAATTTATCAATGACAACGTCAGTAAAAAGAAAATTAAAAACACTACGTTTACAAAGATTATATGAAAGAAAAATAATTTTATCACATTCAATGACGTACAAATATTAAGATAATTTACAAAAATGTATAATTATTGTCAATAAACATAGTTTAATAAAATTACCTTTGTTATTTATACATCTTTTATGGTAAAATAAATTAAAGGAGAAGACTGTATGAAATATTGTGTATATAAGGTAAGTAAATTAAATAGAAAATTTAATGAAAAAAATAATAAAAAAAGAATATTTAATTTTATCATAGTAATTAGTATATTATTATTAATTAATTTAATAGAGGTAAGTGCTAATTCGTTAACTTTAGAAAGCCTAGTTAATCAATTAAAAAATAGTGAAATGTACAATTATTATATAGACTCTGGATGGAAAGTACAGGTATCCGAAGATAATAACAGTTTAAAAATTATAACAACCGTGCCTCACGAAGAACAATCAAAAGATGTTGAGACCATATTGTATTATGATAAAGCAACAGACATATTAAGTTATGAATATAATGGTAAAACAGATCCATCTGATGAAATATTTATGCAAATGGGATGTGACGGAGTTTGGATTGGTCAAATATTATATATAATTGCTGAAAATAACGGGATAACAATTGAAAGTAATGACGATTTATCAACTGACTTAACTATGGAACAAAACGGTATAAAATTTGAAACTATTAATATTGAAAATGATGGAGCAAAAATGACTTCTTATAAATCAATGAAAGTAAAATTGAATGGATTAAAATTAAATACAACATCTGAAGAAGAGAAAAATAACCCCAATATTAATGATAATGAAAATGTAGAAAATCCTAAAACAGGTGATTTTATTTCAATTACAGCACTTTTGTTCATATTTATAATAGCAATTTTTACAATAAATATTATTAACAAAAAAAATTTAATAAGAAAAATATAAATGTTTAAAAATATAAAAAGAAAAAAGTATAATAAATTGAAGTGATAAAGTAAAAGTAGATACATAAAAAAGATGTAATCTACTTTTTGTTTGCTATAATTAAAATAAGGAGAAAAAATAATGGGAAGACCAAAAGAAATATCAACTTCAAAAAGATATTGGAGCAAAGAAAAAAAATTAATTCACGATTATTACATGCATGGATTCAAAAAAATTTAGATAATGGAGAAAAAGACTTGGAAAATAAAATAAAACCTGGTAATCCACTTTCTAAATATATTCGTAAAAAAGAATTAATAGACATAGAAAAACTTCAATACGAAAACATAAAATTAAGAATTGAAAATGAACGATTAAAAAAAGATACCTAGCGAAAGGAGATGACCATATTCAATGCTGCAAAGAACAGGAATTCAAAATAATACTAATTTTGAGCGAAGAACTTAATGTAAAAGTTTTATGTAATGAGTTGAAAGTTTCTAGAAGTGGTTATTATAGATGATTAAAAACCGAAGATATTTTGAAATAATTATGAGTTAAATAGAAATAATATGTTCGAATAAAAATTATAACATTATTCGTTCAATGAGTTGAGTTGGTACCCCAACTGATAATCCCAAAATGGAATCTATAAATGGTGGGATTAATAATGAATTTATTAACAATTGGAATAATGATGAATATGATTTGTCTAAACATTTTATAAACAAATATATAAATATAAAATCCCAGTTCAATATAGGACTGAACTGAGATTTACATAAATCTTTTTTATGTGTCTACTTTTTATTGACTATTTCAAAAGTATAATAAATGTTTTTTCCTTTTTATATATAATAATTTTTGCTATAATATTTATAGTGTGGAGGTTAACATGAATATACTTGAAGGATTAAACAAAGAACAAAAAGAGGCCGTATCACATATTAATGGACCATGTTTAGTACTAGCTGGGGCAGGTTCTGGAAAAACAAAAGTATTAACAATGCGAATTGCTAATTTAATAAACCATGGAATATATTCTGGCAATATTTTAGCAATAACATTTACAAATAAAGCTGCAAAAGAAATGCGGGAAAGGGTTAATAAAGTAGTAACACAAAACTATGCCTTTGTAGGAACATTTCATTCTTTTGGTTTAAAAATAATTAGAGAAAATTATGAAAGATTAGGATTAACAAGAAATTTTACAATTGTAGATAGTGATGATGTAACAAGTATAATAAAAAAAATATTAAAAGATTTAGATTATGATTATAAAATGTATAGTCCAGGATTTATAAAAAACAAAATAAGTTTTATAAAAAATGAGATGTTAAGTGATGGTGAAGTAGAAAAATATTTAGCAAGTCCGCCGGAACAAGTAGCAGTAAAAGTATATTTTGAGTATCAAAAGGTTTTAAAAAGAAATAATGCAGTAGATTTTGATGATTTATTAAAATTACCAGTAGAGTTATTTTTAAAAGATGAGAAAGTACTAAATCAATACCAAGAAAGATACCAATATATATTAGTTGATGAGTACCAAGATACTAATGAAGTACAATATAAGATGATTAAAAAGTTAGCAGAAAAATATCGCAACCTTTTTGTAGTAGGAGATATCAATCAATCAATATATGGTTTTAGATGGTCAAATTATCGAAATATATTAAATTTTGAAAAAGACTATCCAGAAGCATTAAGTATAACATTAAATCAAAACTATCGTAGTACTAATACGATATTAAATGCTGCTAATTCAGTAATTAAAAATAATACCGAGAGTAAAGAAGTAAAATTATTCAGTGAACTAGGTGAAGGCGTAAAAGTTAAATACATGCGAAGTTATGATGAAAAGCATGAAGTAACTTTAATTATTGAAGAAATAAAAAAATTACTAAATGAAGGATATAAATATCAAGATATTGCTATACTTTATCGAACTAATGCTCAATCAAGAACAATTGAAGAAGGAATGTTAAAAGCAAATTTTCCATACAAAGTGGTTGGAAGTTATTACTTTTATAAAAGAAAAGAAATAAAGGATTTATTAAGTTATTTAAGATTAATATCAAATTATAAAGATGATGTATCATTATTAAGAATAATTAATGTACCTAAAAGAGGCATAGGAAATAAATCAATTGAAGAATTAGAAAAAATTGCGAAAGAAAATAATACTTGTTTATTTGAAGTATTAAATAAACCAAAAGAAATAGAATTTAAAAATTTAATATTAGAATTAATAGAATTAAGTAAAAGTGTTGATTTAACAGAATTAATAGATTTAATACTAGAAAAAACTAAATTAAAAGAAGAATTAGAAAATGATAAAAGTTTAGAATCGGAATTAAGAATAGAAAACTTAATGGAATTTAAGAGTATAACTGAGAATTATCAAAAAGAAACTGGAACAGTAAACCTAGAAGATTTTTTAGAGGATATAAGTTTAGTTGCAGATGTATCAGAGCATAATGAAAATGATAATGTAATAACATTAATGACAATGCATTCAGCAAAAGGATTAGAATTTAGAGCAGTATTTTTAGCGGGAATGGAAGAAAATATAATGCCACATTCGATGTCAATGCAAGAAAAAGAAGAATTAGAAGAAGAAAGAAGATTGTGTTATGTAGCAATAACAAGAGCAAAAGAAAGGTTATACATAACAAATGCTAAAAGAAGAATGTTATTTGGTAATACTAATATGAATGCACCGAGTAGATTTATTGGAGAAATAGATGATTCATTAATTGAAAAAGCAAGTATTATGATTGATAAAGAACAAAATGCATTTAATAAAGATGAACATTATAACAAAGAGGGAACAAATTATCATCATGGTGAAATAGTTTATCATATGAGTTTTGGTAAGGGAGTAGTTGTAGATAGTGATGATAAATTTGTAACTATAGCATTTGAAAAAAGATTTGGAGTTAAGAAATTTTTAAATAATTATAGCGGATTAAAGAGGGAGAATAAATGAAAAAAAAAACTTTAGTAATAATGGCTGCAGGAATGGGGAGTAGATTTGGAGGATTAAAACAAATTGAGCCTGTTGGACCAAATGGTGAAATAATCGCCGATTATTCGGTGTATGATGCAATTAGAGCAGGATTTGATAAAGTAATTTTTATAATAAGGGAATCGAATTTAGAATATTTTAAAGAAAATATAAGTAGCAAATTTGAAAATAAAATTAAGGTCGAATATGCATTTCAAGAATTAAATCGAATCCCCAAAGATGTGAAATTACCTGAAAATAGAATTAAAATGTTAGGAACAGGTCATGCTTTATTATGTGCTAAGAGTTTAATAGATAGTGATTTTGTATTAATAAATAGTGATGATTTTTATGGTTTTGATTCTTATAAAATAGCTAGTAAATTTTTTGAAGAAAGTAAAGATGATTTAGAGTATTTGTCGGTAAATTATCCATTTAATATAACTAGCAGCGAAAATGGAGCGGTTAAAAGGGGAGTGATATTTACAAAAGACGAATACATGATAAATAATTTAGAATGTGAAATATCTAAAAATAATGGTAAATATATAGCCAAAGAACTAGATAGTAATAATGTATTTGAAATAGAAGAAAACCAAGCAGTATCAGTAAATTTTTTTGGTTTAAAGAAAACATTTTTAAAGTATTTGGAAGAAGAATTTAATGAATTTATTCATGGTAAAATAGATGAAAAGAATGAGTTTTTATTACCAACAATTATTAAAAAAGGAATAGAAAATAATGATTATAAAGTGAAATGTAAGATAAGTACTTCCAAATGGATGGGAATAACTTATAAAGAAGATTTACCTAAATTAAAAAAAGATTTACAAGAATTGATAAAGAAAGGAGAGTATCCTGAAAAATTATGGGAATAAAATGGAAGAATTAAAAAAAAGAGTAGAAGAATTAACCAAGATATTAAACGAAGCAAATTATAATTATTATGTAAAAGATGAGCCTACAATAACAGACCAAGAGTATGACAAATATTTAAGAGAACTAATTAATATTGAAAATTTACATCCAGAATTAGCTAAAGAAAATTCTCCAACAAGAAGGGTTGGCGGAGAAGTAATTGACAAGTTTAATAAAGTGGTTCATGAAAAACCGATGCTTAGTTTAGCGAATGTTTTTAATGAAGATGAAATAAAAGATTTTGACAATAAGATAAAAAAAGAAGGATTTAAGCCAGAATATGTATGTGAATACAAAATAGATGGTTTAAGTGTAGCTTTATTATATGAAAAAGGAAAATTAGTTCGAGGAGTAACTAGAGGTGATGGAGTAACTGGGGAAGATATAACACACAATGTAAAAACAATTAAATGTATTCCCTTAGAATTAAAAAAACCGCTTGATATTGAAGTCCGTGGTGAAATATTTATGAACAAAAATACTTTAGAGAAAATTAATGCATCACGAAAAGAAGAAGGATTACCACTTTTACAAAACGTTAGAAATGCCGCAGCAGGCTCAATTAGACAATTAGATTCTAAAATAGCAGCCAAAAGAGAGTTAGACAATTTTATTTATTATTTACCGGAGCCTGAAAAATATAATATAAAAACTCACATGGAAGCATTAGAGTTTATGGAAAGTTTAGGATTTAAAATAAATCCAGCAAATAAGATAGTAAAAAACATAGATGAAGTATTAGAATTTATTGAACAAGCAAAGCAAAAAAGAAATAATTTAGCCTATGAAATAGATGGAATAGTAATAAAGGTAAATAATATACAAATGCAAGAAGAATTAGGATATACGGCAAAATATCCTAAATGGGCAACCGCCTATAAATTTCCAGCCCAAGAAGTATTAACAAGATTAAAAGATATTATATTTACAGTTGGAAGAACAGGAAGGATAACTCCAAATGCAGTACTTGAACCAGTAATACTAATGGGTTCTACAATAAGTAGAGCAACATTACATAATGAAGAATATGTAAAAGAAAAGCAATTAATGATAAATGATATTGTATCTATTAGAAAAGCAGGAGATGTAATACCTGAAGTAGTAGAAGCAAAAATTGATAGAAGGACTGGTCAAGAAATACCATTTAAAATGATTGATAGGTGTCCGATGTGTAAAGAAAAATTAGAAAAGAATGCTGGGCAAGTAGATTATTATTGTAAAAATGAAAAATGTCCTAAAAGAAATATTGAAGGAATAATCCATTATGTATCTAGAGATGCCATGAATATAGATGGTTTAGGAGAAGAAATAGTTGAAGAATTATACAATTTAGGATTTATTAAAAATATATCAGATTTATATTTTTTAAAAAATAAAAAAGAAAAAATAATGGAATTTGATGGATATGGTGAAAAAAGTGTTAATAAAATAATTGAAAATATTGAAAAATCCAAAGAAAATAGTTTAGAAAGATTGTTATTTGGCTTAGGTATAAGAGAAATAGGAACAAAAACAGCCAAAATATTAGCAAGTAACTTTAGTAATATGGATATGTTGATGCAAGCAAGTATAGAAGAATTAGAAAGCATAAAAGATATAGGAAAAATAACTGCTGAAAGTGTAGTAAATTATTTAAAAGAAAATAAAGAGTTAATAGAAAAATTAAAAGAAATTGGCATTAACATGCAATATTTAGGAAAAAGTAAAAAAGAAAACGAGCTAATTAGTGGTAAAAAATTTGTAATAACAGGAACCATAAAAGACATAGGAAGAAAAGAAATAAAAGAAATAATAGAAAATTATGGTGGAAATGTAAGTGAATCAGTAAGTAAAAATACTGATATAGTAATAGTTGGTTCAAATCCCGGAAGCAAGTATGAAGAGGCTATAAGATTAAATAGAACAATATGGGACGAAGAAAAAACATTAGAAGCATTAAAAAATTTGCAATAGAATAATATTATGTAGTATAATTATTGTACAAAAAAGAGGTGAATAATTTGAATAAATTAAAAGAATTATGGGGGAAATATAAAGTATTAATAGTACTTGGCATAATTTTAATAATTTGTTTTATAGCAATAGTATCAGTAACTATTTCATACTTTTTTGGTGGAAGTGAATCAGTATATGGAGATAGGTTAAAAGACATTGATAACTATCCAATTAGTGAAGAGTTTAAAACAGAATATGTTTCAAGCATGGAAAGTGAAGAATTAATTGAAACAGTCAATTTTAGCAATAAAGGAAGAATAATATATATAGAAATAAAATTTGTAGGAGATACATCATTAGTAGAAGCCCAAAGTAAGGCAGCAGCATCATTAGAAAAATTTAGTGAAGAATTATTAAGTTATTATGATATAAACTTTACATTAATATGTGAAGAAACTGAAAACAGTGAAGGATTCACTATTATGGGAGCCAAAAATGTGAGTGGTAGTGGATTAATATGGAACAACAACAAGCCTGTAGAAAGTGAAGAAGAGTAAAAATGAAAAAATATCGAAATCTAATAATTATTGCAATAATAATAGTAGTAGCAATTGCCATATCAATCGGACTATATTTATTATTAAGTGATAAAAATAAATTAACGGTATCAGAAAGAAATTGGATAAATGAAAACATTAATAATGTTCAAAATATAAATATAATAAACAATGCAAATGTATTTGGTAAAAATGGAGAAGGAGTATTTTATTCCTTTTTAGAAGATGTTGAAGATGAATATGATTTAAAATTTAATCCAATAACATTTAATTATAGTTCTAATCCATCAGGAGTTACATTTGGTTTAAAAAACACATTAAAAGAAGAAGATATAGTATTTTATAAAGATCATTATGTACTAATAGGAAAAAAAGATGAGGCAATTGCAGATGTTTTTGATTTATCAGGAAAAACAATCGGCATATTAACTAGAGATTTAAGTTATGTTTCTACTTATATAAAAGATGTAACTAATGTAAGCTTTACCCAATTTGAAAGTGATGAAGAATTATTTGCGGGATTAAATGATAGTATAAATTATATAATAGTACCATTAACGCAATATATTGATGGTATATTAAGTAATGATTACAAAATAATATATCATTTTAGTGATATAAACATTTATTATACATTAGAAACCAACGATAGTACCTTAAGTAATGTATTAAAGAAGTTTTATGCAAAGTGGGATGGATTTACAAAAACGTATAATGAAGCATTATTTAAAACATTTACAGAATCATTAAACATAACAGATACAGAAGTAGATTCTATTCAAAGTGTAACTTATGATTATGGATTTGTAAATGCTTCACCATATGAAGTAATTACTGGTGGAAAGTATGGGGGAATAGTAGCAGTATATTTAAGTAAATTTAGTGATTTTGCGAATATAGAATTTAACTTTCAAAAATATCGTAACTTTAATAAATTTACAGAAGCAATAGAAAAAGAAGAAATAGATGTATATTTTAATTATTATAATTTTACTGACAATTATAATCCAACAAGTGGTATAAATATAGAATATGTAGTAGCAGCGAAAAGAGATAATAATACAGTAATAAAATCAATTTATTCATTAATTGGTAATACAGTATATGTTCAAGAAAATAGTAAAATATATGACTTTGTAAAAAATATAAATGGAATAAAGATAAAAACATTTAGTACAATGAACGATTTATTTAAGTTAAATAAAAAAGATGTTTATATAGTATTAGATAAAAACACATTTGATTATTATAGTGAAAATAAATTAGATAACTACACAACTAGATATGAAGATTATATTGATAGTGAATACACATTTAAAGTAAGGACCGATAGTGCATTATACAAATTATTAGATAAATATATAAGTTATTTAGATGAAGAAGAAATAATAATTGAAGGATTAGATAATCATTATGAAACAATAAAAAATGGTTCAGTAATAACAAAAATAGCAGAGTACATAATATATGTAGTAATAATAGTTATACTAATAGCATTAATATTATTTAAAAAGAGCAAGAAGATATATATTGCAAGAAAAATTAAAAAAGATGACAAGATGAAATTTATAGACCAATTAACATCTTTAAAAAATAGGAATTTTTTAAATGAAAACATATCAACATGGAATAATAATACAATCTATCCTCAAACTATAATAGTAATAGATTTAAATAAAATCCAAGAAATTAATGATTTATATGGATATAATGAAGGGGACAGACAAATAAAAGCTTGTGCTAATGTTTTAGTTAAAACGCAATTAGATAATAGTGAAATAATGCGTACAGATGGTAATGAATTTGTAATATATTTAGTGGGATATAATCAAAAACAAATAAGTAATTATATTCATAAGTTAAATAAAGAAATAAAAAAATTACCTTATGAACATGGGGCAGAATTTGGTTATAGTATGATATTAGATGATATAAAGACTATAGAAGATGCTTTAAATGAAGCAGTAGAAGATATGAAAAAACAAAAGGAAAATCAAAAACATGAAAAGGAAGTTAAAAAATAGTTTAAAAGATTTTTTTGACAATTTTATAAAAGTACTAAAAAGACCAGAAATGGCTATTTTGCCTGGGCAATTAGCCTTTTTCTTCGTTTTAGCAATAGTTCCTACAATAACATTAATAAGTTATGGCGCAACTGGCCTAAATTTATCAACAGATATAATATTTGAGTTTTTATCTAATGCATTCTCAAAAGATATAGCAGGATTATTACTTAATACTCCAACAAAGAATTTATCGGGATTTAGTTTTTTTGCAGTAATATTAGTGGGATATTTTTTAGCATCTAATGGCCCAGCATCGATTATAGTTACTTCAAATACAATCTATGGTGAAGAACAAAGTGGTTTTTTTAAAAGAAGATTTAAAGCAATTATAATGACATTTTTCTTAGTATTATTGTTCATATTTATGTTAATAGTTCCTGTATTTGGTGATAAAATAATTGAATTATTTCAATATGTTAATTTAAATAGTAATATAACAAAAAAAGTAACAAGTATAATAGGTTTATTACAAGGACCAATAACGTGGTTAATAATGTATTTTTTTATAAAAATATTATATACACTAGCGCCGAATAAAAAAATATTAAGTAAAAGTGTAGGCTATGGAGCATTATTTACAAGTGTAGCTTGGATAATAATAACATATATATATTCATACTACATAAACAATATAGCGTACTATGCAACATTTTATGGAAGTTTAGCAAATATAGTAATATTAATGTTATGGATATATTTTTTGGCATATGCTTTTACAATTGGAATGGCCTTAAATTATCGTAAAGAAGAAGAATTAGAAAAAACTGGAACTATAAATATAGAAAAAAAGTAAATAATAAAATCATGTACAACAGGTATTACTTATGTACATGATTATTTTTTTGATATCAATCTAGTATTAATTTACTAACGATATTAAAAAGTAATATCTAAATATGAGTAGTAACCAACTACTTAAAGGATTGTTGCCAAAACAACAATCTTTTTTTATTCATTTTACACGTTAGAATAATCATGACATTCTAAGATTTGTCAATAATAAATTTTTATGATATTATAGGCATACTGAAAAGACACGAAATTACCAATTT
>CALVSK010000024.1 GCA_944359015.1 uncultured Bacilli bacterium
TTTTTATTGATTTTAATTCTTTGTTTTGATAATATATGCCTTTATAGGGAAGTGAGTATATGGAAGATGCTAAAGTTTTGCAAAGAATAAGTATTTTAAAAGATTTAATTACAAGAGTATATGTAGAAAAAGGTAATGTAATATTACTTAAACAACCATATGAAAAAGATTTTGATATTATGGATTGTTATGATGACTTTATTTTAAGCGCTTTAAAAAAACGAGTACTTAATTTAATGACTATAACTTTAAATGAAAAATCTAGTGATTTAGATATCCCTTATTTAGAAGAATTTTTAAATGTTAATTTTCATAGTTTTATATTATTTTGTAAAAGAATACTTACTTTAAGAAGTCTTGCTTTAAAGTATCCGGGAAAATATGATGATACATTAAATGGTCTTATTAATAATATTGTTTTTCAAATAGTAAGTAGATATATTGATGGAATAATTGATTATTTAAAAACTGGTAATTTATCTTATTTTATAAAAATGGAAGGCCCAAATTTAGCAAATGAGTAATGAATTAGAGTTAGAATGCATAAATAAAATAAAGTTTTTTGCATCTAGTATTTACAATTATGGGTATAGTATTAAATTAAAGTTTTTAAAAGCTAAGGAAATTGATATAAATTTGTTGTCTGAAGACCAATTAAAAGATAGACTAAATTTTGTGTTTTTTAATTTGTTTGAAGATTTATTACAAAATGGGGGATGTTTTGATTTTGAAGAATTAGAGTGTATATCTAAAGTTTTTGGTATAAGTATTAATTCTTTTGTTAATTTTATGTGTGATTTTGCAAATCTTTCTACAGAATTGTTGAATAAAAATTATTCAGAAAGAAGTCAGAAAGAAATGGTAGAAGTAGAAACTTTAAAAGTTTCTATGAAAACATTTAAAATGAATATGTTAAACTTTATTTTAACTTCATTAAAGCGTATTGCAAAAGATATTATGGATGAAAAAATTAATGAACTATGCCTCGATGATTATGGAAATATTTTTGTTATAGAACCATTATTGTTTGGTGGAAGATAAAAAATTGCAAAAAAAATGCAATTTTTTTGTTGATTTTCATAAGTATTAGTGGTATTATTGTTCTTGTATGACTGCGTTGATGTGCAAGGTTACTGATACACTAGGGTGAGTTGGTAGCAAAAATGTGGATTAGAGAACTTGTACGGAGTATGTCTATACTAGATATAGGCGAAAGGAGGACATGTCAAATGTCAAATACAAAAGTTAGAATCAATTTAAAAGCATATGACCATCGATTACTTGATGTTGCTGCTGGAAAAATTGTTGAAACTGTTAAAAGAACTGGTGGTGAAATTTCAGGACCCGTACCGCTACCAACTGAAATTGAAAAAGTAACAGTTTTAAGAGCGGTTCATAAATATAAAGATGCTAGAGAACAATTTGAAAGAAGAACACATAAAAGATTAATCGATATTAAGAATCCTAGTAAGGAAACTGTTGATGCTTTATCACACTTAGATTTACCTAGTGGTGTTGATGTAAATGTTAAATTATAATTAGAAAAGGAAAGGAATTAGAGGTATGAAAGGAATCTTAGGACGCAAAGTTGGAATGACTCAAGTATTTACTAAAAATGGTAAACTTATTCCTGTTACAGTAATTGAAGTTGAACCAAATGTAGTAATGCAAGTTAAAACTGTTGAAAAAGATGGTTACAATGCCGTTCAACTTGGCGTATTTGAAAAGAAAGAAAAAAGAGCAAATAAACCAGAAATGGGAAATGCTAAAAAAGCAAATACTACTCCTAAGCGCTTCTTAAAAGAAATTAGAGATGTAGAATCAACTTATAATATTGGTGATACTATTAGCGCTGCAGTATTTGAAGTTGGAGAAATTGTTGATGTAACAGGAACTAGTAAAGGAAAAGGTTTTACGGGAGTTATTAAAAGACATAATCAATCTCGCGGACCAATGACTCATGGTTCACATTATCATAGAGGACCTGGTTCATTAGGAACAATGTTACCTAAAAGAGTTTTGAAAGGTAAACATTTAGCTGGTCACATGGGTGTTGATACTGTTACTATTCAAAATCTAGAAATTATTGAAGTAAATGAATCAGAAAATTATATTTTAGTAAGTGGAAATGTTCCAGGAGCAAAAAATTCTTTGGTTTTAGTAAAATCTGCTGTTAAAAATAGCCGTAAAGCTGAACCTAAAGAAATTCTAGAATATGAAGTTGAATCTGTAGTTGATGAAGTTGTAGAAGAAAATAACGAACAAGAAGTAGTTAATGAAAATGTTGCAACTGAAACTGTAGAAGAAGGCAAGGAAGAAGTAGAAGAAAGCAAGTAATTGCTAACTTTGGAAAGGATTAAAAATGACAAAGATAAGTGTTAAAAATTTAAATGGCGAAAAAGTTAAAGATTTGACATTAAAAGATTCTGTTTGGAATGTTGAAGTTAATAATGATTGCTTAAAAAAGATGATTCGTTTACAACTTGATGCTACTCGTCAAGGAACTAGAAAAACAAAAAATAGAAGTGAAGTATCTGGTGGCGGAAGAAAACCATGGAGACAAAAAGGTACTGGACGTGCTCGTCAAGGTAGTATTAGAGCTACTCAATGGAGAGGCGGCGGAATTCCTTTTGGCGTTCAACCAAGAGATTATTCATTTAAAATAAATAGGAAAGAAAGAGTAATTGCTTTAAAAAGTGCATTGACATTAAAAGCAAATGCTAAAGAACTAGTTGTTGTTGATAATTTTTCAATGGATAGTTCAAAAACTAAAGCAGCAATTAAAATGTTAGAAAATTTAAAATTAGATAATAAAATTTTATTTGTTACTAATGATGATGCTGAAAATTTATATTTAGCAACAAGAAATTTACCTAATGCATTAGTGATTTATGCTGATGAAATTAATTGCTATGATGTAGTTAATGCTGATGTTTTAGTTATAGATGAAGCATCAGTAAAAGAAATTGAGGAGGTGCTTAAATAATGAAACATTATTCAGATATCATTATTGCACCAGTTATTACTGAAAAGTCTATGGCTAATAGACAAAATAATGTTTATACATTTAAAGTAAGTAAAAGTGCTACTAAAACAGATATTAAAAAAGCTGTTGAAGAAGCATTTAAAGTGAGTGTTGTTGATGTAAATACATTAAATACAAAATCTAAGAAAAGAAGAGTTGGAAGATACTCTGGAAGAACTAAAACATACAAAAAAGCTATTGTAACTTTAGCAGCTGGTTCTTCAATTGAAATTTAGTGAGGAGGATTAAAATGGCTATAAAATATTTTAAAGCAACTACAAATGGTCGTCGTGGTATGACTACTTTGAGTAATGAAGAATTAACAAAAGATGCTCCTACTAAATCTTTACTTAAAAGCAAAAGTAAAACTGGTGGAAGAAACAATCAAGGTAAGATGACTGTTCGCCATATTGGTGGTGGAGCTAAAAGAAAATATCGTGTAATTGATTATAAAAGAAATAAAGTTGGTGTTACTGGACGTGTTGCAACTATTGAATATGATCCAAATAGAACAGCAAATATTGCTTTAATTAATTATAAAGATGGTGAAAAAAGATATATTATTGCTCCAAATGGATTAAAAGTTGGTGCTATTATTGAAAATGGCGAAAATGCTGATATTAAAGTAGGTAATGCACTACCACTTAAAAATATCCCTGTTGGAACAACAGTTCATTGTATTGAATTACAACCTGGTAAGGGTGCTGAAATATGCCGTAGCGCAGGTGCTAGTGCTCAAATATTAGGTCGTGAAGGTAAATATGTTATGGTTCGTTTACAATCTGGTGAAACTAGATTAATTTTAGGAAATTGTATTGCTACAATAGGTGTTGTTGGTAATGAAGATTATAAATTAGTTAATTTAGGAAAAGCTGGTCGTAAGCGTCATATGGGTATTAGACCCACTAATAGAGGTTCAGTAATGAATCCTAATGATCACCCACATGGTGGTGGTGAAGGTCGTGCACCAATCGGACGTAAGAGTCCAATGACACCTTGGGGTAAACCTGCACTTGGTGTTAAAACTCGTAAAAGTAAAAAGAAAAGTGAAAAGCTTATTGTAAGTAGAAAGGCTAAATAGGTGAAATAATGGCAAGAAGTTTGAAAAAAGGTCCTTATGTTGAAAAATCTTTGATGAAAAAAATAGAAGAAATGAATAAGGGTAATAAAAAAACAGTTATAAAAACTTGGTCTAGAAGATCAACTATTTTCCCTGATTTTGTTGGGCATACAATAGCTGTTCATAATGGTAAAGATTTTATACCTGTATATATAACTGAAGATATGGTAGGACATAAACTTGGAGAATTTTCACAAACTCGTAAGTTTACTGGTCATGCTGGTAATAAATAGGAGGTAACATGGAAGCGTATGCAATTCATAAGAATGCTTTAATTAAACCAAGACTTGCAAGAATGACTATGGATTTAATTAGAGGAAAAGATATAGAAACTGCTAGAGGTATATTGGAAAACACTAATACTAAAGCAAGTAGATTAATATTAAAAGTTTTAAATTCAGCTGTTGCAAATGCTGTTAATAACTTTGGTGCTAATGAATATGATTTAAGAATTAGTGAATGCTATATTAATCCAGGTCCTATTTACAAAAGAATTAAATTTGCAAGTAGAGGAAATGTTGATCGTCATGATAAAAGAAGTAGTCATATCACTGTTTGTGTAAGTGACGCTTTGAAAGGAGTTAAATAGTATGGGACAAAAAGTTAATCCTATAGGATATCGTCTTGGTGTTAATAAAGACTGGCAATCAAAATGGTATTCAAAAAATGAGTATCCTAAATATTTAATTAATGATATTAAAATAAGAGAATATTTAGAAAAAAATATGAAAGATGCTGCTATTGCTAGTGTTATTATTGAAAGAAAAAAAGGTCGTACTGATGTAACTATTTATACTGCTAAACCTGGAGTTATAATTGGTCGTGGCGGAGAAGATATTGAAAAATTAAGAAAAAAAATTACTAAATTAGTTGGTGAAGAAATTTATATAAATATAATTGAAGAAAAAAATCCAGATTTAAATGCTTTATTAGTAGCTAATAATATTGCTAGTCAAATTGCTGCTAGAGCTCCATTTAGATCTGCTCAAAAAAGAGCTATAAGAAATGTTATGAAAGCTGGAGCAAAAGGATGTAAAACTAGTGTTTCAGGTCGTTTAGGCGGTGCTGAAATGGCAAGAACTGAAGGTTATACTGAAGGAACTGTGCCTCTTCATACAATTCGTGCAGATGTAGATTATGCAATTGCTGAGGCAGATACTACTTATGGTAAAATTGGGGTTAAAGTTTGGATTTATAAAAATGAAATTCTTCCTGCTAAAAAAACAGTGAAGGGAGTTGATAAAAATGTTGATGCCAAAAAGAACTAAATATCGTAAAAGTCATAGAATTAGTTATGATGGTAAAGCAAAAGGAAATACAGAACTTCACTTTGGTGAATTTGGATTAATGGCAGTTGAGGGTGGATGGATTTCTGCTCGTCAAATAGAAGCTTCTCGTATAGCAATGACTCGTTATATGAAAAGAGGTGGAAAAGTATTTATTAATATTTTCCCACACATGCCTAGAACTAAAAAACCTTTGGAAACTCGTCAAGGTAAAGGTAAAGGAAACGTTGATGAATGGGTAGCAGTTGTAAAAAAAGGTAAAATTATGTTTGAAATAACTGGAGTTAGTGAAGAAGTAGCTCGTGAAGCTTTGAGACTTGCTTCTCATAAATTATCTGTTAAAACAAAATTTGTAAAAAATGAAGATATAAAAGGTGGTGATTCTCTTGGAAATTAAAGAATTAAGAAAATTATCTGATGCTGATTTAAAGAAAAAGATAATTGAAACTAAAGAAGAATTATTTGCTAAGAGAATGCAACAAGCAAATGGAACTTTAGAAAAACCTGTTGAATTAAGGGTTTTACGAAGAGATGTTGCAAGGATGAAAACAATTCTTAAAGAAAGAGAATTAAATGGAGGTAATGAATAATGGCTTTAAATAAACCAGAATTAATTGGAAAAGTTGTTAGTACTTCTAATAACAAAACAATTACTGTAAATGTTGAAACTTCTAAAAGACATCCTTTGTATAATAAGCGTGTTAAATATTCTAAAAAATATGCTGCACATGATGAAGAAAATAAAGCAAAAGTAGGAGATACAGTTAAAATTAGAATGACTAGACCATTATCTAAAACTAAAAGATATGAATTAGTAGAAATTCTTGTTGATGCTGTAATTCTTTAGGAGGTATTATTATGGTAATGCAAGAAAGTAAACTTAAAGTTGCTGATAATAGTGGTGCTCGTGAACTTTTAGTTATAAGAGTTATGGGTGGTTCTAAAGTTAAATACGGAAATATCGGTGATGTTGTAGTTGGAACTGTTAAAAAAGCAATTCCTAATAGTCCTGTTAAAAAAGGAAAAGTTGTTAAAGCAGTTATTGTAAGAACTGTTGAAGGTGTTAGAAGAAGTGATGGGTCTTATATTAAATTTGATGATAATGCATGTGTTTTAATAAAAGATGATAAATCACCTATTGGAACTCGTGTTTTAGGTCCTGTTGCTAGAGAGCTAAGAGAAAAAGATTATATGAAAATCGTATCTCTTGCCTCAGAAGTATTATAGGAGGTACTTATGAAAGTTAAAGTTGGAGATACTGTTAAAATAATTGCTGGAAAAGATAAAGGCAAAGAAGGAAAAGTTTTAAGAACTTTAAAAAATGAATCAAAAGTTGTAGTTGAAGGATTGAATATTGTTAAAAAACATAGTAAACCTACAAATACAAATGACAAAGGAGGAATTTTTGATATTGAAGCTCCTATTCATGTATCAAATGTAAAAGTAATTACTCCGCAAGAAAAAAAAGAAATTAAAAAAGAAGCTAAAGTAGCAGCTAAAAAAGAAAAAGTAGAAGTAAAAGAAGAAAAAAAGACAACTAAAAAAACTTCTAAGAAAGTGAGTAAATAAGTATGAGTAATTTTAAAGAAAAATATAGTAAAGAAATTGTTCCTGCTTTAATGAAGGAGTTTAATTATACTACTGTAATGCAAGCACCTAAATTAGAAAAAATTGTAATTAATATGGGTGTTGGTGAAGGTAGTAAAGATGAAAAATTTATTACTGCTGCTGTTAAAGATTTAGAAAAAATTAGTGGTCAAAAACCAGTTGTTACTAAAGCTCGTAAATCTATTGCTGGATTTAAGATTCGTGAAGGTCAACCTGTTGGAGTTAAAGTAACTTTAAGAGGAGAAAATATGTATTATTTCTTTGAAAAATTAGTTAAAGTTGGACTTCCTCGCGTTAGAGATTTCCGTGGAGTTTCTGCTCATGCTTTTGATGGAAAAGGAAATTATACTTTAGGAATTAAAGAACAATTAATATTTCCAGAAATAGAATATGATGATGTCTTAAAAGTTCGTGGTATGGATATTATTTTCGTTACTACTGCAAAGAGCAATGAAGAAGCTAAAAGTTTATTAAAAGGCTTTGGAATGCCATTTAAGAATTAAGGAGGACATTATGGCAAAGAAAAGTATGATAGTAAAAAATAGTAGAAAACCAAAATTTTCTACTAGAGCATATACAAGATGTAATCGTTGTGGTAGACCACATGGTGTGCTTAGAAAATATGGTATTTGCAGAATTTGCTTTAGAGAATTAGCAAATGAAGGTAAATTGCCAGGTGTTAAAAAATCTAGTTGGTAAGAAGGAGGAAGAAGATGTTTGTACAAGATAAAATAGCAGATATGTTAACTCGTATTCGTAATGCTAATCAAATGAAATATAATACTGTTGAAGTAATTGGTACAAAAATGACTCTTGGAATTGCTGAAATTTTGAAGAAAGAAGGTTATATTACTGATTATGTTTATGAAAAACATTCTAATGGTGATAAACTTATTATTACTTTAAAATATGGTGCTAAAAAAGAAAGAGTTATTACTGGACTTAAAAGAATTAGTAAATCTGGTTTAAGAGTTTATGCTAAAGTGGATGAAATTCCTCGTGTTCTAAACGGACTAGGTATTGCTATAATCTCAACTTCTGAAGGTTTAATGACTGACAAAGAAGCTAGAGAAGCAGGGTTAGGAGGCGAAGTTCTTGCCTATATTTGGTAAGGTATTATGAGTAGAATAGGTGAAAGAAAGCTAAATATCCCTGAAGGAGTTACAGTAGAAATTAATAAAAATGTTATTACTGTAAAAGGTCCTAAAGGAGAATTAAGTTACGAATTTAGTAATTTAGTAAATGTTTTAGTTGAAGATAATAAAGTTATTACTAAACAAGTTAAAAATACTAAAACTGCTAATATTATGCAAGGTACTACTAATTCGTTAATTAATAATATGTTAATTGGAGTTTCTACTGGATTTAGTAAATCTTTAGAAGCTGTTGGGGTTGGATATCGTTTTAGTGTTAGTGGTAATAAAATTACTGTAAATGCTGGTTATTCACATCCTATTGTTATTGAAACTCCTAGTGATTTAAAAGTTACTAGTGAATCAAATACAGAAATTACAATTCATGGTTTTGATAAACAAAAAGTTTCTGAATTTGCGGCAAATGTTCGTAAAATAAGGGAACCAGAACCTTATAAAGGAAAAGGTATTCGTTATAAAGATGAACATGTACGTCGTAAAGAAGGAAAGAAAGCGTCATAGGGAGGAGTTAAGTTATGATTAAAAAAGAAGCTAATAATAAAGCACGTGTAAGAAGACATGCTAGAGTTCGTAAAAATATTGCTGGTACAAAAGAATGTCCTAGATTAAATGTTTTTAGATCTAATAATGGTATTTATGCACAAGTAATTGATGATGTAACTGGAACTACTCTAGCTAGTTCATCAAATCTTGAATTAAAAATTAAAAATGGTGGTAATATTGAAGCTGCTAAAGCAGTTGGTAAAGATATTGCTGAAAAATGTTTAAAATTAAAGATAAAAAATGTTGTGTTTGACCGTGGTGGATATCAATATCATGGTAGAGTATCAGCACTTGCAGATGCTGCAAGAGAAGCTGGACTAGAATTTTAGGGAGGTAACATGAGAAATCAAAAACAAGAACAAAAAAAGAATTTATTAGAAGAAAAAGTTATCTCTATAACTAGAGTTACTAAGGTTACTCAAGGTGGAAGACATTTTAGATTTTCTGCAACTGTTGCTGTAGGAAATAGAAAAGGTTTAGTAGGAATTGGTAGTGGTAAAGCTAATGAAGTTCCTGAAGCAATTAAAAAAGCTTTACAAGCTGCTAATAAGAATGTTTGTAAAGTAGCCTTAAAAGATGGTAGAACTGTACCACATGAAATGACTTCTAAAGTTGGTAAAGCTGTAGTTTTAATTAAACCTGCTAAAGAAGGTCGTGGAATAATTGCTGGTGGTGCTGCACGTGCAGTTTTAGAACTTGCTGGTGTTAAAGATATAGTTGCTAAGTCTTTAGGTTCAAATACTCAAGTTAATGTTGCTAAAGCAACTTTAAATGCTTTGAAATCTCAAAGAACTCCAGAACATATTGCTGAACTTCGTGGAAAGAAAGTTGAGGAATTGTAATATGAAATTAGAAAATTTACCAAAAAGTAAAGAAACAAAAGTTTCTAAAAGAGTAGGTCGTGGTCCTGGTAGTGGTATGGGTAAAACTTCTACTCGTGGGGAAAACGGTCAAAAATCAAGAAGTGGTGCTTCGATTTCTGCTTGGTTCCAAGGTGGACAAACTCCACTTCATAGAAGAATTCCTATTAGAGGTTTTAATAATAAGAATTTTGCTACAAAATATGCTGTTATTAATTTAGCAGATTTAGAAAAGTTCTTTAATGATGGAGATACTGTTACTCCTGAAGTTTTGAAAGAAAGAAAAATCATTAAAAAACAATTATGTGGAGTTAAAATTCTTGCAAATGGAGAATTAACAAAAAAATTAACTGTAAAAGCTAATAGATTTTCTAGTAAAGCTGTTACAAAAATCGAAAATATCGGTGGCAAAGCTGAGGTGATTTAGATGTTTCGGGGATTTTCCCAACTTTTTAATAAAAGTAATAAAGATTTACGACACAGAATATATTTTACCTTGTTTTGTTTAGGTATATTTTGTTTAGGTAGTGCAATAACTATTCCTTGGGCAACTCGTGTTTATGATAGCTTAGGTTTTTTAGAAATATTTAATATAATGAGTGGTGGTGGACTTAGAAATTTTGCGATTTTTGGTTTAGGAGTTTCTCCTTACATCACTGCTTCCATTATTACTCAGTTATTGCAAATGGACATAATACCATATTTTAAAGATTTAAAAGACCAAGGATACGTTGGTAGACAAAAAATTAATAAAGTTACTAGATATTTGGGTATTATTATTGGTTTTTTTCAAGCCTATGTATTGTGTGTATTTTATATGAATGGTGCAGGTGTCTATGAAATGCTTAAAACTTCATTGGTTATGACTGCTGGTACTGCCTTTTGTTTGTGGATGGGTGACCAAATTACAAATAAAGGTATTGGAAATGGTCAATCAATGCTTATAATGGCTGGTATTATATTTAGTATGCCTCGTATATTTATTGGCGCTTATAATGGCTTTATAACTGCTGGTACTTATGGTACTGCTTTGGGAATTTTATATTTTAGTTTATTTATTATTTCTTATTTGTTAATAATTGTGGGAATAATTTGGGTACAACTTGCTGAAAGAAGAATTCCTATTCAACATGCTAATCGTAGTAGTAGTGCTTATGGTGCCCAACAAAATTTTTTGCCAATTAAAATAAATTCTGCAGGTGTTATACCAGTAATATTTGCATCAATTGTAACTACTATTCCAGCAACTATAATTAGTTTAATGGATAATCAAAAAGCACTAGATTTTGTTAATAAATATATTAACTATAATACGCCGACTGGTTTTATATTATATGTGATTTTGATTTTATTCTTTGGATATTTTTATACTTTTATGGTTATGAATCCAGATGAAATGAGTAAAAATCTTAATGAACGTGGTGGTTATATTCCTGGAATTAGACCTGGAGAAGATACTTCAAAATATATTGGTAATTCGATTGGAAAATTAACTTTTGTCGGTAGTATTTTCTTAGTTATATTAGCAGGTATTCCAATATTATTTTCTGCAATATTTAAATTAGATTCTTCAGTTAGTATTGGAGGAACAGGAATACTTATCGTTGTAGGTGTTGCGATTGAAACTTATAAACAAATTGAAAGTAGTTTAGTAAGTCGTAGTTATGCTAATAGAAGAAAGAGATTAAGATAATATGAAAAATATAATATTTATTGCTCCACCAGCTGCTGGTAAAGGAACTCAAAGTAATTTATTAAAGGAAAAATACGGATATGTTCATATTTCTACTGGAGATATGTTAAGGGAAGTTATTGCTTCTGGTAGTACTTTGGGTATGGAAGTTAAAAATATTATTGATAAGGGAGAATTAGTAAGCGATGAATTAATTATTAACTTAATTAAAGATAAACTTGCTACTTTAGATGGAAAACCATTTATTTTAGATGGTTTTCCTAGGACTCTTAATCAAGCAGTTGCTTTAAATAAAATTCTAAAAGATGATTCTTATGAAGTTATTTATCTTGATATAACTGAAGAAGAAGCAGTAAAAAGAATTGAAGGAAGAGTAAGTTGTAGTTGTGGGAAAACTTATAATTTAAATGATGAGGGCTTAAAACCTAAAGTTAATGATATATGTGATGTGTGTGGCAACAAATTAGTTAAAAGAGATGATGATAATGTTGAAGCATTTAAAGTCAGATTTGAGATTTTTTTATCTAATATTGAGCCTTTAATAAATTTTTATAAAAGTAAAAATAAATTTAATGTAATAGATGTTAATAAAGATTTAAATGAAAAATTTAAAGAAATATCAAGGATAGTGGCTAATGATTAGTATTAAAAGTGCTAGAGAAATTGAATTAATGAAGGAAGCTGGTAAGTATAATAACCTTACCTTTAAAGAAATTGAAAAATACTTAAAGGCTGGAATCACTACTAAACAAATTGATAATATTGTTTATCAATTTATCAAAAAAAATGGTTGTGTTCCATCTACTTTAGGTTATCAAGGATATCCAGCTAGTGTATGTATATCAATTAATGATGAAGTAGTACATGGTATTCCTAGTAAGCGAGTAATTAAAGATGGTGATATTGTTTCTATTGATTTAGTTTTATCGTATAAGGGATATCATGCAGATGCTACAAGAACTTATATTATAGGTAATGTTTCTGATGAAGTTAAATTATTAGTTGAAAATACTAAAAAAGCATTTTACGAAGGTGTGAAACAGGTAAAAGATGGTGTAAGGATTTGTGATATTAGTAAGGCTATTGAAACTTATGCCCATCAATCAGGATTATCTGTAGTTGAAGAGCTTGTTGGTCATGGGATTGGTTCTAAAATGCATGAAGAGCCTGATATACCTAATTTTAATACTAATGATAAAACAAGGCTTAAAGCAGGAATGACAATTGCTATTGAGCCAATGTTAAATTTAGGAAGTAAAGAAGTTTATATTTTAGATGATGATTGGACAGTTAAAACTTGTGATGGGAAACCATCTGCCCATTATGAAAATACAGTGTTAGTTACTAAAGATGGATATGAAATATTAACAGGAGATTAATATATGGGAAAAAAAGATAAAATTGAAGTTGAAGGTAAAGTTATTGAAGTTTTAAAAGGTAGTGATTATCTTGTAGAACTTGAAAATGGTCATACTGTAAAAGCCTACGTCTCTGGTAAAATGCGCATGAATATGATACGTATTTTACCGGGTGATAAAGTTACAGTAGAATTGTCGCCATATGATTTAGAACGTGGGATTATAAAATGGAATAATAGATAAGGAGTGAAATTATGAAAGTTAGACCATCTGTAAAAAAAATTTGTAAGAAATGTAAAATAATAAGAAGAAAAGGTAAAGTTAGGGTTATTTGTGAAAATCCTAAACATAAACAAGTACAAGGTTAAGGAGGATTTAAATGGCTAGAATTAAAAATATTGAATTACCAGGTGAAAAACATACTTGTATAGGACTAACAGCAATATATGGAATTGGTAGAAGTTTAGCTCTTACTATTTGTAATGATGCTAAAGTTGAACCTACAAAGAAAATTAAAGATTTATCTGAAGATGAAATTGCTAAATTGCGTAAAGAAGTAGAAAAATACGTTGTTGAAGGTGATTTACGTCGTGATGTTCAAATGAGCATTAAAAATAAAATGGAAATTAATTGCTATGAAGGTATTAGACATAAAAAGGGTTTACCTGTAAGAGGTCAAAGAACTAGTAGAAATGCTAAAACTCGTAAAGGTAAAGGTAAAGTAGTAGCAAATAAGAAAAAGGTAGGTAAGTAATATGGCATATAATAGAAGAAAAAGAAAAGTAAAGAAAAATATTCCAGAAGCTGAAGCTCATATTCATTCAACTTATAATAACACAATAGTTACTATTTCTGATAAAGAAGGTAATGCTATAAGTTGGTCATCTGCTGGTAGAATAGGTTATAAAGGAAGTAAAAAGAAAACTCCTTTTGCTGCTGGTTTAACTAGTGAAGCTGCTGCCGCTGCTGCTGTTGAAGCTGGTGTTAAAAAAGTTGATGTTTATGTAAAAGGCCTTGGACCAGGAAGAGAAAATGCAATCAGATCTTTACAATCTGCTGGATTAGAAATTACTAGTATAGTTGATGAAACACCAATTCCACATAATGGTTGTCGTCCACCAAAAAGACCAAGAAATTAATTAGGGAAAGGAACGTGTGAAATGATTAAATTTGAAAAGCCAGATTATAAAATAGTTGAATATCAAAATAGTAATAATTTTGCTAAATTTGAATTAGAGCCTTTAGAAAGAGGATTTGGTACTACTATTGGTAATGCTTTAAGAAGAGTGTTACTTTCTAGTTTACCTGGTAGTGCTGTTACTTCTGTTAAAATTGATGGAGTTATGCATGAATTTCAAAAAATAGAAGGTGTTGTAGAAGATGTTACTACTATTGTTTTAGCGCTTAAAAATCTAGTTGTAAAAAATTATACAAATGAAGTTAAAACTTTAAGATTAGTTAAGTCTACTGAAGGCGTTGTTACCGCTGGAGATATTGAACCTGATGCAGAAGTTGAAATTATGAATCCTGATTTAGTGATTTGTAATTTAGTTGAAGGTGGAAAAATAAGCATGGAATTGACTATTGATAATGGTCGTGGTTATGTACCTGCTTCTGAAAATAAACAAAAATTTGTGGACGCTAAAGCTGGTGTTATAACTATTGATTCTTCTTATTCTCCAATAGAATTAGTTAAATATGATGTTGTCAGTACTCGTGTTGGTCAAGATGAATCTTATGATAAATTGATTATGGAAGTATCTACTAACGGAAGTATGACTCCAGAAGAAGCTATGGCTCTAGCAGCAAAAATTTTAATTGAACATTTTAATATTGTTGCTGATTTGAATTCAATTAGTAATATTGCAGGAATTATGCAAGAAAAGAAAGTTGATAGTATGACAAAAACTTTGGAAACTCCAATTGAAGATGTTGAATTTTCTGTAAGGGCATATAACTGTTTAAAAAGAGCTGGTGTTCATACTGTTCAAGATTTAGTTAATAAAAAAGAAACAGAAGTTACTAAAATCAGAAACTTAGGAAAGAAATCTTTAAAAGAAGTTTTAGATAAAGTTGCTGAATTAGGACTTACATTTAAGGAGTAATAATATGAAATATAGAAAATTAGGAAGAGAAACAAGAATTAGAAGAAGTATTTTAGCTAGTTTAACTAAAGATGTTATAAATAATGGCTATGTTGTAACTACTGAAGCTAGAGCTAAAGAAGTTCGCAAGTTTGTTGAAAAAATGATTACTTATGGTAAAGATGGTTCTTTAGTATCTCGTCGTAAAGCATTGGCATTTTTACATAATGATAAAGATGTTGTTGCTAAAGCATTTGATGAACTTGCTAAAAAATATGAAACTAGAACTGGTGGATATACTAGAATTATTAAATTAAAAGAACGTCGTGGAGACGATGCTTTAGAAGTAAAGTTAGAATTAATTTAGGGTTAACGCTTGTCGTTAATTCTTTTTTTCTTATTATGTTTATACATTTAGAACTTCTTTAAATAACTTGGTTTTTAATTTATGTAGTAATATTGTTTATTATTTCTAGAATAATTTTTATCTTTTATAACCATAATATTTATGGAGGCTTTTATGAAAAATGAAAATTGTGATTGTTGTAAAGATGCAAAGTTTGGTATAGCATATATTGACCCTGAATCTGGAATTTTATGTAGTAAAATTGATACTAATATTGAATTGCCAAAAGGAAAAAAGGTTTTGGCTCCAAAAGTTTGTACTAAATGTGGAACAACCGAATGGAAAACTATTGATAATTAATTTGAAACAAGAGACTTAACGGTTTCTTGTTTTTCTTTTATTTTATTGTCTATAAAAAACTCAGTAATAGGGATATTTAATGCATCAGATATTCTACCTAGTATGGCTATAGTTAAGTGCTTGTTTCTATTTTTGTTTTCAATATCACAGATATATTGCCTAGATAAACCAGTTAAGTCTGCTAAATCTTGTTGGGTTAAATTATGCTTTAATCTGTATTTTTTTATATTTT
>CALVSK010000025.1 GCA_944359015.1 uncultured Bacilli bacterium
GAAAGAATAAAAGCAATTAGAGAAGACAATGATTATAGGCAAATTGAAATAGCCAAAATTTTAAAAGTTACCCAAGCACAATATTGTCGATATGAAATGGGAGTTAATGAAATCCCTGTTGAGAAATTAGTTGTTTTAGCCCAATTTTATAAAACTTCTGTTGATTATTTAATAGGGTTAACCGATGAAAGAAAACCTTATCCTAAATCTATTATGAATAGTTCTGATAAATTGTAAAGCATTTTAAAACCTCACTTTTTGTGAGGTTTTATTCAACTCTTAAAGCTTCAACCGGATTTTTTTTGCTTGCTAGTTTTGATGGGATTAATCCTGCTATCGTTGTTAATATTATGCTGATTATAACTAATATTATCGCTCCTACTAATGGAAGTTTTGCTATGTTACTTATATTTGCTAATTGCTTAATTATTAAATTAATCGGAATTGTTAGTAGTAATGTTACCCCTATTCCTAATACACCAGCAACAAATCCTTCAATTATTGTTTCTGCATTAAATACTCTCGATATATCTTTTTTGCTTGCTCCAATTGCTCTTAATATGCCAATCTCTTTTGTTCTTTCTAACACTGAAATATATGTTATTATTCCTATCATGATTGATGATACTACCAATGAAATACTGACAAATGCCATTAGTACATAACTTATAACATCGATTATTGTAGATATTCCATTCATCATTATTCCTACTAAATCAGAATAATTTATAATATTTTCATCTAATTTCTTATCTTTTTGTATTTCATTATATTCATTTATTATATTTATTATTTCTTCTTTAGAATCAAAGTCTTTTGGATATAAATTTATACTTTTCGGTTTATCTAAATCTATAACTCCTATTTGGGCTAAAACTTTTTCATAAGTCGCCCCTGATTGTTCTTCATAATTTTTCATTATTTGGGCTAACTCTTCAGCACTTAAACTTTGTAGATAATATAATTCTTCTTTTGATAAGTTATTTATATCAAATTTTTCTTCACTAAATTCTTGATTCGTAAATACATTTATATTTGGCTTGCTTTTTTGTTCAATTGCTATTGCTGATTCATTTATTTTATTTATAGCATATTCTGTTAATTCTTTAGTATATAATATACCACCAGTTGTAGAACTAACTATCGACTCTTCATCAGTTTTAATTATTCCTACTACTTTTAATGTTTCGGCGTCTTCTAATTTTTCTTTAATATATTTTTCATCATCGCTTTTATCTATCCATATCCCATTTTCTTTTTGATAATAATCTGAATTTAATAAAAACTTAAATTCTAAATTTAATAAATCATCTATTTCATACGAACTTTCTTTTACCTCAAATGGTTCTTTATTTAAAATTTTATCATACATTTCTTCTAATTCATCACTATCTTTTAAACCTAGTGCATAAAGAGTAAAATCACTTATTTCATTATTTTTATCAACTAATAACACTACTTCATTATATTTGGTTGGCCAATTCCCCGCAACAAGTTCATAAAGTTTATTATTAATTTCTTCATTATCAAACATTTGATTAAATACATCCGTAGAAACAAACATTGATTGCATTGAATTCATTTGCATGCCTATTTGATCTAAAACTGTGTTAGGATTAACTTGAACTATTTTTTCTTCATCATCTTTATATATTTGTAATTTCAAATCATATGAATACGTTATGTCTGATGTATAAGTATCAATTTCCTTTTTATTATCTTCAATATATTTTTTAAATTCTTCCAAGTTATTACTTTTTACTTTTGCAGACATCGTACTCATCATATCTGTCATTACATTATTAGAATATATTTTACCATCATTGTGCACTTCTTTTTCTTCTTTTGGTTGCATGCTTTCTAATAAATCTCCAATTTCAACAGATTCTTCTTCAATTGTTATGGGATAACTAGATAAAGTTTGTTCTTCAACATCTTTTATATATTGTTGTACACCATTTGATAAAGACATTATTAATGCGATTCCTATTATTCCTATTGAACCTGCGAAAGCTGTTAGAATAGTTCTACCCTTTTTAGTTAATAAATTGTTAAAACTTAAACTTAATGCCGTAAGAAATGACATTGAAGTTTTTTTATTGCTATCTAATTTATTTTTCTCTTCTTCTTTTTTATATGGATTTGTATCATCTATTATTTCACCATCTAATAAATTAATTACTCGCGTTGAATATTTTTTTGCTAACTCAGCATTATGAGTTACCATTATTATCAAACGTTCTTTAGAAATTTCTTTTAAAATTTCCATTATTTGTTCACTCGTTTTGCTATCTAATGCTCCGGTTGGTTCATCTGCCAATATTATATCTGGATTATTTACCAATGCCCTTGCTATTGCTACTCTTTGCATTTGACCACCAGACATTTGATTTGGCTTTTTATTTATTTGATTTTTTAATCCTACTTTTTCTAACACTTCAATTGCTTTTTTTCGTCTTAATTTTTTATCAACTCCTGATAGTGTTAATGCTAATTCTACATTTGATAATACAGTTTGATGTGTTATTAAATTATAACTTTGAAATACAAATCCTATTTTGTGATTTCTATATGTATCCCAATCTCTATCTTTATATTTTTTTGTACTTACCCCATCAATTATTAAATCTCCTGTTGTATATTTATCTAATCCCCCAATTATATTTAATAGGGTTGTTTTTCCGCAACCAGAAGGCCCTAAAATTGCAACAAATTCATTTTCTCTAAATTCAATATTTATTTTTTTTAATGCTTTTACTTTTTCAGTTTCTGTGTTGTAATCCTTCGTTATGTTACTTAATTTTAACAAAATATGCATCTCCTTTAATTTTTTATTATTTCAAAATCTATATATTTTATTTTTAGTCTCTCTTTATATATTTTATTTTTTAACTCATTTTCCTTTTTTATCAGTTCACATATACTTAAATCATCATCTATTCCAATTTCTACAGTTATGTAGTAAAAATCTTTTATATTTATTAAGTTAGTTTCTGAATATTTAATTTTATCTACTGTTTTTATTACTTTTTTTATTTTATCTGTTATGGTTTTATTTTTATCATTTTGTCCTTTTATTAATATGTAATTATCTCTTATTATATTAATCCCTTTTTTTAATATACTAATCGTTATAATTATACAACCTAAAAAATCAAAAAATGAAATAAATATTGTTAATATTATAATTAAACTAGTTATAATTGTTTGTACTGCATCATAATAAGAACTATGCGCCGATGAGAATAACATTTGGCTTCTAATTTCTTTACCAACTTGCAATAAATAACTTGCATTTATAAATTGAATTAAAATTATTGCTATTAATGAAAATATTATTTTAAAATCTATTTGCGAATATTGTAATCTTAATGACTTTATAAATATATACATCGCTATTAACACAAAAATTACACCTATTATTATGTAGGCAATATACTCAATATTACCATATCCAAATGGATATTTTCGATTTGCTCTTCTTTTTCTATATATACTGCTCGTTTCACACATAAATTCTTGAGAAAAATTACATAAAGTGTAATATCCACTTGTCATTATTGTATAATTATTAAAAATTAAACCAGTTACTATTTTAAGCATTGCTGTTATTAAATTTACAAACATACTAAGTATTACATTTTTTCGTTCTCTTTTCATGCTCCCTCCTTATTTTAAATTGTATTTTTTATTCTTTTTCATCAAATATTATGTAATTTTCTTTTCTTTTAGAAGGTTTTGGCATTTCTACATTCCTATAACCTAATACTACGTTACCTATACCTATATAATTTTCATTTAATCCCCATTTTTTTAATAATTCTTTTCCATATTTTGTTTCAAATGTTTCTCTAGCTCTATGTATCCAACAAGAATTTACTCCCAAACTATATGCTGCATTTAAAATATTAATTATTACAGCACTCCCATCTTCTATGTATGTATTTATATTTTTATCAGCAAGTACTACTAGTAACGTTGGAGCTTTATAAAATGGATGAAAATTTTCATTATTATTTATAAAACTTCTGTTGATTTTTTCAATATCTTCGATTATTTTTTTATTTCTTATAACAACTATTACAGCACTTTGTTTACCCATTCCACTTGGGGCATATGTTCCACATTTTAATATTTCATTTAAAATATTTAATGGTATTTGTTCTTCACTATAACTTCTTGTACTTCTTCTTTCACATAATACTTTAATAACTTCATTCATATTTATATCTACCCCATTTTCTTTTTATATTACTATTTTATCATAAAGTATTGATTTTTGACATTTTTTTTGATATCCTATTATCGTGTTATGGCGGAATTGGTGAAGTGGTTAACACGGTAGATTGTGGCTCTATTATGCAAGGGTTCGACTCCCTTATTTCGCCCCATTGTGAATTTTACACATAATTTGTGTGTTATTTAAGTAAAAGTTCATAAAATTTTGTGGGCTTTTTCTTTTGTTTATAAATTACCAAAGAGCAAAAATTAATATTAATTTGCATTTTTTTAGAAAACAATATATAATAATTTGGTTTTTAAAAGGGGGATTATATGACTTTTTTAGCTAATATTCCATTTGACAAAAATGTTTTATATAGTGATAATTTTGAATATAAAGGTTGTAATCAATCTTTATACTTTCAAAAAACATTGTTTAAAGCAAATGAAAAAATACAATATTTTATAAAATCTTTTATTAGTGATAACGGAACTTTTGTTTGTCAAGGTTATATTTATTTTTATTTAAATTTTGAATCAAAAACAAGTGATTTTATCGGCGTATATGTTAAAGATGAATATAGGAATTCCGGGTTAGCCTCATTACTTGTTGCTTCTTGGATTGACTTTTGTCTTAATAATGGTTTTGATTTTTTAGGTACTAATAAAAAACAAAGAAAACCCTTTCTTTTGTATTTATTAAAAACATATGGTTTTGAGATTATCGATGAAACAATTTATGAAACTTCTCCTTATACAATCCATATATGTAAATCAGATTTTGATAATACAAAATATTTACTTTTCAAAAGTGAAAAGACTCAAAATTATTTTATGCAAGGCAAAATAGCTAAGGAAGATAATTATTTTGCTATAAGTCAATTACAACCAGGCATGAGTTATTTGGATAGTGTTCTTCTATCACAACTTTATAATTTAAAAAATTATACTAGAGCACAAGATAAATCTCATTTAGTTTTAAAAAGACACCAAAAATAAATTTTTAAAAATTTTATATTTAAAAATAAACCTAGTTTCTCACTAAGTTTATTTTTTTGTTTAACATTTATTTTTTTCATATATTTTTATTATTTTTTTATTTTTATTTGTATATAATATTAAATATAAGTTGTTGATTTTATATATTAATAGTTTAGAATCCTGCTCGTAACACTTTAAAAGGCATTTACATATACATATATTGAAAGGAATGGAATATAAAATGATATTTGCAATTATTTCGCTTGTTGTGGAAATGGAAAATAATTGACTTTGATTTTTTAATAATTTATAGGTTAAAGTGTTTGAGATAACTTTGCTTTGACTAAATATTCACCTTCTAAAACATTACCAAACATATACTTTCCTTCTGCATTAGTATATGTTACTGCTACTAAAGTTTCTACTCCATCAACTATTTTATATAATCCTACAAAAGCATTAGGCACTATTATACCTAAATCGTTTTTTATAATACCTGATACCGTACTATTTATTTCGCCAGATGTACTAGTTAAAGTTGTAGATGCATTAAACATTGCTGAATTTGTTAAAACCACATTATTTAGTTCTGAAGTTTGATATCCGGCTTTTGTGAAAGTTAAATCATATGTACCATTATCTAAGTAATCTAATAAGAATTCACCGTCGCCTATACTTGTTGTAGTTGACACTAATGTTTTTGTTTCATCTATAACTTTATACAATGAAATATTTACATTATCTAATGGCATATTTGTTAAATTATCAATTAATGTACCATAAATAACATTTTTTGTTGAACTTGTATTATCTATTAAAGCTAAATTTATTGTTACTGGTAAAATACTTGAAATAGTTAAAGGCACAGATGATGACAAATAATTTCCATCTTTAACTGCTGCAATAGTATAAATACCCATAGGTAAGTCACTTATCGTATAACTGCCATCAATCCCTGATACTGTATGAGCATACGGCGTTCCATCAGAAGAAAATACTTTTACTGTTGCACCTGGAACTACATTTCCTGTTAAAATAGTAGTATCATATATGGTACCTGACACACTTCCTGTTGTTGTAATATTTGGTGGGGTTAAATTTAAATTAATATCTGCTTCATTATTATTAGCTAACGTAAATGTCGAAGAAACATTTAATTTTAACATATCATTATTCATTATTCTTTTCACCTCCCAATATAATATATTAACTTTTATATTTTGTAATTATTATACTTGTCCATATATTTTATATAATCTAAATTTTGTTGTGCTTATTATCTATATATGTTATTATTTTGTTAGGTGATAAAATTTGAAAATTTGTTTGAAAGTCTTAAGTATATTTTGTTTTTGTTTTCTTTTAATTGGTTGTGAAAATGATAACAATAAAGAACTAATTGATAAAGTAAATGATTTAGAAGATAAATTAGATTATTTGCTTGAAGAAAATGGATTAAACTCTAATATAGATTCTAGCAATAATAATGAAGTTATTAATGATGGGGAAGGAAATACTACTATTGATACCTCAGAAATTGAAAATACATTAAATTCATATGGTGATGAAGCAAATAATATTTTAAGTAATATAAATAATTTAAAAATACCAAGTAATAGAAGTGAAACAATAGACTTATTTTTTGAATGGAAATCTACTATTGACAAATTAGATTCTAAATTAGATTTTTATGAAGATGAACTTGAATCATTTTATTATAATAATAAACTTTCTTATTCTGATTATCGCAAATATGATTATGAAATTGAAAGTATAGAGGATATTTTAGATAAAGCGGAAGATACTTTAGAATTTAAAACTAATTATGATGATTAGTTGTTATCTTGGAGGTTTTACATGTATTGTGTTAATTGTGGAAAAAAAATAAAAGATAACATGAATATTTGTTTTAATTGTGGAAAAAATGTTGCAAATAGCAACTATTTTCATGACTTAGAAATTAAAAATTTACCAGATAAATTTAAGCCCATCAGTGCTTGGGGATACTTTGGCTATCAATTGCTTTTTGCTATACCAATTATAGGCTGGATTTTTTTAATTATTTTTGCTTTAAAAGAAGAAAACATTAACCTTCGTAATTTTGCAAAATCTTATTTTTGTTTTTTACTTTTGTGTATAATAGGATATTTTATATTTACTATGTAACTGAAAAGTTACTTTTTTTTGGAAAATATTAACAAACATTTGTTCTTGTTTTATGATATAATATTTTTTAGGTGATATTATGAGTATACAAGAAAAGTTAGAAATTTTAGCTGATTGTGCGAAATATGATGCATCCTGCTCATCGAGTGGCAGTAAAAGAAAAAATATTGATGGGATTGGTAATACTTCATATAGTGGTATTTGTCATTCTTTTTCAAGTGATGGTAGATGTATTTCTTTATTAAAAATTTTGATGACTAATGTTTGTATATTTGATTGTAAATATTGTGTAAATAGAAAAAGCAATAATAACAAAAAAGCGATTTTTTCCCCCGAAGAAATTTGTGAAATAACTTTAAATTTTTATAAAAGAAATTATATTGAAGGTTTATTTTTAAGTTCTGGCGTTATAAAAAGCCCTGACTACACCATGGAAAAAATGATTGAAACCATTTATTTATTACGCAATAAATATAAATTTAATGGTTATATTCATGCTAAAGCAATACCAGGGGCTAATCCTAATTTAATTAAAAAACTTGGTTCATTAGTAGATAGACTAAGCGCAAACATTGAATTACCTAATAGCACAAGTTTAAAATTGCTTGCTCCAAATAAAAAGGAAAATGATATTCATAAAATTATGAGTTATGTTAAAAATAATATTAACAGAAATTTTTCTCCTAGTGGACAAAGTACCCAAATGATTATTGGAGCATCCAAAGAAAGTGATTTTGATATTATGAATAAAAGTGATTTTATGTATAAAAATTATAAATTAAAAAGAGTTTTTTATTCTGCATATGTTCCAGTAAATAAAGATAAATATTTACCTAACATAACTACTCCACCTTTATTAAGAGAAAATCGTTTATATCAAGCTGATTGGTTGCTTAGATTTTATAAGTTTCAGATAAATGACTTATTTGATAATAGTAAATATTTTAATGTTCTTTTGGATCCCAAAACTGATTGGGCATTAAGACATATTGATTTCTTCCCGATTGAAATTAATAAAGCTTCTTTTAACAATTTAATTAAAGTTCCTGGTATAGGTTTAATTTCTGCAAAAAAAATAATTTCTTCTCGTAAATATTTTAATATTAATTTTGATGATTTAAAAAAAATGGGAGTTAGTTTAAAAAAATCCAAATATTTTATTACTTGTAATAGTAAATATTATAATAATATTTCTTATAACAAAAATTTTATTTATACTAATTTAATAAATGAAGGAAGTAATAATAAATTAATATCTGGAGTACAACTTAGTTTATTTGATGAAAAATACTAGTTATGTAATTTTGTACGATGGAACTTTTTATGATTTAATTAATATTATTGAATATTTATTGAAAGAAAAAATTAAACCTATTAATATTAAATCTCAAGAAGAATATATTCCCAATCTATTTGATATTACATTTAACCCTAAAAATAATAGCAATAAATTATTTAATTATTTGTTTTCATATAAAAATATTTTTAAAAATATTTATTATGCTTTTTTAACAAAGTTTGAAAATAAAGAAATGCAGATTTTTTATTTTATAATTAATTTTTTTAAATATAAAGAAAAAGTTGTATATTATAAAAATTTAAATTGTGTAATCAATGTTTTAAAAATGACAAAATATGTTTCTAATGAAAATCACAAATTTAAAGGCTTTACTCGTTTTAGAATGGTTAATAACAATTTTTTGGTTGCTATTATAAATCCCGAAAATAATATATTAGAATTATTAAGCCAACATTTTTCTAGAAGATTAAAAAACGAATTGTGGATTATATATGATGAAAATCATCAATTAATTAGTATTTATAATAAAACAAATTACATCATTTATAAAGGCATAATAGAAAACTTATCGTTTATCGAAGAAGACTGGGAAAAATTGTGGAAATCTTTTTATAATAAAATTGCAATTGAGGAAAGAAAAAATTTGAAATGTCAAATAAATCATATGCCCAAAAAGTATTGGAAATATATTATAGAAATGGAAGGAAATGAAAATGAAAAAAGTAATTAGTGGTGATGAACTAAAAAAATATATGATTGATGCTATCAATCTTTTATGTATTCCTGTTAAAAGCACTTTAGGACCTTCGGGTAATAATGTTATAATCAATGACGCTAATTTTACTCCATTTATTACCAATGATGGAGTAACGATTGCTAAATCTATTGAAGATGATAATCCAATTATTAATACTATTTTATCAATCATTAAAGAAGCTTCTATAAAAACTAACGAAGATGTCGGTGATGGGACTACTACAACCATAGTTTTACTTGAAAGTATTTATAAAAATAGTTTAAGTTTTATTGAAAAAGGTTATAGTACGATTTTTATAAAAGATTCACTAAAGATAGCATCAGAAAAAATTATAAACATAATAAATAATTTTGGTAGAAATCCTAAAACAAATGAATTGTATAATATTGCATGTATTGCTGCAAATGATGAGTTTATTGGTAATTTTTTATGTAAATTTTATATCAAAATGCATAAAAGTTTTAATATCAAAATAGAAGAAAGCGAAGATATTTATGATAAAACCGAGATTATAAATGGATATTTTTTAGATACAAATTTAGCTTCACCTTTATTCTTAAAAGATAAAAAACTAGAAATGAATGAGCCATTAATTTTTATATTTGATGGTTTTATTGATAATATAGATAAACTTCAAGAGTTTATAAATATAGGATTTGAAAAAAATAAAGGCTTAATAGTTTTTGCTGATGATTATGATGATTATGTATTAAATGAAATACTAGCTTTAAATTATGAAAGTAAACAAAAAATAATTTTAATAAAAAACCCAGAGTATTTAAGTAGGAAAACTATGATTTTGGAAGACTTAGCAGTTGTTACTAATACTTGTATTAATAATTTGTTTTCAAATAAATTAAATTATGGTTATTTAAAAAAAGTTTTAATTTTTAAAGATATAACTTCTTTTGTTTTTGAAAAAAATAAAAAAATTCATAATTATTGTAAAAAACTTAAAAATGAAATTGAAAAAGAAAAAAATAATTACGAAAAAGATTTTTTAAAAGATAGATTAAGCAAATTAAATAATAATTATGGTATTTTATATGTAGGAGGAAAAACTAATATTGAAAGAAGAGAGCGAAAAATGCGTTTTGATGATGCTTTGTGTGCCTTGTATGCCACAAAAAACAAAGTAGTTCCTGGCGGGGGGATTGTATTTTACCACATTAGTAATATTTTAAATAGTAACTTTATTGGTGAAAAAATTTTATCTAGAGCAATAGAATCTCCAATTAAACAAATACTTATTAACTCTAATTTAGATTATAATTCTATTTTAAATGAAATTAATAATCATAATTTTGAAATTTTATATAATGCTAAAAATAAAACCTTTGAATCAATAAATGAAACAAAGGTTTTAGATAATAAATCTGTTTTAATTAATTCATTATTAAATGCTATTTCTATAGCTGGACTACTACTAACTACTACTCATTTGGTTATTAATGAACAAAATATCAAACCTAATTTGAATAACCAAAACGAACTTTAATTAATATCATTTAAATCGACGCCTTCATCGATAATCATTTCGGAAAAAGTAGTTTTAAAACGTTCTATTTCTTTTTTCTTAGCATCTTCATATATGTTTTTAGCATTACATATAGCTTTATAAAAATGTTTTAAAGTTACTATTTTTTGATTATCATACAATGCATAAGTAAATGCATTGGCTACTATTGTCAAACAAATATCAGGATATCTACTTGCTACTTCATATACCCTTTTATATTCATCTGTCATTTCTACTATGAATGTCATGATTTTTTCCGTAACATAAGGTTGATAATTTAATTTTACCCCTATTTGTTTTTCTAATTTTGGGATTGTTCCCATCAATATTTTTACTACTGTTGGTTTGTCTGCTTCTAATACTTCTATTTTTTGAAATCTTCTTAAAAATGCCCTATCTCGTAATATATATTGTTCATATTCTTCTGTTGTTGTGGCTCCAATCATTTTGATTGTACCTCTATCTAATCCTGCTTTTAACATATTGGCAAAGTCTAAACCACCTGTTTTATTTACTAATAAATGTGTTTCATCGATGAAAATGATTGTCTTATCTCTTTCTGCTAATTCACGTACTAATAAGTCTATTCTATTTTCAAGTTGACCTTCACTATTTGTTGAACCTATTAAACTAGTTATATTAACTTTTATTAAACTCCACCCTTTTAATGCTTCTGGTACTTGATTATTTTTTATTCTATATGCTAATCCTTCAACTATTGCTGTTTTACCTATTCCTGGTTTTCCTACTAATAATGCGCTTTTTTCAGGGGTTAAAAGTGTTAATATTATTTGTTTTATTTCTTCATCTCTTGCTATTGCTGGATCAGTTATATATTCTTTATTAGTTAAATCTGTTCCATATCTTTCTAACATACTTATTTTTTCTTCGTTCATTATTTTTCCTTTCTACCAGTTGTTATTAAACATGTTTTTTAAATATTCTTTATTAAATGTTTTATCTAGTACCTCTTCATATTTATTACTAGGTGGTATCCCTTTTTCTAATTCCCTTGCTCTATTTATAGCACTATATGTAAATATCATATCTATTACTAAAAAAACACTTAAAAATACTGCTATTTTTTTTCCTATATTGTAATCTATCTTTTTTATGATTTCTTTTACGAACGGCAAAAAACTTTTTATCCAAAAAATTGCTAATATACCCCAAAAAACCGAATATAATAGGCAAACTCTTCCATTTATGTTTAATGGTTTTTTGCTATAATCCCATGCTGTAAATCCAAGAACTAACTCCATGCCTAAACTCATAATATATTCTAATATCGTTCCCCACAAAAATCCTAATGTAAATATTTTTATAATATTAGCATTTTTGTATTTTTCCAAAAATATCGTTAAAACTACTGCTGCAACACCATACGCCATATTAAAAGGTCCTATTGCTACTGCTGAATGATTAATTAAAACTCCTTTTTTTAAATATGTCCATGCACCTTCGATTCCCCAACCTATGACCGAAGCAAATACAAAAATCCAAAATAAATAATAAATTTTTTCAACAGTTTCTTTTTTCATATACATCACTTTAACATATTTTCTAAATTATACCATGAATAACTTGATATGTAAAATTTTATTAAAATTGCATTATTTTATTTTTTATATATAATGTATTTAGGTGTTTACTATGTGGGGAATATTTGTAGTTTTATATATAGTTTTTTCTATTTTATTCACACAATTTTATAAAATCGTTACTTTTAATTCAAAAAATGATGGTTACACTACCGTTATGTTGCAACTAATCGCTGGTTTTAGCATTCTCATTTTTGTTTCATTTTTTTGATTTTTATTTTGAATATGACTGGAAAATGCTTTCTGTTTTATTTCTAGTTTGTATTATTTACAGTATTTCCGATAGAATAAATACTACTGTTAGAAATGGCTTGGAGGCATCATTATTTGGTATTATAAGACAATTAGCAACAGTTTTTATGATATTATTCGGTTTAATCTTTTTTAAAGAACCTTTTATTATTACAAAAATTTTAGGAGCTCTTATAATCGTTTTTAGTAATATTTTAATTTTCTTTGAAAAAAGTCAAAAAAAATTAAATAAATTTGTCATTTTAGGGATTCTTTCTAATATTATTTTTTCTTTTGCTCTTTTTTTGGAAATTAATTTATCTTCGCATTTTAATTTATCCTTTTATGTTTCTTTAACTTTAATTATACCCGCTGTCATTTTAATTATATTTGAAAAAATAAAATTTAAAAATCTTGTTAATGAGTTTAAATCCTCTAATAAATATGCTGTTTTAATTGCCGGTTTATGTTGGGGTTTAATGAGTTTAGTTGAATTAAAGGCTTATCAACTTAAAGATGTTACCACAGTAGCCCCACTTTGTGCTTTAGCTGTCATCGGAAATGTTTTCGTAGGATACACTTTTTTAAAAGAAAAAAATAATCTTTCAAAAAAATTAATTGCTGCTTGTTTAATTATAATTGGCGTAATTTTAATAAATTTACAAAAACAAAAAAACAAACTTCTCTTTTTTAAGTTTGTTTATTATACTAAATGGCGCCCGATGTAGGACTCGAACCTACGACCTAACGGTTAACAGCCGTGCGCTCTACCGACTGAGCTAATCGGGCATTACTCATTTAGTATATAAAATAACATGCAAATTGTCAATAAAATTTTGAATTTTTTTAATTTTTTATAATACATAGTGACCCCAGGTTATTATGTATTTTTTTATAAACTGATATATAATACTAGGTTTAGGAGGGAGGTGAAAAATGATGTGGTCAAGTTATCAAGAAATGTATATGAACATAGATAACGAAAAATTGCTAATTGATAAGCGATTAGAAATGGTAAGGTTTGCGAATGAAAATGGAATAAAAAAAGCAGCTAAATTGAACTGTACCCCATATAGTGGACAATAAATAAAAAACTACTTTATGGTGGTAACAATATAGTATAAACTGATACT
>CALVSK010000026.1 GCA_944359015.1 uncultured Bacilli bacterium
ACATATTTATAATTAAATTATTAATATTATCAATTTGTAATTTAATATCTTTAATAAATTCACTACGCATTTTATTAATCATATTTGGATTATCTAAGTTTTCAACTAGCAAAGTAATTGAGGTAAGTGGAGTTTTTAATTGATGAGATATATTTTCTAAAGATTCTTTTAAATCTTTTTTATCTTTTAATGCCTGTTCTCTTTGTTCTCTTAACATAACAGTAGTAGTATAAATTTCATTTTTTAACAAACTATAAATACCTTCATTATTATCATTTATTATTAAGTCATAATTACCATCATTTAAATTTCTAATATAATTTATTATTTTAGTTAATTCCCTTTTTTCTTTTCTTTTAAAATAATAAATAAAGAGTCCTAAAATTATGGACACTAAACTAACAAAAAAGAAATTAATACCCAAACTTTTTTTAAAATTATTTTGAAAAGTTTTTAAAACACTTATATCATTACTTGATAACCCATAATCATTTAAAATTTTACTATCATAATCACTTTCATTTATTATTTTAATTATTTTACTTTCATCAAATGAAGGATTATCATCTTTTATGGTATCAATAACTTGAGAAACAAAACCGTTTACTAAACTATTATAACTAATATATGACTGATATGTAATTATAAAAACAGTACACAAAATAGCAACATAAAAAACTATTATTTTTTTCATCTCATCACCCGATAACCAATTCCTTTAATAGTTGTAATTATATTTTCATTATTTAACTTTTGTCTAATACGTTTTATATAAACACTTAATGTATTATCATTTACAAATTTTCCTGTTATATCCCATATATAATCAATTATAACATCTCTAGTAACAACTCGATTAATATTTGTAAATAATAAAACTAAAATTTTATATTCTAATCGAGTAAAATTAATTTCTTGTTCATCAACAAAAACTTGATTAGTGTTTAAATTAATAACAATATTATGAATAGAAATAATACTTTCTTCATTTATTTTTCTAAAAACCTTATTAATTCTTGACAATAACTCCTTAGGCCTAAAAGGTTTTACAATATAATCATCAACCCCAGAATCTATAGCATCAACCACAATGTTTTCATCATCTTTAGCAGTTAAAATAATCGTCGGCAGATTTTTTATTATTTTTTTATAAAAATTTAAACCATCACCATCTGGCATCATAATATCTAAAATAACCAAATCAAAATTTTCATTTAACATTATTGTTCCTTCACTTAAAGTTTTAGAAACACCAACAGAATAATTATTTTGTTCTAATAAATATCTTAATCCTTTTATTATAAAATCATTATCTTCAATTAATAATATTTTTTTCATACTTCATCCCCTTTAATTATAACAAAAAAAGAAAAAGAACTTAAATGAAATATTGATTTCATATTAGTTCTTAAATATTCTCATTTCTAATTGTTTCAATAATATTTTGCTTATTAATTTTCTTAACAGAGATTTTCATAATCAAACCAACTATTAAAAATACAAATACAATTGCAATAATTATTGCTTGCCATGGTAAAATATAACCAAAATCTTCACTCTTAGCAAATGCTAAATAAATTAAATATGAACCTAATAAACCTAAAGGAACACCAATAATTAATGACTTTGTACCATAAAATAAACTTTCTAATCTAATCATATGATCAAATTCTTTTTTAGTCATTCCAATTGATTTTAACATAGCAAATTCTTTTCTTCGTAAATTTACATTGGTATTTATTGTATTAAAAATATTAGTAATACCAATTAAACTAATTACAATAATAAATCCGTACAAAAATATTGATATTAAAATTATGAATGCTCTTTGGGCTTTAACTTCAGTTTCAATATTATAAACTGAATTATTATAATTATTATTTTTTATATATTTATTAATATTTTCTTCCAATTTAGTAGCATTTGAACTATTAATATAAAGACCTAAATATTCAAAAGTAAAATTATTTATTAATTCATCACTTACAATCAAATATCCTGTTGAACTATAATTGGACTCTAATCCCATAGGTCTTTTGTTTGTTTTAAGTGCAATTTCAATACTAAAGTCCTTATCATTAATTTTTCCAGAAATTACATCATTTTTTTCTAATTTATAAATATTATAATAAACATATTTTTCATTTTCATATACTTTAAAATCATCAATTAAAATACCTTTGTTTTTAAAATCATTTACATTACCACCAAGTTCTTCAACATATCTTTCATATTCATCATTTCCTAAAGCAAGAACTTCAATGGTACTTATATAACTTTCTTCTGTTTCATCTTTTTTTCCAAAATTATCATAAAAACCATAATCACTCATATATTTTATAGCATCTAATTCTAAAAATACTTCTTTATGAATTGAATAATTATTTATATAATCCATTTTAATAATATCACTATATATTTTTTTCAAATCATCTTTAGTATTAGTAAAATTTTGCACAGCAATATTATAATTTAAATCTGCATAATATTGATTTGTCATAAAAAATCCATAATTTAAAAATGATGCTAAAGAAATGAATACAAAGATACTAACAACTAAAGACAAAACAGTAAAACGATATTTTTTCCTACTTCTTTTAAGATTTTTATAAGCAATTTCCCCACCAACACCAAATAATTTACTCAAAATTTTTGGTATTTTCATTTCTTTTTTATTGATATTTATTTCATTATTATTTCTAATAGCATCAATTGCAGTTACTTTACTGGATTTTTTAGCACAGTTAATTACACTAAAATATATAGTAATACTTCCTAAAATAATACTAAAAATTATCGGAGTAATAGGAACACTAAATACAAACTTAATATCATCAATCAAATATTTTAAAAATATATTAACTATTTTACATAATACAAAATCTGCAAATATACCACATAAAATACCTAAAGATATGCCAATAACACCTAAAATAAAGCCTTCATATAAGACATTTTTCTTAATTTGTTTACTGGTTGCTCCAATACTTGATAACATTCCATATTGTTTAGTTTTTTCAACTATAGAAATACTAAAACTATTTTTAATAACAAAAACACTAGTTACAATAATTATTGCTATAACAATACCTGCAACAGTATATAAAGCACTTAAATTATTATTACTTAAACCACTTAATTCATACCTTAATAAATCAACATTATAAAAGAAACTATATTTACTTAAAACATCACTATTTTTTAAATACTTTTCAAATTCCAAATAATAATTAGAATTTTTAAATAAAAGTGCTATATCATAATTACCTGTACTATCAATTTCATTAGTATAAGTAATTACATTATAACCAGATGCATTATAAGGCTCATTACTATAATTAAAATTTTCTACAATACCAACAACAGTATATCCCTTATTATACTTAACATCGATTTTTTCAAAACATGTGTCATCTTCATCATTTGCAGTATAAGGATTATTTTGTTCTAAAACCGAACCATCCCTACACACTCTATCGCCAATATCTAAATTAATTTTATCTCCAATCTTAATATCAACTAAAGCACTTGCTTTTATGTTAGAAGAAATTACCAACTCATTTTCATCCAAAGGTAATCTTCCATCTATTAAGTCTAATTTGTTATTTAAAAAAGCATCTTTGGTATAAGCAATTACATGCAAATACGGAGAATTTTCATTTTGACTACCATCTAAATAGGCATATCCTAAGTTTTTGACTAAATACATGTTTTTTACATTAGGATTATTTTCAAAATATTTTAAGTCTTCATAATTAACATTTTTTATTGTAATATGTTTATTTCCATTTTCTGTTTTTGCCATTTGAATTAAAGTTGCTTGCAAACTAGTAACCATACCAGCAACAGCACAAATTAAAGCGGTTGATAATAAAATCCCTATTATAGTTACTATTGTTCTTTTTTTATTAAGTTTTAAATTTTTTAATGTAAGTTCATTTAATATTTTCATAGCCTATTTCCTTACATCACTAACAATTTTACCATCTTCAATAGTAATTATTCTTTTTGCTTCGTTAGCAATATTAAAATCATGAGTAATAACTATAATAGTTTGATTATATTTTTGGTTAGATTTTTTTAGCAATGATATAATTTCATCACTAGCCTTAGAATCCAGATTACCCGTTGGTTCATCTGCTAAAACTAACGCAGGATTATTAATTATTGCCCTACCAATCGATACTCTTTGTTGCTGACCGCCAGATAATTCATTTGGCAAATGATTTTTACGATTACTAAGTCCCAAAGTAGTAAGTAAATCATCTAATTTTTGAGTATCAACATTTTTATTATCTAATTTACATGGTAAAGTTATATTTTCTACGACATTTAAAATTGGTATTAAATTATAAAATTGATAAATAAGCCCAACTTGTCTTCTTCGAAAAATAGCTAAAGCATCATTATCCATTTTATAAATATCTACCCCATCAATAAAAACTTTTCCTCCAGTAGGTCTGTCTACTCCACCAAGTAGATGTAAAAGAGTAGATTTACCAGAACCAGATGCTCCAACAATTGCAACAAAATCACCTTTTGAAACACTAAAAGAAATATCATCTACTGCTTTTATTTTAGTTTCTCCCTTACCATAAGTTTTACATAAATGTTCAACTTTTAAAATTTCCATATTATCCATCCCTTCAAAATAATTATATTTTTTTAAAGTGACTAATAAATGACTTTTTAAAAATTACTAAATTTTATTTTCACCGTTGTCATCATATAATCCAAAACTATAAATATTATTAAGTAACAAATCATATTGTTTACCTAAATCTTCATTATCAAAATATATATAACCATTTTCAAAATACCAAAAATCACTATTATTTCGCAAAAAAATATAATAAGCATAATAAGTTTCTATTATTTCTTTATCAATATTTATATCATTAATAATTTTATTACATTTAGCTTCTACATCAAATATTAACTCTTTATAATGAGTTATAAAATAATCATCTAATTTATATTGATTTATTTTATCGTATAAATCCAAATTATTTAATGATTCACTTAAGTTATCTAGCGAACTATTAACTAACATTAATTTATTAATGGTATTTTCAAACTTTTTAGCATCTGAATCGAAAGTAGAAAAATAAATAATATCAATTAATTCGTCATCAAATAAATTATCATAATCATTTTTAACATTTATTAAATATTTCCAATAATCTTTAACTACTTTTTCTATTACTTTATAATCACCATTTGTTACATATTTATTTAACCTTTCATCTACTATTTCCTTATCAAAGTTATTGGAAATATAATTTAACTCATTTACTAATTTTTTCTCATTAACAAAATCAAAATATACATAATAAATAACCATACTAGCAAATAAACTAAAAATAATTCCTAAAAATACCAAAAAAATGTTTCTTAAAGTTTTCATTTTACCACCGTAAATATTATACCAAAAACTTACAGTTTATAAAAATAATTATAACAAATACTATTAGTGGAGGTAAAAAATGCAAGAAATCGAAAATATGATTACATCGAAAGATAATTCATATATAAAAGATATATTTAATTGGAATTATATTTTATTTAAAAAATATAATGATTATCTTAATAACATTGAAAATCAACAAATTCTTAAAATAACAAATGAATTAATAAATTTACATTTTAATAATTGTAATTTATTAATTAGTTTATTAGAGGGTGATACAAATGAATGATAAAGACTATTTAAAAGACATTTTAGAATCTGAAAAAAATTTATCAGTAAATATGACATATGCTTTAAATGAAGCAAGTTGTAATAACTTATATAAAAACTATTTTAAAATGTTTGAAAAGATTAATAAAAAAGTTAAAGAATTATTTTATTTAAGTTACAATTTAGGATATTATAAATTAGAAAAAGAAGAAACAAAAAAGATAAAGTCAAACATAAAAACTTTATCTCAGGATTTAGAGTCTTGTTCTAAATAATTAAAATAAATTCTAGCCTTTGCTAATTGTTTCAAACGAAAAATATAAATATAATTTCTTTTAGAATCAGTTAAAAAACTATACACTGACTCCCAAATAGATAACCAACCTAAAATTAAAATTATTTCTCTTATGACACCAATATAAGCCAAATAATAAAATATAATTAAAACTATACCTATTAAAAATAGGATAGTTTTTTTAAATTTAGATTTTTCATAATAATACAACTCATCTTGGACTTTTAAACCAAATGTTCTTCTTATGACATCAATCATTTCATTTTTTTCGTTATCACTAACTTTAAATTTCATATTAATATTAATAATAATTTTATTTTTATAATTATCGCCATAACAAGAATCAAAAATATAATTTTTTAATTCATTATTTAAAATTTTATTAGAGTATTTACAATAAAAATCTTCTCTTTTCTTTAAATTAATATCTATAATAGTTTGCATTATATCATCCCTTTTTATGGTACTATATGTATATTATAATATTTAAAATAAAATTTGAAAAGAGAGTTTATTTGTAAAACATAAAAATTTATTGAATTAAACCACTAATATTATTTATTTTTTCTTGTAAATCTTCAATTTGTTGATTTTTATTTAATAACTCATTTTCATTTTCTATTAATTTATCTTCCAATTCAGCTATTTTTTCTTCATAATATTTATACATATTATATTCTTCTTCCTCTTTAGCCCGAACATTCTCTACATTTTCTTTTAATTTATCAATATTACTTTGTGAAGTTTCAATTACTATTTCAACATTATTTAATAAATTATAATTATAAATTATTTTATTTTTTAAATCATTTTTTAATAAATCAAAATAATTCAAAGTTTTATCCCAAGGAATACTTTTATGAATTCCCAAATAATTATTATATAAATCAACATTAACAGTTAAATAATCTTCATAATAACTCACACTAACCTTTAAATTATTAGTTAAATTATCATTTACAACATATTTAATATCATTTAGATCATATAAAATAATGTCATTATTCATTGAAAAAATATATTCATAAGTGTTTAATGATAGATTCTTAGGCAATAAATCAATATAATTTGTACTGGAAACTTCATAAGTAGTAATACCAAAACCAACTCCAACCAAAGTTATAGAACTCAAAAAAACGATAAATAATCTTTTAACATTTAAATTAGAACTTAAAATAAATTTAAATAATAACTCTATTAAAACTTCTAAAGCTCCTAAAGCACCTAATAAAAGAACAAATATACCGATATAATGTATGCCTACAAATTGAATAATTAAAGCTAAAGTTAAGCAAATTACTCCAAAGATAAATAAAAATATCAAAGGAAATAAAATACAAAAAACACATAACTTTAAAAAAATATTAAATAATTTACCTAATATATCAAACAGAATAAAACTATGTTTTTGACTGTCTTTTGCTCTAGTACTTATAATTTCTGGATTATTATCTATTTCTTCTGTTTTATTATTAATAGTATCCTCTTTAAATTCATATTTATCTAAAAATTTAATTTTATAAATATAAATAAATATAGCTACAAATAAAATTAAATAAGTTGTGTTAGATATAAATAACCAAATACTAGATAATATTTTATATGCATTTTCGGAAAAATTTATAAAAATATTTAGAATAGAATCATTAATATAATTAAATGGTATTTTAAAAATCAATAATATTAAAAATAAAATAATTAATTCAGTTATACATTTAACTTTTTCTTGTTTATTCATTCTTTTAAACATTTCAAAACTTTTACTTATTATATCTAAAATAACATAAACCAAATTATTAAAATTATTTTTTCGTTTTTCAGATATTTTTTTAGTAGTAACTTCATCATTAGTTAAATCATCTAATGTAACATTAAATATTTTACACAAACTTAAAAGTTTATCCATTTCTGGATAAGTTGTACCAGACTCCCATTTAGAAACGGATTGTCTAGAAACCTCTAATAAATCTGCCAATTGTTCTTGAGAATAACCTTTTTCCTTTCTTAATTTTTGTAATTTTTCACAAAACTTCATTTTTCTCACCTCACCATAAATTTTATAAAACAATAAGATAAACTACTACCAACTTTAGGTTGTTTTTTGTTAAATTTAAGTTGCATTTTTATATTTGCAACTAAGTTGCCTAGTCAAATGTAAAAATATTTAAACATAATAATTATAGCAACATTTAAAAATAAAACAAATATTACATAAATAATTACTTTTATTATTTCCCAAAATTTATTAAATATTTTTTTCAATATAATCACCAATAAAAAAAATAAAAAATAAAAATAATTATTTCTACCAACTTTAAGTTTCAAAAAGTTAACTAGGAGTTGCAACCTTTATTTAAAAACAAAAAAACTCCCTTAAAGGAGTCGTTATAAATAATATTTAAATTAATATTTTCTATTTAGATAGTTTAACTTCTGCATCAAAAGTTTTACCAGTATTAGCATTTTGGTCACTATCTAAATTAACAAAAGTTAATTTTACTTCCCATTCTTGAATTTCACCTACTGTTGTATTTGTTGAAGTAATTTCATAATTACTTGCAATTGCAATTTCACCAGTTTTAGTAGTTATATCAAAACCTGAAACATCACCAACAGTTACATAATTTAACCCAGAAATGTTTTGTAAAGTTTGACCATCTGGAGCAGTTACAGTTAATATTAGTTCTGCTTGTTGTTCAGCCGTTGTATAAACAAAACTATTATTTGTAATATTTAAAGTTAAATTATAATATTCTGTGGCAGTATTAGTCCCATTATTAGCTATTAAAGTTGCTCTAGCTCCAGTACTACCACTTTGATTTCCCATACCTTGTCCAAAATTATCTTGATTAGCACTAAAAGATATAGGATTTTCAACTACAAATGTCAAACTATCGGTTGTATTAGTAGTAACATCCACATTTTTAGTAACGTCTTCACCACCCTGAGCCATAAAGTATGCAAAAGTTGCTCCAACAGTTACTAATATTAATGTAACAACAGCAATAATTGTTAAGATTAGTGTTTTTTTTCTATTTTCTTCCATACTCAAATCCTTTCCTATATTCTAAAAAATTATATTAAAAAAATAGTAAAAACTCAATCGCAATAATTTAACTTTACATTTATTTACATTATCAGTTTACATTAATGCATCTTTTTTCCTTGAATATAATATGCAACAAACAATTGTAAACGATAAGGAACAAATCTAGTCAAAAATAAAGTCAATTTCATTTTTAAACCAGGAACAATGAGCATTTTATTTTTAAACATTTTATCAACAGCATATTTTGCCACATACTTTGGACTTATACCTTTAATTTTAAATTTTCCTTTAGCAACTTTATTAAAATTAGTATCAACAGGTCCAGGACATAGAGCACATATAACTACATTACTTTTTTCTTTTCTAAGTTCTTCATTTATAGCCATAGTTAATTTAGTAACATAATTTTTTGTAGCATAATAAGTACTTAGTTTTGGTCCAGCCATAAAACCAGCACTAGAACAAACATTTAAAATATATCCATAATCTTTTTTTATAAAATCTTGTAAAAATAATTTAGTTAAAATATGATAAGTTTTAATGTTTAAATTTATCATTTCTAATTCTCTATTTAAATCAGTTTTTGAAAAAATCCCAAATAAACCAAAGCCAGCATTATTAATTAAAATATCAATATTTTGATTTTTAACTAAATCATATAATTTATAAACATTTTCTTCTTTTATTAAATCAAGAGCAATAATTTTACAATCTACATTCAAATTATTTTTTAAACTTTTTAATTTATCTTCACTTCGAGCAACTAAAATTAGGTCAATATTTTTTTCTGCTAAATATTTTACCATTTCTAGACCAATCCCACTTGAAGCTCCAGTAATTAATGCTTTCATACTACACCCTAACTTTCAATATCAATCACATTTAATATACTAGGAAGTATTTGTTTTTTACGAGAAACTATTTTAGGAATAAATACACCTTGTTCCACATTTTTTAAGCCAAAACTATCAGCAATTATATCCTTAGCACTATCATTAAAAATAATATAAGAACCATTTTTAATAATATCAGTAATGAACAATACAACTATACTATAATTAATATTAACCATTTCATTTAATTTATTAATATATTCATCTATATTATTTTTAATATTATCAAAATCCATAGTCATAACTTGACCAATACCTAATATTTTAGTACCAACAGTATAAGTTTTAAAATCTCTTTTTATTACTTCTAGAACACTCAAACCCTCAATACTGCTAGCAGCTTTTAGCATCTCTACACCATATTTATCTAAATCAACTTTAGCAATCCTAGCAAGTTTAATTGCAGCAAATCTATCATCTTCCGTTGTAGTAGGACTTGTTAAAAGTAATGTATCAGATAAAATAGCAGATAACATTAAACCAGCGATATCTTTAGGAATATTTACTTTATTTTCAATAAACATATCATATACCATAGTAGAAGTACAACCAACTGGTTTAGAAATAAAGTTAATTGGAACAGTAGTACCAATAGCACCCAAATTATGATGGTCAATTATTTCTAAAATATCTGCTTCTTCTATACCATCAACTGATTGTGATAAATTATTGTGGTCAACCAAAATAACTTGTTGTTTTTCATAATCATTTGGTCCAGTTAATCTTATTAATCCAAGACATTCATTTTTATTATTTATAACAGGATAATTCGTATGATTAATTTTATGAGTCATAGTTTTAAAATCTGTAAAATAATCTTCATTATGAACAGTTACAGGATTTTTATTAGTATTTATACTTTTTATAAAATTACTTAACAATATTTTATTAGCAATTTGAAAACTATCAAATTCAGACGCAATTATATTTATCTTATTTTTTTCAGCTTTTTTAATAATTTTTTTATCCAAATTAACATTTAAAGGTAATATTATCAATTTTACGCATGATTCAATAGCATATTCTAAAACCTTATGTCTATCACCAACTATTAAAATATCTTTTTCAGATAATTCAATTTCTTTTTGCAAAGTTTTACTTTGTAAACCTGCAACTAAAATATCCCCACTGACATAATCATCAAATTTTGTAATAACTTTAGCATTTAAAGTATCAATAATATTATCTAATTTAGTATTAACAATTTCCTTATTACCATTAATTAAATATTTAGCAATTTCCTTTAAAGTAACATAACCAGTTAACTTTTTCTTTTCGTTAATTAAAGGTATTGCAGTAATATTTTGTTTTTGCATTAATTTAAAAGCCGAAGCAATGGAACTATATTCATTTATATAAGCTTTTTTATCATATTTAACATTCTTAATTTTAACTTTTACATCATTTAAATAACTAGGAACAGGAACTTTAAAATAATCTAAAACGAATTTAGTTTCATTATTAATATTTCCTAAAACTTTTGGAACAGTCTTATCACCTAATTCATTTTTTAAATAAGATAAAGCAATACTAGAACAAACAGTATCAGTATCTGGACTTTTATGCCCAAAAATATATGTAGTCATAACACACCTCTTTACTTCTTTGATTTTAACATACTATTATTTTTTTTTAAATACCTTTTAACTCGAACAATATATCTCTTAATTCCATAGCTCTTTCAAAATCCATTTTCTTTGCAGCTTCTTTCATTTCTTCTTCAATTTGAATAAGCATTTTTTGTTTTTCTTTTTTATTTACTTTTTTCTTTTTATCGACTTCCATAGCATTTGTTACTACATCTTTTATTTCTTTGATAATTGTTTTAGGTACAATATTATGTTCTTTATTATATTTTTCTTGAATTTCTCTTCTTCTTTTTGTTTCTTTAATTGCTTCATCCATTGCTTGGCTAATACTATCAGCATACATTATAACTTTACCAAATTCATTTCTAGCACACCTACCAATTGTTTGAATTAAGCTTCTGCTACTTCGCAAGAAACCTTGCTTATCAGCATCTAAAATACAAATTAAACTAACTTCAGGTATATCCAAACCTTCTCTAAGCAAATTAATACCTACAATACAATCATAAACACCTTTTCTTAAATCTTGAATTATTTTTAATCTTTCTAAAGTTTTTACTTCACTATGAAGATAAGCCACCTTAATATTTAATTCTTTTAAATAATTTGTTAACTCTTCACTCATTCTAATAGTTAAAGTTGTAATTAAAACCCTTTCATTTTTAGCTATTCTATCTTTTATTTCAGCAATTATATCATCTATTTGACCTTCAGTTTTTCTTACTTCAATTAAAGGGTCAAGCAATCCAGTAGGTCTTATGATTTGTTCTACAACTTCGCCATTAGTTTTTTGTAATTCGTAATCTCCTGGAGTTGCAGAAACATAAATAACTTGATTAATATGTTCTTCAAATTCATCGAAAGTCAAAGGTCTATTATCTAGAGCACTTGGTAAACGAAAACCATAATCAACTAAAGTTTGTTTACGCATTCTATCCCCATTATACATTCCTCTAACTTGGGGAAGAGTAACATGTGATTCATCAACAACTAATAAAAAATCTTTTGGAAAAAAGTCAATTAAACAACTGGGAGTTTCTCCAGCATTTCTAAGAGCTAAATGACGTGAATAATTTTCAACTCCACTACAAAAACCTGTTTCTCTTAACATTTCAATATCATAATTAGTTCTTTCTCTTAATCTTTGTTCTTCAATTAATTTATTTTGTTCCTTTAACTCTTCCAAACGAAATTTTAATTCTTCCTCTATTCTTGAAATAGCAACTTCCATTTTATCTTTACTAGTAACAAAATGCGATGCAGGTGAAATAGTAATACTTTTTTTATTATTTAAAACTACCCCAGTTAAAGGGTCAAATATTGATATATAACTAACTATATCATCTTCTAAAATAACTCTAATTCCACTAACCTTTTCATTAACAGGAATAATGTCAATATTATCACCTCTAACCCTAAAAGTACCACGATGAAAATCTAATTCATTTCTTTCATAAGTCATATCAATTAAACGATTCAAAATAGTATTTCTAGATATTTTATCTCCAACAGTCAAAATTAACATATTTTTTTCATATTCTTCTTTTTCTCCAATACCATAAATGCAAGAAACTGAGGCCACAACAATAACATCTTTATAATTAATTAAAGCACTTGTTGCAGCATGTCGTAACTCATCAATTTCATCGTTAATAGAAGAATCTTTTTCTATATAAGTATCACTACTAGGGACATATGCTTCAGGTTGATAATAATCATAATAAGATACAAAATATTCAACATGATTTTCGGGAAAAAACTCTTTTAATTCTGCATAAAGTTGTCCCGCCAAAGTTTTATTATGAGCCAAAACTAAAGTAGGTTTATTTATACTATTTATAACATTAGCAATTGTAAAAGTTTTACCAGTACCTGTAGCCCCCAATAAAACTTGTTCTTTTTTTCCTTCTTTTATTCCTTTTACTAATTCACTAATTGCTTGTGGTTGATCACCACTTGGTGCATATGGAGCATGTAATTTAAACATAAAATCCCTTCTTTCAATAAGTTAAATAATCATAACATTTATTCAACAAAAAAACAATTTTTATATTTCTACAAATTAGTATAATCTAGTTTTATAAATTAATTAATCTTATTTAAAATTTTATTTTTATTAATAACAGATTTATCGAATGCATTACCTACTAAAACAAATAATATTTTCAGTTAGTAAAACCACTATTTCTTCATTATTTAAAACTTCTATAGTTTCTATTAATTCACTTCCATTAATAGTATTACTCCAATCAAAATACTTCATTTAACATTACCAAATCTACGATTTCTTCTCTCATATTCTTTTAAAGCCTTATTTAATTCAATAATATTAAAATCAGGAAAATAAGTTTTTGGAAAATAAAATTCAGAATAAGATATTTGCCATAACATAAAATT
>CALVSK010000027.1 GCA_944359015.1 uncultured Bacilli bacterium
AATTATTCTCCACAACTCATTATTAAACCAAATATAGTTATTTGGATTCTTTCCTTCATATCTATAGCCATTTTCATCTACTACTTGTCCATCTCCTTGGGTTGTACCAGAAAGTCCTGTGATATAAGTATTTAAATAATTGATTTCATTTGTATAAAAATCAATTGAACAAGATGCTTTGCTACCCGTCATTTCGTTTAGTTCTAATTTCCAACTATCATAATTCCATTTTCCATTTCCATTTTCACAAGATACTTCAACTCTATAATTACCTTTAGATGGGATTTCACTAACACTAGTCCCATCAAGAGTTAGTGCATAAGTAACTCCATCTTGTGTAAATGTTTTAGTATTATTAGTGTTATAATTTACTACTATAACACCAATAAATATTACTAATACTATTACACTAACCATTAAAATTCTTTTCTTCATCATTAATTCCTTTCTTTATATCTTTTATTATTTCTATTAATTTTATTTTTAAATAATAATTTTCATAAAAATTATTATCATATTCTTCTAATAATTTTATATCCAAATTATCTAATAATAATTTATTAACATTTTTAAGTACCTTTATTCCAAACGTGTTTACCATTAATTTATCTACACCAACAAATTTTATTTTATCTTTTACTTTTACTAATATTAGATAATTTGAATATAATTTTTTTAATATATTTATTCTTTTAATATAGAATATGTTTTTCCAAACAAAACTAAAATCTTACTACACTAATAAACATTACCTATATATAGTATTGCATCAATGAACTCACGCTTTAATCTAGGTAAAACTATATAATTTAATGACTAATTGAATATAAAAAAACTCCATCCAACTCATTTGAAATTTTTCGTTATTCTTATAAATACTAACAAAATCTTTGTTAACATATTGTTGATTAATTATTACGGTTTTATTAAAAAAATTATTTCTGAAGTTAACAGAGAAATTTCCTTTGTTTGTTTAAGCATAATACTTTTTGTACTTTTGCTGCAAGTGGCTTTTTAAATTTTTTCAACATTTTCTTATTTTTCCTTTCTTATTTTATTCATCAAAATTCATTTTTTGATGTTGATATGTACATCGACCCTCGCCGTTTTAAATGCGGCGAGGGATTTAGTTTATCACATTCCTATAATATATGGATTACCCATTGTTCCATTTCCATCTACTATATAGATTAAAGAATCTAGATACAAGACAGGTCTGGCCGAATAGCCGCCGAACGAGGCATTGTAGCTCAAGTAGCCGCTGTAGTCCAGAGTGAAAACGGTATGACTATACGACGAATACGGAGTTAAAGTCCATTCATTCCCTTCACCATATAACCAACTTTCTCCGGCACATGGTGATTTATCATATGAATCTAAATTTGTTGTTCTTGCACACGAACTTGAAAGTACACTATATCCATAATCACTTGGATACATTAATCCTATTTTTCCTTCCCACTTTGTTGGATTTCCATTATATACCGTTGTTCCTCTTTCATATCCATAAAATGCCTCTGCTGTTGCACTTGTACTTGAATATCCTCCTAAATACCAGGTTACACTCACTATCATATTTCTATATGTACTATTTATTCCTATACTTGTATAATCACAATTACTTGGTACAATATTAGATCCATAACAATATCTACTATCTGTTCCATCTTCCGCATTTAAATATGCTCCATTTAGTAAATTCATTAAACTTGCTGCTGTCCAATAATTAGCGCTTGGATTTCCCCATGCTAGTCCTCCTATTGAATCTGCTCTTATTATTTTAACTAAATTTTTACCACTTTGCCCATGAGATGTTTCATCAAATACTCCGATTATTCTCCACAACTCATTATTAAACCATATATAGTTATTTGGGTTCTTCCCTTCATATCTATAGCCATTTTCATTTACTACTTGCCCATCTCCTTGGGTTTGACCTGCTAATGATGTTATATATGTATTTAAGTAAGTAGTTGTAGTTTTTGGAGTATATTCAACATTACAATTTACCCTACTATTATTAGTAAAATCTATTTCTAAACCACCTAATTTATAATTCCAATTAGCAAAAGCACAATTTGTCGTTATATCATAATTACCATAAGCATCATGAACAGACTCAACACCATTACTAAATGCAGCGATTGTTGTATCTTTTACTTTTTCTGCCGATAATATTACTTCTCCTTCTAAAGTTTTTCCACCGTTTTCATGTTGATTAGTTGTAAGATTAATAAATGTTACTGTAAAAGTCCAATCTTGAGTAACTTCAATATTATTAGTTGTTGATATTTCATAATTTAATGCTATATTAAATAAACCACTTTTTGTTGTAATATCAAAACCTGTTACTTGAGTTCCATCAGCATTAGTAGCAGTTACATATTTAAGACCACTAACGCTAGTTACTTCTTCTCCATTTGGATTAGTTATTGTTAAAACAATTTCTGGCAACTGTTCATCAGTTGTATAAACATAATTATTAGAAATAATATCAAAATATACATAATAAGTATAAGTAGCTTTACCATTAGTACTATTTGGTTTTAAAATAGCACTACCAACAGCACTATCAGATAAACCACTTCCCCCTTCCAAAACATTAAATTGAGTTGGATTTAAACTAATTTCCTTACTAACTGTAAATTTTAAATCATCAGTTTTATCTGCAGTTATATTAGCATTTTTCAATGCTCCACCAGATATTTGCGCAACAACATAAGCAAAACTAACTCCAATAAAAGCAATTAACAAGAGTGATAATGCTAATATCCTTCTATTTTTTAAATAGAACTTTACTTTATCCATATATATTACCTACCTTACTATAAAAATAATAACAAAAATAAACAAAAAAAGCAATAAAAAAAATAAAACATATAATACATTAGGTGATAACATGTATCCATGTGGAAGAAGACCTGGCGGAGGCTTTACAATCTTAATATTATTTGTTTTATCTATACTTATATTTTATCAATTAATAATTACATTAATACTTCCTTTTAGATGGAATATATTTGTACTTTGTTTAGAGATATTTTTATTTTTTTTCTTTTTAGCAAGAATTATATGGCCATATTAAAAAAATACTATGATTCAGTATTTGAATCATAGTATGGTCTTATTAAATCTTCAGTTTTAAAAACATAATCAATAACTCTACTTATTTCTTTACATTTCATAAATTCATTTTCTTCACTTTTAATTTGTGGAGGTAAAGCAATAAGAATAAAGAGTAATTTTTTTTCATATTCTAATAATGGAAATTTAACTAAATATCTTTCTAAAACTTCAGAAAAATTTATATTTAAATATTCTTTTTTATATAATTTAACTAAATCAATTATTGGAGTATCTATTAAATAATCATCCCAACTAATTAATACTTCTTTTTCCCCTCGCAAATAATGATCTAAAGCCAAATTATTATGAACAATAGCAACTCTAGTTTTAGTTTCTCCTTTTATTAAACTATACCATTCATCTAATTCTTTACTACAAAAATCTAATGCTGCATTAATTTTATAAAAATTACGCATAAAAAGATAAGTTGAAGGAGATTGATATATTTCATTAAAACCAATTTCAAATAAAGTATCATAATAATTTTTTAAATAATTAATATTACTTATTATATCTTCATATATAGCTTTATATGTATCTTCACTTACTTCTTTAAAATAACTAGTTTTATTATGCAAACTAGCAATTAAATCTACAATATCATCTGCCATTTGTTCTCTAGGCATTTTAATAGTATTAATATATTCAAAAACATTTACTTCTTCTCTAGAAGCATCAATTAATTTAGGAAAATTATCAAAACCTCTACTAACTAAATAATTATATAATTCACTTATATTTTTATTTTTAGGTTTTACTATAAAATCTCCACTAGTTGTTTCTAATATAGTTGCTTTTCCTTTTAAAGTGTATCTATATGGTTTATAAATATATTTTAAAACATCTAAACTTTTACTCATTTATTTCAGGAATAATTATTTTATCTCCAACAGCAATATTACTTAAATCATTATATTCACCTAAAATCGCTTGTTCGGTATTATATTTAGCACATATAATGTCGATTGTATCAGTTTCTTGCATTATATGAATATTATAAGTTACAAAAGAATCTTCAGTATTAGAAACCCCATTAATAATAGTATTTTTATCTTCTTCTGCAATATTAGCATCTCTTTGTTCTTGAGTAATCATTTCTTGTTCCTCATTTCTTTCATCAATATCATTATTTTTTATTTCTTCATCAATATTATCTAATATATCTTCAATACTATCATTTATTACTTCTTCTCTAGGTTCTTCTTTTACCTCTAAAGCATTAATACTATATTCAATATTAACTCTTAAAATATTTTTATCTACTATTTCATAAGTAAAATCTTCAATACTAAAATCAACTGAATCAGTATCAATTTTTTTAGTAATATCTACTGAAAAAGGTAAAACATGTTCAAAATGTTCTTTATTAACACTTACCTCATGGGTTTTATAATCTCCTAGAACAATAAAATTACCTAATATACCAGAATTATTAACAGTATACTCATGTTCAAGAGAAATACTTACAATTTCACTAATATTAGAATTAAATTTAATATCTTTAGTAAATGGTATTATTAAATTCATAAAATCCTCCTTAATAAATGTTATGCAACAATATACATAATATGCTATAATAACATTTCTGGAAGAATGATACTAAAGAAATAAAAATTATAATGATAATATAAAAATAAACTCTTAAAATTTTTTAAGGGTTTATTTAATAAACATTGCGTCTCCAAAAGAGAAAAAGCGATAATTATGTTTAATAGCATAATCATAAGCATTTAATATAAATTCTTTACTAGCAAGAGCTGAAACCAACATTAAAAGAGTGCTTTTAGGCAAATGAAAATTAGTAATTAAGCCATCAATCGCTTTAAATTTATAACCAGGATAAATAAAAATATCAGTCCAACCACTACATTCTTGAAATTTATTATATTTACTCATAACTGTTTCTAAAACTCTTGTTGAAGTTGTTCCAACTGCATATATATTACCTTGACAATTATTAAGTATATCAGCAACTTCTTTTTTTAATATATAAAATTCACTATGCATTTTATGTTTAGTAATATCACTAACTTCAACAGGTCTAAACGTACCTAAACCAACATGCAATGTAACATAAACTAAAATAACCCCCATATCTTCAAGTTCTTTAAGTAACTCATTTGTAAAATGTAATCCCGCTGTTGGAGCAGCAGCAGAACCTAAGTTTTTAGCATAAACTGTTTGATATCTTTCTTGATTTTCTAATTTCTCATGAATATATGGTGGCAGTGGCATCATTCCCAATTTCTCCAATATTTCTAGAAAAATACCATCATATAACATTTTAACTAAAACTATTCCTTCTTCTTTTTTTTCTACAACTTTTGCTTTTAATTCTCCATTACCAAAAGTTATTATTGTATCTACATGTAATCTTTTTTGTGGTTTTGCTAAACATTCCCAAATATCACCATTAATATTTTTTAACAACAAAAGTTCTATAACTGCTTTAGTATCAACTTTTTCCCCAATAAGTCTTGCAGGAATAACTTTAGTATCATTTAATACCAAAACATCTCCTTTTTTAAAATATTTTTTAATATCTTTAAAAATACTTTCTTCAAGTTCTCCAGTATTTTTATTTAATACTAATAATTTAGAATCACTTCTAGTTTTTAATGGTGTTTGAGCTATAAGTTCTAAAGGCAAATCATAATCATATTCTTCAATATTCATTTTATTAATTCTTCAATAGTTTTAGTTACATCATTATTTATATCATCAATTGTTCTAATAATATCATCTTTCACACAATCAATCTTTATATAATTATACATTTCAGTTAATTCTAAATACGCATTTTGTGCTTGTTTCAATCGGTCAGCATCTCTTTCTAACTGGTCAGCATCTTCTTTACGACTATTCTTTAAAATAGTTGCGTATTCATAAGGCATATATAAGAATATTACAGCATCAGGTCTAGGAAGTTCCATTATTTCAAATTCTAATTTATCTAATTTTTCATACATCTTTTTTCTTTCCTCAGGAGTTTTTAATTTACCACCTTGATAAGCCATATTTGATTCAACATATCTATCAAGTAATACAATATCTCCATTTGCAAGATGTTCTTTTATTTCATTAATATTATATCTTCTATCAGCAGCATAATAAGCAGATGCAACAAGTGCATCTACATTCGGAGCACCTTCACTAAACCAACCATCACAAATATAAGATTTACCTAGATAAGGACCCCCAACAATTTTTCCAGTTGGTGTATCATACCTTGGAAAACCATAAGTAAAAATATTTATTCCTTTTTTTCTTAATTTTTCAACAGCCATTTTTGCTTGAGTTTCTTTACCAGAACAATCAGTTCCTTCAATAACAATTAATTTTCCTCTCATAATGTTATCACTCCCTCATATTTTATTTTTTAAATTAATACCATCTTTAAAATTGCATTTATTGTAACATACAAAATCTTTAAATGTGCATCTTGCACCTTTTAAATAAGATTTTATATCATCTTTTAATGGATTATTATTTTTTTCTAAAGCGACACTATATTTATGTAATGTATTTTTAGTTTGATTCATTATTTCAAGTTGAGCACAACTACATAATCTCTCTTTACATTTTAATATAAAGTTTTCATATGTTCCACGTTCAAAAATTGTTATTAGCTGACCGCATGGATAAACATCCTTCACACTCTTTATGTCTTTTAACCATTCATTTTTTAATGTATTATCATCAAGTAAAATTGGTGGTATAAAAAATTTATGATTATCATTAATTTCAATTTTATAGTCTATTGTTCTATGTCTTTGAGCTTGAGCAAGCATTGCAAATGAACCTTCATATACTGTCGCATAGACATCTCCAAAATATTCTTCTTTTACTTTTAAATTTGACCCAAACAAGGAAATGCTTCTATTTTTTTCATTTTTTAATAAACCATCATCTAATATATTTAGCTTTTCTAATTCATCTATAAATTCTTGCATATATTTAGATAATTTGCGAGAAAAATCATTATTAGCATGTTCTTTTATATATTTTTTAAACCAAGATACTATATAATTAATTTGTCTTAACGATGTAGTATAAATCATTGTTGTTGGCATAAATACTGTAATTAAGTATCTTGCATTTTCTTGTGCCAATTTAGTAATTTTACTATCACTAAATACCTCTTTATATACTTCTTTTATTTTAAATTCAAATATTTTTAACCATTTCTCATAAAGTTCTATTTCTTTTTTAGAAATTATGCTATCATCACTAACTTTTATCGGAGTATATCTTGCTGATTTTTCACTAGTAGTATATTCTTTTTCATTATTTAATACCATTGCCAATATTTTAGGTATATTAGTTATGTTTAAACTCATATATATATGATCATACACACTATGATGCCCATTATCTTTAGTTAAAGTTATTCTTTTTTTAGTCTTTTCTTCGCTTTCGTCTTTTAATTTATTATATCCTTCTAAATCGTAACAAACTCCTGCAAATTTACCGCTAAGCATTAAGCATTTTTCTAAATCCAATTTTTTATCTAACGTTTCATAATAAGATTTTGCAATATCAATTTTTATCATTTTTTACCTCTTTTTTTATTCATACCACAATGGAAATTTACTTGTTAAGTCTAAAACTTCAGTCTCTAATTCTTTTAATATTTTTTCATCATTACTATTTTTTAAAGCCTTAACAATAATTCTCCCAATTTTTTCAAAATCATTTTCTTTTAAGCCTCTAGAAGTCATAGCTGGAGAACCAATTCTAATACCACTAGTAATCATTGCTTTTTCTGTATCATTTGGTATAGAATTTTTATTTACTGTAATATGAATTGAATCTAATAATTCTTGAACATCTTTTCCCGTTAAACCACAAGTGCTTTTTACATCAACTAAAATTAAATGATTATCAGTACCGCCAGATACAACGTGAAAACCTTCATCAATTAAGACATTAGATAAAGCTTTTATATTTTTTAAAACTTGTTCTTGATAAACTTTAAAATCTGGTTGTAAAGCCTCATAAAAACTTTGGGCTTTGGCAGCAATAACATGCATTAAAGGCCCACCTTGAATACCTGGGAAAATAACTTTATCAATTTTTTTAGCAATATCTTCATTATTAGTTAGTATTAAACCACCCCGAGGCCCTCTTAAAGTTTTATGAGTAGTTGTAGTAACAACATCAGCATATTCTACTGGATTAGGATGTAAACCAGCAGCAACAAGCCCTGCAATATGAGACATATCTACAAAAAGATATGCATCAACTTCATCAGCAATTTCTCTAAATTTTTTAAAATCAATAATTCTAGAATAAGCACTAGCACCAGCAATAATCATTTTTGGTTTTTCTTTCAAGGCTTTTTCTCTTATTTTTTCATAATTCAACATTTCAGTATCTAAATCAATATCATAATCAATTATTTCATAATCCTGACCACTAAAAGACATTTTATGACCATGAGTTAAATGACCTCCATTAGCAAGATTCATACCCATTACTTTATCGCCATGATTTAGTAAAGCCCGATATACAGACATATTAGCACTAGAGCCACAATGTGGTTGAACATTAGCAAATTTTGCTCCAAATAACTTTTTAGCATAATCTCTAGCAATATTTTCAAAAACATCAATATATTCACAACCACCATAATATCTTTTATCAGGATATCCCTCGGCATATTTATTAGTTAAAATACTGCCTTGTAATTTTAAAACATCATTTGAAACATAATTTTCACTGGCAATTAATTCAATATTATTTTCTTGTCTAATTCTTTCCTTTTTTAAAGTATCTTCTAAAATCTTATCCATTATTAATCCTTCTTTCATACATACAAACTAAATTATCAATAATCATAGCAACAGTCATAGGCCCTACTCCTCCCGGATTCGGAGTAATATACCTTGCCTCATTTTTCACATTTAAAAAATCAACATCACCGATGATTTCCCCATTTACTCTTGATACTCCAACATCAATAACTGTTGCACCTTTTTTTATCATATTATCCTTTATTAAATGAGGTGTTCCTGTAGCAGAAATTAAAATATCAGCATTTTTAGTAATAGATGCTAAATCTTTAGTTTTTGAATGTGCAACAGTAACTGTAGCATTTAAATTAAGTAATGCTAAACTTAAAGGATGTCCCACAATATTACCCCGACCAACAATAACAACATTAGAACCATCAATAGGTATTTTATAATAATTTAATAAATATATAATACCTTTTACAGTACAAGGCAAAATAGTATCTCTATTCAAGTACAAATTATAAATATTGTTTTCAGTAAAACCATCAACATCTTTATTAGGAAGTATTAAATTACAACATTTATCAAAATCAATATTATTAGGTACTGGACTTTGTAAAATAATCCCCGTAATAAATTCATCATTATTTAATTTATCAATTAATTTTTCAATTTCACTTTGTTTTGTATCACTTGAAAAAACAAATTTTTCTACATCAATACCTACAAATTTACAGGCATTTTCTTTATTTCTTATATATATTTTACTTACCTCATCATCACCAACCAAAATAATAGCCAATTTTATTCTATAATTATTGTCTTTTATTTTTTCCTTAAGATCATTTAATATTTCATCACGAACTAATTTTCCATCTAAAATCATAAAAATCCCCCACTTTCAAACAAAGACTTATTATGATCAATACCTAAGTGTTCATATGACTTTTCAGTAGCAACTCTTCCACTTCGTGTTCTTTTAATAAAACCTTCTTGTAATAAAAAAGGTTCAACTACGTCTTCAATAGTAGTAATTTCTTCACCAATTGCAGTTGAAATAGTCTCAACTCCAACAGGGCCTCCATTAAACTTATTTATCAACGCTTCTAAATACTCAATATCTATCGAATCAAGTCCATATTTATCAACATTTAATCTATCTAATGAATCCAAAGTAGTTTCCAAATCTATTTTACCACTACCTTTAACAAGTGCAAAATCCCTAACTCTTTTAAATAATCTATTAGCAATTCTTGGAGTTTTTCTACTTCTTTTTGCTAACTCTACTGCAGCATCATCATCAATATTCATTGATAAAACCCTACTAGTTCTTTTAACAATGCTAGCCAGTTCATTATCCGAATAATATTCTAATTTATTAATAATACCAAATCTATCTCTTAAAGGACTTGATAAATCTCCTGCTCTAGTAGTAGCCCCAACTAAAGTAAACGGCGGCAAATCGATTTTAACACTTCTACTCTTTCCTTCATTACCAATTACAATATTTATACTAAAATCTTCCATAGCTGAATAAAGTATTTCTTCAATAAATGAAGGAATACGATGAATTTCATCAATAAACAAAACATCCCCCGGCTCCAAATTTGATAAAATCGCCGCCAAATCACCAGTTTTTTCTATCGAAGGTCCAGTTGCTGTTTTAATATTTGAACCCATTTCATTAGCAATAATATGAGCAAGAGTTGTCTTACCCAGTCCTGGTGGGCCATATAATAACACATGGTCCAAAGATTCATTACGCATTTTAGCAGCTTCTATAAAGATTTTTAAATTTTCTTTAATTTTTTCTTGACCAACATATTCATTCAAATTTTCTGGACGAATATTTTGTTCAAAAATATCTTCAGATTTTAAATTTGCTTCAATTAATCTATCGTCCATAAATCTTTACCTCCCAAAGTATTATACAATACTTTTAAACATTTTACTATTCATTATTTATAATTGTATCTATTATATTTTTAACTTCTAACCAGTTTTTTGCAATTTTATGTGATATTTTTTTTACACAATCCCCAAACTTTATAGTTATAATATTTTTATTAATCATCTCATCTAAGACTGTAATTTTATCATCAATAAAAATATCTATTTGTTCATCAAGACAAGCTTGTAATTTACTTTCTTGTTTAAAAATTATTTTATCATAATAAACTTTATTTTTGGCTAAATAATTAATTGTATTAATTTCCGTATTTTTAAAATTCATTGACCCTCTTGCTGTAATTATTACTATATAACATCCTTTATTATGTAAATATTCTAATACTTCACAAACATCTTTATTTAATCCAGCATTACACTCAATATAATCTAAGTATTTATTTAAAAATAATATATAAGAACTTTTACTTAAGTTATGATAATCAAAATATCCATTAAAATTAATATCATTTTTAAGTAAATTATTAGCCAAATTACTTGTATTAGTTATAGTATTATCAATATCAATTCCAATTCTTAACATAACAAATCAACTACTTTCTAACAATATTTATTTTAACATAAAAAAAATTTTTTGAATATAACAAAAACTCATTGTATAAAAATTTCTAATAGTGTATAATTATATTTAGAATAAAAAGGTATGTGAGATAAATGTTTCGAGATTTTGATTACGAAAATAAACCGGTAGTTGATATAGTAAATGAAATGATTGTTGATGCTATTAATAAAAATGCATCAGATATTCATTTTGATCCAACTGAAGAATGTTTAAATGTCCGCATCAGAATAGATGGGGAGCTTTTAGAGTATGCCAAAGTACCAAATTTTGTAAAAAAGAATCTTTTAACTAGAATAAAAATTATATCTGGAATGAATATAACAGAGACTAGACTACCACAAGATGGAGCTATTAAAAATTTAACTGATAAGACCGATTTAGACTTACGTGTTTCTAGTCTACCGATAGTAGATGGTGAAAAAATAGTTATACGTATTTTAAACTATACTATGAGTACAGCAGGACTAGACAATTTAGGTTTATCAGATAAAAATCTTGAAAAAATAAATAAATTAATTAAAATGCCAAATGGGATTATATTAGTAGCTGGAGCAACTGGTAGTGGTAAATCAACAACAGTATATGCAATGCTTCAAATATTAAATACAGTAACAAGAAATATAATTACAGTTGAAGACCCAGTTGAAATGAAAATAACCGGAATAAACCAAGTACAAGTTATGAGTGATATTGGTCTAACATTTGGTAATACCTTAAGAAGCATATTACGTCAAGACCCTGATGTTATAATGATTGGAGAAATTCGTGATGATGAAACAGCAAGAATAGCAGTTAGAGCATCAATTACAGGACATTTAGTATTATCTACTATTCACACTAATAACTCATTAAATACAATTGAAAGATTATTAGATATGGAAGTTGAAAGATACTTATTAGGTAGTGCACTAACTGGAATTATATCACAAAGATTAGTAAAAAGACTTTGTCCAAAATGTAGAACCAGCAGACCAACAACTGAATTTGAAAAAATATTATTTCAAAAAGTATTAAATCAAGAAGTAAATGAAATATATGCCCCACAAGGCTGTAGTGAATGTATACGTGGATATACTGGACGAATTGCCTTACATGAAATACTTATAATAAATGAAGAAGTAAGAGATGCAATAACTAATAATATAAGAAAAAGTGAATTAAGACATTTAGTATATAATCGAAGTGATGTAACGAGTTTATTAAAAGATGGATTAGAAAAAGTTGTAGCAGGAACAACAAGTATAGATGAAATATTAAGAGTAATAGACGTCAATGATGATATTGGTGAAGATGAAGAAGATATTAAAGCAGCATTTATGGGAAAACCTACAGAAACAAAACCAAAATCCAATGAAAGTTCAGTAGAAATGTTATAAGCCAACAAAAGTTGGCTTATTTTTTTATATATGAAATCTTCTTTCCAATTCATTTTTAACTTGTCTTTTATTAAATACAAATAAAAATACTAAAATAACAATACTTATTATAACCGAAATATAACTTGGCCATTTAACACTTACTTTATTAACTATTAAAAGAACACCAGGAACTAAACCAATCATAGAATTAATAGTAGCATAAAAAATAAAATCTTTAGCAACTTTTTTTCTAAACAAACGCATAATTAAAATAGCGATGGTGTATATAGAACATAAAAAAGGCAAGCAATAATTAATACTCCAGTAATTAAAACCTGTAAAATAATCCCAAATAATTGAACATATAATAATTAGAATCATTTCTAAAAATAACATTTTCATAAAATGTTTTCTTCCGTTTAAAGCCGTGATTAAAGTAAGCCAAAAAGAAACAATACCAGCAATTACAAACCAAGCCCAAGATATTTTTTCACTTACAGTATAATTAATAAACAAAGAAATTAAAATAGCAATAATTGAACACACTTTAATAATATTATAAAGTAAGTTATGGTTTTTATAATTGTAATCAATTATAGGAAAAACATTATAATTATCCTTTTTTTCAATTGGAGTATTACACAAAGGACAAACATCACTTCCAGTAAGGATTTCTACATTGCATTTTAAACATTTACTCATTTATTTCACCTACTTTATTAGTATTAATGATAATTTTTACTTTTTCATTACTTAAAATCCTAAAAAAATTGTTTTCAATTTCACTATTAACAAACTGAGAAGTAAAACTACATAATAATTTATTTAAAAAAGTGCACATACATACTTGAATCTTAGAAGTACTAATAAAAACATCAAAATAATCGATATATTTTTGATAAACTTCCGGCATGGAAATAATTCCAATATTTGATAAAGTCATAGTTTGATAAACATCTGTAAAGCGATAAGCATATCTAAGAATAAAATCTTTTACAAAAATCGGTATAAGTCTTAATATAAATATATCTTCAATAATAGCCATATTCCCCATTTTGTTTTTAATATTATCTTGGGCCAAATTTTTTTTAAATTCAACATTAACTTTTTTAAT
>CALVSK010000028.1 GCA_944359015.1 uncultured Bacilli bacterium
AATGCCATGTTATTAAAATTAATCAAATATATATTTTTACTGTGATTTTTTAAAGTTTTTACTTTATCAGTCATAGTCGTTACTTCATAAAAAACTAAGCACTTATTTTTGGCTAAATTATTTGCTATATGTTGTGGTCTTTGAAATAATGGAACATCATAGCCAAATGAACTACGCCATAAAATAATTCTTTCATAATCATTTTTAATTAATATCTCTTTAATTAAATTTTTATATTTTCTTTTTTTAAAAATTACTTCTAAACTTATTTTGTCTAAATAATTGGCTATTATATATGCCCTTAATTTCTTACAAAAACCAATAAATCCATATTTTTTATAGACATTTACTAACTTTGATATTTTTTCTTTCATTTGATTTTCGTTTCCTTCCTTAATAATTATAATTAACAATAGTGGATATAATATATAATTATATCTTCCATTAACTACTATTAATAGATTTGCTAATATGTATCCAATAATAAATATTTTTAAAAACATATGACTGTTTTTCTTATTTTTTATTTCATAAATTATATTTTTTATAATTTTAAATAATATAAATATAACTATTAATTTACTAATTTGATCAAAAAATACAGTATATTTTGTAAAATCCATTTTAGTTACTAAATCAAAATATGTATAACTTGAATTACTATCACTCCATAATCTGTAATATTTACACATTCCTAATAAAATTTTTTTATTATTGTTTAAAGTCCAAAACCTATTAAATGATTCTTTTAATAATTCTTTTGAACCACTATTTTCTAATATTTGAAATGCTTTTATTGAGTCTTCTTCACTCCATCCACCACATATTTCATAATTTGTTCCAAAATATATTGACCACTCTAATGCACCACTTTTTAATGTTGTGTCAAATTTATTTTCTATTAAATTATTTATATAATTGTTTGATATTATAAACATAATAATGGTAATTATTAAACATAAGTATTCTTTCACTCTCTTTTTGGTTAATATATAGTAAATTATTAAAGCTATTATAAATATTAACATTATTGGTCTTATATTATTTGCTATTGAAATTAGTATCCCTAATACAATAAATTGCAAATAATTTTTAACCTTTATTTCTTTTATATCTATTATTTTATATAATAAATATATAGTCAATAAAAAAAATAACATAAATAAATTTTCAGTCGATATTAAAAATGTGTTAAAAAATACTGTAGGTAATGTAAACCATAATGCTGCTCCGATAAAAGGATAATTATTTTTATGTTTTAAACTAATAATTTTATATAATAAATATGTTGTTATTATTTGACATACTAAATTAAAGTATAATGCAACTTTAATTGATTCTCCAAATATTTTGAAAATAAACGAAAGTATGCTTGAAAAAAAATATACATAACCATTAAATGATAAATAATATTTATTGCTTATGTTTCCTTTTAATATTTCTTTTGCTGTATTAAAATACAATTCAAAGTCCGATGTTAGATTATAATCTAATTTATGAATTAAAATAATTCTCAATACTAAGCTTATAAATACAATTATGGCTATTATCCATAATATTTTTTTATTTTCTTTTATTTTTATTTTAATATTGTTAGGTATTAATATTATTGTAATTAAAAACAAAATTAATATTATAAAAGAAATTATATTTAAAGAAGCGATATTAACTATTAAAATACCTAATAGTAATATTATTAAAATTATTTGTGCTACTTTTTTTAATAAGTTCATAATTATCTTCTCTCTTTAAATATATTATATCTTAAAATTCTTACCTTTTCTATAAAAATATTTAGAAAAAAATTTAGCTTTAACTAAATTTTTTATTTTGGCATAAAATTAGCGATATAATAACAGGCAAAATAGTTACTATTGGAAATACGTATCTATATAATGCTACTGGAGCTAAAAATAATGTAAAATATAATGATAATATAACGCTCATTGGGGCTAAATACTCATAATTTTTATATAGTAGAATTAAACTTAATAAAAATATTACCAATATAAAATAAAATCCAGCACTAAAAAGCAGTGAAAATATAGGTATGTTTTGCCATGCATTTTTTTCAACAATTATTTCAAGTATTTCTTTATATTTTGGAATTTTAGAATCTCGTTTTATTTCTATATAATTAGAATTCCATTTTTTAGCATCTAGCATACTAAACTCTATATATGGATGATACATTCTTGAATCATAATAAATTTTATTTGGATACCAAAATCCCAATGTATTTAGCATATGGGCTTCAATATAATTTTGGGGATCTTTGATACCTACTGATGCCCAAAGTGAAATGTATTTCAGCAAATTTTTTTTAACTTCTTCACTATTTATTGAAAGTTTTGCATAATCTGCTATTAACTCATTATATTTATAAACCTCAAATGTTGATGTATTTGTGTAAAATTTATTTAATAATTTTAAATCATCATTTTTAAAAGCAGATATATTGTAATTATAAACTCTTGCAAATTGCTGTGATGGTATACTCAACATTTCTTTAAAACTAGTTATTTTTTGAACATTTAAAATATTAAAGATTGGTCCAGTGTATATAAAAATGTAGAAAAACAATGGTAGTATTATTGCAAAAAACATTTTTATTTTATTTTGTTTAGAAAATATTATGACAAATGGTGATGCTAATAGTAAACAGTATAAACCATTATTTCTTACTGCACATAACAAAAAAACTAATACTGAAAACTTTAAAATATTTCTTTTTAAACAAAAATAATTTTTATTATCAATCATTTCTAATATTTCTAATATAATTAATGCAAAAACTCCTGAAAAAAACACATCTTGTGTTGAAGAAACAATCATGACTGTATATAATGGGAAAAAACTAAAAAATAATATGGAAAGAATTGTTAATACTTTATTTTTTGTTTTTTTTATAATATATATAATGGATTTTGTTGAAACCAAATCCATAAATATCATTTGAGTTAATATGTATATTGCAAACCCAATTTGATAATTATCAAAACATATTTTACCTAAATTAGTTAAATTTCCTATTATTAACCAATATAAAACTGAAAAATTTGAATTCAATTGCATATGATCTTTAACTACCATTATCAAATATCCTGCATCATATCCATATACTCCTGGGTATAGTGCTAAAAATACTAAAAAATTAAAAATAAAAATAATTAAAAATATTTTCCAAGAAAAGTTATATCTTTTTATATTAACTTTTTTATATTTATAATTTTCCAAAAAATTTATTAATAATATTATAACTGGTAAAACCGAGCACATTAATGAAAATATTTTAATTATAGTAAGGATGTTAAAAATTAAATTTGAATAAATTTCTAACTGTGTACCTAAGATAAGAATTGTTGAAATTATTAATGAAAAGACAATTGCAAAAATAATTTCTCTTTTTTCTATTTTTATTTTCATTATTTTGTAATAAGAAAATATATATATTATAAATAATATTAAATTTAATAAATTATTTGTTATATATAAATCATTGTTATTATAAATACTTTGTAAACTTATTAATCCAGCTACTGAAAAAAAACTTATTATTAAAACAGTTAAAACTTTATATTTTTTTATAATTTCTTTAATTTTAATCATTTTAAATCCTTATATATTATATTAATTATTTATATTTTTTTGGGTAAAATTATAAGCATCCTTGCACATATTTTCTAAACCTAATAGTGCACTCCAACCAAGTTCTTTTTTAGCTAAACTTGCATCTGCATAACAAATGGCAACATCCCCTGGTCTTCTTTCTACAATTTTGTAATTAATTTTAACATTGTTTACTTTTTCAAATGCATTTATCATCTCTAATACACTATATCCTTTACCGGTTCCTAAATTATATATAAACATTCCACTAGAATCTTTTTTTAGTTTTTCAATTCCTTTTACATGGGCTTTAGCCAAGTCTACTATATGTATATAATCTCTTACACCTGTTCCATCTTTTGTGTTATAATCATTTCCAAAAACTTTTAATTCTTTTAATTCTTTTGTAGCTACTTTTGAAATGAATGGCATTAAATTTGCAGGAACTCCATTGGGTTCTTCCCCTATTAAACCACTTTGATGGGCTCCAACTGGATTAAAATATCTAAATATGCATATTCCCCACGTGTTATCTGCTTTATATAAATCTTGTAGAATTTTTTCTACAAACAATTTGCTTGTTCCATAAGGATTAGTTGTTCCTCCTATACTACATTTTTCAGTTATAGGAATTATTTTACTTTCACCATATACAGTTGCACTACTACTAAAAATAATTTTTTTTACATCTTGTTCTTTCATAACATTAAGAAGCGTTAGTACACTACTTACATTATTAATATAATATTCAATCGGCATATTTACACTATCTCCAACTGATTTAAAAGCTGCAAAATCTATTACTGCATCTATTTTATTTTCTGTAAATATTTTTTTTAATAAATTTTTATCTAGCATATCACCTTCATAAAATTTTATTTTTTTTCCTGTAATTTCGTAGATAGCATCAAGAACTCTAGGTTTACTATTACTAAAGTTATCTAATCCAATGACTTCATATCCTTCATTTAAAAGTTCTACACTAGTGTGGCTACCAATATATCCACAGCATCCTGTTATAAAAATGTTTTTCATAATCTTACTTACTCCTTTTTATCATTGTATTTATTCTAATATTAATTTTATTATATCATCTAATTCTTTTATCGATTCTAAAACTATTTTTTTATCTATTTTATTATCCTTTTGCCTTTCAAATAGATATTTAATATTTTTTAAAATTGTTTTTTCTTCTACTTCAGAATATTTTATAATATTTTTTTCTTTACAATATTTTTCATAAATATATGATATTTTATTAGTATAATGTCTATGAATATCATATTCAATTGCTAAAATCTTTTTATTTAATAAAATTCCCAATAAAATAGAATGATATCTTTCACAAATAAGATAATTTTGTTTATTAAATATTTTCACTATTTCATTGTAAGTATTAACATAATTAATTAAATGTACATTTTCATTTTTTATTTTTTCTAATAACTTTTTATAATGCTTATAATCGTTATTTTCATAATTGTAAAATGGGATTAAATTTATGTTAAATTTGTTAAAACTATTTTGACAATAATTTAATAATGTTTTTAGTATAATAATGTTTTTTTCATAATCAGCTTTCGAACATATCAATACCACACCAATATTTTTAATTTTTTCTGGAATTTTTTCTTTATTAATCAGCAAAGTTTCATTACCTATAATTATATCATTTATTATTTTTATATTTTGTGATCTTCTAATTATATTTTTTAGTGTTTTTTCACTGTTAGTATCTCTTAAAGAAATATATGTTATATTATCAACTATATAGTTAAGTTTATCTATAAATTTTTTATTAATTATTTTTTTATTACTACTTAAACCAATCCAATAACATTTTTTTTGTTTTTTTATAAACCTTATTGATAATTCTATTAGTGTAGTACTAAAAGACATTTCGTTTACATAACTATATTCATAATTTGTATCATCTATTTGTGCCCCTCCAACAAATATTACTTTATCGTAATAATTTGCAATATTTTCATAATCATATTGAGAGTGTGGATAGTGAATAAAATCTATATTATAATAATTTAACACATTATAATTTGTGTTATTTGCTAACATAATTGTTATACTAATATTTTTATTTTTCAGTTGTGGATTTAAATGATTTAAAAATGTTTCTAACATTAATTCATCTCCTAAATTTGGAGCTCCAAAAAAACCACATATTAAAATTTTGTCTTTTAAATTTGTTACTTTTATTAATTCTGGATTTACATATTGAAATTTATTTAACTTAGAATCTATTGTAAGATATTTATTATTTAAGTCATTTATTTTATTATTTATATTGATTTCATTATTGCAAATACTACTATTTATATTTTCTAATTGTTTTGATAAATTTTCTACTTTTTCTTCTAAATTTGCAATCTTATTGTTGGTATCTTCTAAATTATTTAATATAAATTTAATATATTTCTTTATCATTTATCCTCTAGTTTTGAAATTAAATTTTTTGATTCAACCATACAATCTTCCATAGAACAATACGTCCAACCGCCATATCTTCCTATGCTATAAATGTCATTTAATTGCAGTTTATTAATTATTTTACGAACTTGTTTTTCATATGTTGAATCTATATGAACATATGCTGGATTCATTATTATACTTTCATAAGCATTTAATTTAAATGTATCATCGATAATTCCCATTTTTTTTAAATTTTCAAGTGTTAATTCTAATTGTTTTTTTATTTCTTTTTCATCTATTTTTGCTTCTTTTTCATATCCAATTTCTATATACATACTTAATTTTTTGGAATTTAATATATTATCATAAAAACCTATTCTATAAAAATTGATTTTTTTATCAGCTATATAAATCCAATGTTGTTTATTATATTTAGATTTTTTATTAAATCCTAAATTAAAAACTAATACTTTATTATAAGTAAGTTTTTGACTCAATTCTTCATATTCTTTATTTGAGAATAATTTTAAAAATTGATTAAATGGTACTGTATTTATAAGATTATCATAATTAATTATTTCGTCATTACTTAATTTGGCTTCTTTCTTTTTTTCATTAATTGAAATTACCCTAGTATTTAACAAAATTTTTTCTTTTTTCATTTTTTGCATAAGTATATTAATAATGACTTGAGCTCCTTTTTTAGGATATAAAAAGGTGTTATTATACGAATTGTTTTTATTTTTTTTCATATTGTTGATTATTGCATTAATATCTGCATATGGAAAAAATCTTCCCATTGCTTCTTTATCTAATTTTGTTAAATCACAAGCATATAATTTTTCATTATATGGTTTTAAAAACATTTCTGTTATGCTTTTTCCAAATTTACCATATAACATATCCAAAAAATTATCATAATTTTCCTTTTCTTCTTTATTAAATAAATCATACAAACAATCTATAAACTTATCTTTTGATAGTTGATGAATATTGGTTTGAAAAGGATAGTCTATTAATTCATTATCAAAATATATATACGTCTTTTTTTCTTGTGTTACAAATTCGTCTTTATTTAAACTTTCTATAAATTTTTCTTTAAATTCTTTTGTTTGGAAGTGGAAAAAATGCCCGGCATAATCCCACACGTAATCTTTTACATAATGAGTGCTACAATATCCTCCAACATTATTTTCTTTTTCAATTATTAGATAATCATCTAAATAATTAGCTGCAGTTAATCCTGATATCCCAGCTCCAATAATTAAATTTTTTACTTTCATTACTTTCTCCTTATTATTTTTTTTAATATATTATTCATTTTTATAAGTAATGGATTAAAAATAATTAAATAACCATTTGTAATTCTGTGAAATTTAATACCTTTGGTCATCACTTCTAAATGATTATAATAATTTTTTAATTTCTTTAATTGTTTATCAAATTCTCTGAATGCTTTTCCGTTTTTTTTGTAATTTGTACAAATGTAGTACTGTGTTGTTATCATAGGAATTATTATTCTTTCTTCAATATATTTTTTCCTAATATTAGATATTTTATGTGCATAATCTTCGCTTATTTTTATAATTTCTACTGTAACTCTTTCATGGTCTTTATAATTTTTTGCATAAGATTTTCTTGATACGGATTGATTTTGTTGGCCTAAAAGATATCTGTAAATATTTAATGGATAATATTTGATATCTTTGCAAAAAATAGAAATAAATGTGTTTAATTGCATATCAACATAAAAACACTTTTCTAATAATTTAATGCCATTAGTTTTTAATAAATCTGCTTTATAAGTTGAACATGCTAGTATTGGTCCCCATTGTTTAAAACCATAATTTTTGTAACATAAATCATCAAAATTATATTTTAAACCTGGAATTAAATTGTCATATATATTTTTTACGTTAAAATAATTTAAACTAGCAAAATCCTCAATATAATTATTTAACACTATATCAACTTCTTCATTTTCAAGGTATTGAATCAATTTTTCCAATTCTTTAGAATCAACAGTGTCATCGCCGTCCATTATCTTGATATATTTACCTTTTGCCATTTTTATACCAACATTTATTGTAGAACCATGTCCACCATTTTCTTTATTGACTATTTTTACTATTTCATTTAATTTTTGTTTTTGTATTATGCTATCAGCTATTTTAGCAGTATTATCTTTAGAGCCATCATTAATTATTAATATTTCCATTTTGTGTGCTAAATTATGATTTATTAAAGTCATGACTCCTTCATACAAATATTTTTCCACATTATATGATGGAATAATTACGCTTAATATTGGCTTTTCAACTTTATTAATATTTAACTTTTGTTTATCTTTTTCTTGTTCAAAAATATTTAGTTCTTTTTCAATAGTGTTTTTATAACCAAATTTTTCTTGAACAGAATCACTTTGTAATTTCGCTATTTTTAAGAATTCTTCTGGATTGTTGTATAAGTATTCTATTGTATTTGCATATTCAACAAAATTTTCTGTATCACACAAAATACCCCATTTTTCATCAAAAAATTGCATTACTCCAGGATTTTTTGAACTTACTACCGCACATCCAGAGGATGCTGCTTCACATGATGAAACTGCTTGTGAATCAAATCTTGTAGCAAATAAGCCAATTCCATGTGTTTGATGAACCCTTCTAATTTCTTCGTGTGTTAAAAATCCTTTGTGTAAATGAACATTTTTAAATTCTTTTAGTGGTTCAACAAGCGTATCAAAATAATTTCCATCTCCATATATATCAAATTCTAAATCTTTAAAAATTTCTCTATGACTTAATTCCAATATTATTCTAACATCAATATCTATTGCATACGAACTGATGTTATCAAACTTTCTTAATACAAATATTTTTTTTCTCAAATTTATATTTTTCTTTTCATAAGCAAATAAATTTGTATCAATTAAGCATGGTAATATCTCACTGTTTTTAAATTTTATATTTAAAAGTTCTTCGCATCTTCTTTTTGTCCATTCTGTTACAAAAAACCATTTTACATTATCCAGTTCATTATATTTTTTTATATAAAAATCCTTTATTTTAAAGAATTGTTCTAAATTACTATCTATTTCCGTTTGGGGCATAAAGTAATTACTACAAATCTTTGGCCAATCTCTATATAATGTTTCTGCGCCGTGTAAATAAACATAAATTTTTGTTTCTGTTGTATCTACAGAATCTAGTACGTTTGCATAATTTTGATCAAAAAAGTGAATAAGAATTTTTTTATATCTTTTTTGCTTTAAAATTTCTCTTAAATCTTTATATTCTCCTTTAAATACTTTTATACCTTCAAAACTGTATTCTTTTATACCAGGTTCTGAATTTATTATAGCTACATCTAAATCAATACCTTTTTCTTTATAAGCTTTAACTCTTGTGTGAACAAAAGCTGTATTATATTTATTTTCTAAACTAGGATATCCGGGAGTTACTAACAAAGTGTCTGATTTGAAAAAGTTTTTGTATTCATATTCTCCTTTACTTGATAAAGAAATATTATCTATCTCAACTTCACTTTCACCAGGAACGTATATTACAATAATATAATATTTTAAAAAATTATATTTTTTTGCAAAAAATGAGTTGATTCCACATGATGCAATAATTTCTTTTTTCCTGTTAAGAATTTTTAAAACACATCCTGTTCCTTTTATTAAATTTCCATTTATTTTTAAGTTAATTATTTTTTCGCCAGTTGCTTTAAATAGTTTTGGATAAATTAAAAATTTGTGCTTTTTATCTTCATTTTTTATTAATATTTTATTTTCTTTATATTTGACATTTAACTTTTGTAAATTTAACCATTTTTTATTTAATAAATTCATTTTTTACCTCACTACTTATTTTTCATATATTTTTTATATTCATCACACACTTCTTTACCACCTATTTTTTGAACAACCCCATGTTCTATCCAAATTACTCGATTGCACATTTTTTTTATTTGTTCTATTGAATGTGATACAAATAAAACTGTTGTACCTCCACCAATCATTTCCATCATTTTGGCTTCACTCTTGGCTTGAAATGCTATATCACCTACTGATAGTATTTCATCAACTATCAATATTTCAGGTTCTACTATTGTTGCTATTGAAAATGCCAGCCTTGCTACCATTCCTGATGAAAAATTTTGAACTGGTACATCTAAAAAGTCTTTTAATTCTGAAAACTCAACTATTTCATCAAATTTTGAATCAATTAAATCTTTTGAATAACCCATTACTGCACCATTTAAATAAATATTTTCTCTAGCAGTTAATTGCGAGTCAAATCCTGCTCCTAATTCTATCATTGGGCAAATATTTCCATAAACCTCAATGCTTCCTTTAGTTGGTTTCATTACCCCCGCCACTACTTTTAAAAGGGTCGATTTCCCAGCACCGTTCGAACCGATAAATCCTACTACTTCACCACGATTTATACTAAAATCAACATTTTTCAAAGCCCAAAACTCATTCTTTGGCTTTTTTTTGTGTTTTCCAATATCTACAAACCATTGCTTAATTGAAAATCCTTTTTCTATTCCTAAATTAAATCGCATTGATACATTATCGACATTTATCATTATATCTTGTTTTTCCATATTCTCTCCTATACATAATAAATAAATTTGTCTTGTTTTTTCTTAAATATAAATATTCCCAAGAAAAATATAACTAATGCCGATACGGCACATCCTGCAAATTGTCCTAATGTTGGACAATTTCCATAAAGGATTATAGATCTAGCAAAATTAATAAATTGATACATTGGATTTAATTTCATTATAAATTGTAGTGTAGGATTTATAATTGAAATATCATACATAATCGGAGTTAAATATGTCCATATTGTTAATACTATCCCATATATATAAAACATATCTCTTAAAAATACTGATATTGTAGATAAAATAAAACCCATACCAACTGTAAATAAAAATAAACATACAAATGAAAATGGTAATAATAAATGCCACCAATTAAGACCTGTTCCTGTTGCAATTATTACTACATATAATGGTATTAATGTTAATAAAAAGTTGATTCCTACAAATAAACATTTTGATAAAGGGAAAATATATTTTGGTATATATACTTTATTAATTAAACTAAAATTAGCTACTACACTACTCATCGCTAAATTGGATGCTTCACTAAAATAGTTAAAATATGTAAGTCCTATAAGTAAATATGCTAAATAACTAACCCCAGGAGTTGAAAATTTAAATACATTAGAAAATACAACTGCCATAACTGCCATCATTAGGATTGGATATAATAAACTCCAAACTATACCTAAAACACTTCTTTTATATTTTACTTTAAAGTCTCTTGATACTAATTGCTGTAGTAAAAAACCATATTTTTTATATGTGTATTTTAAATTATTAATAACTTTCATACTACTGTAAAATCCTTTCTTTATTTATTATAACAAAAAAAGGTTTTATTTATCAACCTTTTTACCTATAAATACCGTACTAAAAATAAATACAGTTGGTATTGTAATATTTATCGAATTAATTATATTACCTGTTAATACTGATACAAAAATAAATAAGACAACTATTGTGCTAGTAATAAATAAAAAGTATGTTTGATATTTAAAAAAATTATATATATTATATCCTAAAATAATTATGTATACTAAAAGTAAACTTATGCTTCCTATTATACCAAAGGCAAAATAATGTAGTATAAAATCACTTTCTATATTTATTATATTTTGTATCCTACTGTTGCTTATTCCAAATAATATATCTAGTTTATTATTATTAATATCTGTTACTCTTTTTATGATGCTTATCTCAATTAATCTATAATTCATATCTTCTAATTTAGTATTTTTTATGAAATTATACCAAAATAAATAATCATATTCTATGGGATAATATTTTTCAAAAAATATTTTTGGTAAATAATTGTCATTGTAATTATTATATACATAATTAATTTTTTCTTCTTTTTCACTTTCTATAAAATTATTTTTTTCTTCAGTATTATTAATTGCTAATAAATCTTCATTATTTTTATTTAAGTATACTTCATTTAATTCTATATTTCTATTTGAATAAGGTGATAATGGTAGCATTATAACCCATATTGTTATAGGTATAATTAACGCTAAACTCCATTTATTAAACTTCTCTTTTTTGAATCTTACTAAAAATATATAAAAAATAAATGCACAAATTAATGTTAATAATCCCCCAACTGAAGAAACTCTTGTTCCTAACATTAACATAGATATAGCTAATAACATTATGTATATTATACTTTTTTTATTTTTCTTTATAAAATTATATACAAAAATCAGTAAAAGTAATATTGTAATTGCTGCTATTTGATTAGCATACATAAAATAACCTTTGCTTGCTGTTTCTTGATAATAATTATTTAAATTCCATTCAAAAATATTTTTAGTTATTATTAAATTATTATATGAACCTAAACTAATTTTAAATAAGTTTGTTATTATTATAGAACCACTTATTAAAATTACCCAAATTTTAAAAACTAGCATGTATTTTTGCCAATCAATTTTTTGATAATATAATGAATATAAGAAGGCTGATGGAGTTATTAATTTTATAACTGTCAAAAATTCTGCAAATAAACTATAGTTAAAATTCCCTGGTACTAATGAAATAAAATTATCTTTTCTTAAATAATTTATCATCAAATATAAAAAACAGACAAGAAAATATAAAAATAAATATTTACATTTTTTTCTAGATTCTTTATAAATACATAATGTTGCTATAAATATAAAGAAAATTATTATTACTTGGATTAAAGTAAAATAACTGCTATATAAAAATGTTGTGCTAAAAAAGGGAGTAAAAAAAAGAAAACCTAATGTGATATTATTTAGAATTTTTTCTTTTTTTTCTTCTTTTTTTATTAGTTTTTTTGGTTTTATCAATGTTTACCACCTTATTTTCTACTTTCTTATGTTCAAATAATATATCTGTTTTTAAAACAACAAATAATAATAAAATCATTAAAACGACATATATTGCTATGGCTATTTGATCGTCTCCTAGAATATAAAATATTGATACTGCTGCAAACGCTATATTTATGATATATATTATTAATATACTTTTTATTGGACTGTATTTCATCTTTAATAATTGATGATGAAAATGTTCTTTATCGGCAACACCAATGTTTTGTCCCTTAATTACTCTTCTTAGTATTGCAAATAATGTATCAAATATCGGTATTGCTAATATTATAATTGGTACAATTAATGATGTAAACGTCGTTACTTTATATCCCAATAATGCGATAATCGATATCATAAA
>CALVSK010000029.1 GCA_944359015.1 uncultured Bacilli bacterium
TTCTTTAAATAACTAAAATTTTAATGTTTTAAAAATGTTTCTAAATCAAAACTATAACAATTAACTTTTTGATTATCTAATATTATATAAATTATTTTCTTTTATTTCATATTTTAAATTATCTATCGGAACACTAAAAAGTACATATAATTCCGGTAATGAGTACGTTCCTGTACCCCAAAGAGGATTTTTCTTATTAATATCATAATAATAGTGATAATTTAATCATTTTTAGTTCATTATTATTAAAATTATTTCGAAACTTGATTAACAACAATCAATTTATTTTTACATCTAGTATACGCTACATATTTTTCTTTATTATTAAATGATTTTTCATCAACTATTATAACATTTGGAAATTCTAATCCTTTTGCTTCAAATAAATTTAAAACTCTAATACCTAATGTTTTTAATTCTTTATTCAAATTATCATTATTAGATATTATTACATATTTTTCTTTTGTTGCTAATTTTTTTAATTTTTCATAGCTTATAGAACTTAAAAACTTTATATTTTGAGTACTAATTCCCATAGGCTTCATAACAGTATTTAAATTTTCATTACAATAGCTGACTATTTCTACAGGATTTCTATAATTTTCATTTAACTCAAAATAGGAAAAATTTAAATTAAGACACTTTTTTAAACTATCCCAATTTGTTCTATTAGCAGAAGTTTTTGTAATATTTTGATTTATATCCCCAAAAATATTCAAAATAGAATTTTTTTCTATTTTCTTTATTAAATTAATTTCTTCATCATTATAATCTTGAGATTCATCTAAAAATATAAAATTATAATTATCATTACAACTAAAACCAAAGTAATTTAAAACATTTAATATTATAAAAATATCATTTCTATTAAATTTTGTATCTTCTATTTTTGATAAATAATATTTATCATTAAAAAGCAATTTAATACACAACTTTACTATTGATTTTGCACTATTAATTTTTAATAATTGCTCTTGATTGTTTTTAAACATATAATATTCATCAAAATTCAATTTTTTTATTTTTTCATATATTTTAAAAATTAATTTATTTAAGCTCTCAATTTCTTCAACATTAACATTATTTGAATTTTCTAATAAATAGTTAATAAACAAAATAAAATTATATAACAAATCATTTACTTTATTTAATATAATTATATCTTTTTCATTACAAAGAACAATTAAGTCATCAATTTTATTAAACAAATCATCTAAGATACAATTATATTTAGATTTATATTTATCTTTTAAACTTTTAAACAACTCTACTAAAATTTGAAATATCTCTTTTTCTGTATTCTTAGCATATTTTATATAAATATTATCTATATTAGTATGTGATTTACCAAAAAAATTAATTTTCAAAATAGTTTCATCAATAGTTAAACCTATATTTTTAATAATAGTATTAAAAATATTTATATTATCTTGATTTATCAATGTAATATTTTTTATATTATCTTTAATAGAAACATTATTATCATAATTAATATTATTGCTAATAAATATTTTTTGTAAAATATCCGTTAAATAATTATTTATAATAGTAACTTGCTTATTAATATAAACTTTAGAATATTTTTCTATAACCAGTTCATCATCAGGAACAATCAAATTTATTTTTATTTTTTCAAATACATCATTTTGCAATATCTCATTTATTTTTTCTTTATAAAATTCATCAATAGTTCTATATTTTATATTATTAATTAATAAAGTATTTTCAAGTTCTATTAATTTATTTTTAAATTCAGTATTTGGAGTTATAAATAAATATTTTTCTGGCTTAATTTCTTTATAATTATACAATAAATAAGAAATTCTATGAGCAATAATAACCGTTTTACCAGAACCAGCAACTCCTTGACACAAAATATTTTTATCTTTCTCCAATCTAATAATTTTATTTTGTTTTTCTTGAATTGTTTTTACTATATCTACAATGTTTTCTTCATTTTTTCTTCTACTAACAACCTCTTTTAAAAAAGTATCACTAATTTCAAAAGAATCTTCCGATTTATTATTTATAACATCAAATACATTGATTAATTTTCCGTTTTCAATGTATATTTTTCTTTTTAACTTTAAACTATACTTATATTTATTAATAGTCATTTCAGTTTTATTTGTGTAAAACATTTCACAAATTGGTGCTTGCCAACCACATATTATTAAATTCTCATTTTCATCTTTTAAAGTTTTATAACCAATATAAAAATCTTCATTTTGATTTTTTTCATATAAATTTAATCTTCCAAAATAAGGAGATAATTTTGTTTCTTCTAATTGTTGTTTTTGATTTAACAATGTATATATTTTATTTTGAAGATTACCTATATTATTATAATCATTATTATCTTTACACTGTTCAATATTAGCTTTATATTTTAGTATCACATTACTAATATAATTAATAATTTTTTTAATAAGTAATTTGTTTTCTTGAAGTTTTAAAGATTCTTCATAAAATATTTCCTTTTCTTTCATTTGTACTCCCCTACAATATGTTTAAATTAAAAATCAGAATAAAAATCAAAAGAATTATTTTTATTAGATTTAAGAGAATCATATTTTTTGTTTTTTATAATGTCAAATAATTCTTCACCATACATTTTGTACTTAGTTTTACCAATCCCATATACAGATAATAAGTCTTCTTTTTTATTTATTTTGGCCAAAATAATATTAATTAATTCTCTATCAGAAAAAACTATATAAGCATTAAAATAATTATTTTCCATAGTTTTATCCCAACGCCATTTTCTTAATTCTTCAAATAGTTTTTTATCTTCATCATTTAAGTCTTCCTTAGACAAATTAAATTTAGATTTGTTTTCATATAAATGCTTAAGTTCTTTTAATAAATCCTTAACTTTTTGATTATTTAATATATGTGTATCATTAAAAACTTCGCCAGTAAAAGGATTGTAAGCATTACATAGTCCAATTAAAATATCTTCTTGTGAAACATCATTGAAAACGATTTCTTTTTCCTCTTCTAACCCATTTTCAAGTTCATCAATAGTTCTATTTAAAAAATCCATATCAGAATTATCTTTATGTTCTTTTTCCCAATTTTCCTTTATTAAACTATAAACTCTAATAATTTCCTCTTTATTATCTTTCAAATTTAAATCAAAAAACGAAAAAGGAAAACAAAATTTTTCTGCAACTAAATCTTTTGAATTATTAGTCATAGTGTTACTGTTTTGAACCCAAGCATTTACAGATGCTCTAGAAACTCCCAGATATTCTGCCAATTGTCCCTGAGTCATTCTAGTTGCTCTTAAAATAATTTCTATAATCATATCCATCCCCCACGAAAATTTATCGGTTTTTTATTAACATTAAATAACGTCTTTATTCATTTTTAAATTATAGCAACTTAATTCATCATGTATATTTATATTATTCAAAATTGTTACAATAATATTGTCTTTCGAAATAATATATTTTGTACAAGTATTATTTCTCCTTAAATTACTATATACAGCCTTATAGCCTTTAAAAAATGATTGCGCAAAAAAATTATCTAAATCAAATTTTACTTTTCTAATTGCAATTCGTTTATTATGATTTTTTTGTCTTTTTGTTAATTTTATGTTTTGAGATAAAACAACCCTTTCTATCATCCTATTTAAAGCATGATTTGACAATTTATATTTATCAACAAACATACTTCCCACTCCTTTTTTAGGAAGTATTATAACAGTTTTTTACACATTGTCAAGTATTTATGTAAAAAGTTTAAAATAGTAACCGATTTTAACAAAAGTATTAACTACATAAATTTTCATAATATTTGTTTTAAATATAAAAAATGTAGACCATTTTGTCTACAGTTACAACCTAATTAAAAAAGGAACTTATGTATTTAATTTTTCCTTTAATTTGTTTTTTTCAACAAATTTATCTAAACCTCTAAAACCATTTTTATGATAATCAAAATCTTTTAATAATTCAAAATTATTAATTTTATTTTTCTTAAAATATTTAATAATCATATCTTCATCTACATCATCAAACGGTATGATATCACTAAATCTAGCAATAAACTCTTTACTAAAATCATCATATTTAATTTTATTTTCTATAAAACCAATCTTCTTATTACCCTTAGCATTACTAGTAGCAAATATAATAGTATTTTTAAAATTAATTTTTTCTCCTTTAGCATTTGTAACAAAACCATCATCTAAAATTTGCAAAAACAAATTTAAAACACTAGGACTTGCTTTTTCAATTTCATCTAGCAAAATTATACTAAAAGGTTCCATCTTAATTTTATCTAAAACTGCACCATCATCATAACCAACATAACCAGCTGAAGAACCAATAAGACGACTGACAGCAATATCTTGATTATACTCACTCATATCTAATCTAAGTAAATTAATATTTAACTCTTGAGCAATTAATTTAACACTTTCGGTTTTACCAACACCTGTAGAACCCACTAATAATAGGGATAAAGGCTTATCATTTGGTCTATTTTTCAAATTATTAATAATAGATTTAATAGAAACATTTTGACCAATAATTTTATTATTTAAATATTTTTCTAAATTTTTATAATCAATTTTATTATTTAAAGGAATATTACATTTTCTACTAATTAAATTAAGTATATCGTTTTTAGTAATTTTTAAATCTTTATTTGATAATTTATTTATATTATTATTAATATTTTGTTCTAAATTATAAAACTCTAAAGCTTTGGAGAAATCATTTTTTTTAACCATTAATTCTTTTTGCTTAACAATAAAATCTTTTTTATTTTTTAAATAATTTATTTTTTCAATATTTTCCTTTGCTACTTTTTTCATAGCACATACAGAATCAAGCAAATCTATAGATTTATCAGGATTTTTACGTTCAATAATATATTTACTTGTTAATGCTACTAAATCTTTAATATTATGATTAGTAATTTTTATATTATAATGTTTTTCAAAACTTGATTTTATATTAGTTATAATATCTACAGTTTCTAAATCACTAGGTTCTTTTACTTTAATAAGTTCAAACCTACGATTTAAAGCTTTATCTTTCAAAATAAATTTATTATATTCCAAAGTTGTTGTAGCACCGATTATTTTTACTTTTCCTCTTGCTAAATAAGGTTTTAAAATGTCACTTGCATTAATTGCACCTTCCGCACCACCAGCATTAACAATAGTATGTATTTCATCCACAAATAAAATAATATTTGGATTATTTTCCAATTCTTTTATTAATCTAGTCAACTTTTCTTCAAATTCTCCCCGATATTTTGTTCCAGCCACTAAAGATGCCATTTCTAACATTACAATTTTTTTATCTTGAAGCAAATAAGGAACTTTTTTAGCATTTATTCTTCTAACTAATTCCTCAACTATTGCAGTTTTACCTACACCAGCATCACCAACAAGCAAAGGATTATTTTTATTTTTTCTAATTAAAGTTTCAATAATAAGTTCAATTTCTTTTTCTCTACCATAAACAACTTCATTTTCATTAATTTCATCATTTAACACTTTTCCAATAGAACATATTTCTAATTTTTTGTTATAAATTTTATTTTTATAACTAATTTCATCATATAATTTATCTAAATCTATTTTAATAGAATACATAATTCTAATAGCAATACCTTCACCTTCTTCAATTAAAGCTTTCATAAGATGAATTGAATTAAGTTTTTCTTTTCTCTCAAAACTTTCTTCAAGAGCCAAATTAATAACCCTTTTTAAAAGTGGCGTATATAAAATAAAAGTACTTTTTTTAGATGCTTCCCCCACAATATTTATTAACTCATTTTTAAAATTTTCATAAGTTAAATTGTATTTTAAACAAATATTTTTAATTTTCAAATCATTTTTTAATAAACTTAATAATAAATGTTCTGTTCCAACATATGGATGCTTTAATTCTAACATTAAATCTTCGGCATTTTTAAATATTTTACTTATTTCTAAACTATATTTATTAAACATAGAACCTCCACTAATATTCTATGATAATAATGTTTAACTATTATTAGGTTTATTCAAAAAAACAAAAAAAGATATACATTTTTAGATATCTTTTTAACAATTAAATTTAAACTTAAATGTATGCTACAACTGTAAATAGTACTAATAATATTAATAACATACCTACAATAAATAGCCAAATGTATTTTAACCATTCTTTGTAATCTAATTTTAATAAAGATAAACCAATTACTAAAATAACACTTGTAGGTAAGAATAATTGAACAATACCATACATAGAAGAATAAATTACATTTACTAATGCTATGTTATCAGTATAAACTGTAGTTAAGAATCCACCAACTAAATAAGATGTAAATCCTAAATCATTATAAAATGCAGAAGTTACAAATGCCATCAATGCTGTTAAGTATGGATTAAAGCCTTGAACTAAATTTAATCCCCAATTAGTTATAGTTCCAAATACTGGAGAATTATAACAAATAGCAAAAATAAAGTATACACCTGCAACATAAATCATTGGCTTAAAGATTTTTTTAACACCGTTATAAAAACTTTCTAAGTATTCACTTATACTCATTTTATATAAATATGCAAGTATAATTGATATCAATCCAATAATTGAATTAGCTATAAATACATATTTAAACTTACCAAACGCAAAAGCATTTTGACCTAAAATATAACTCATTATATTAAAATCTTCAGTTGGTGCTAAATCGAGTAACCATTCATGGAAGTTATTAAATACTTCTATTTCAAAATTAGTATTCCAATCAATATATCCTAATACAAATATTACAAATATAATAAATAAGAATATTGCTGCTGGAATTAAACTAACCTTTTTCTTTGTAGGTTCTACTTTAAATGGATCTTCATCTACTTCAGCATTTTTTGTATTTTTTCCTTTGGTAGTTAAAATTTTCTTTACTCTCATAGTAATAAAGAATTCGTATAATATTGTAGCAATAAAAACTATAATATAACGATATTTTAAACCTAAAGTCAATTCAGCAGAAATATAACTATTATAAGAAATTAAACTTTCTGTACCAAATGTAGCTCCTAAAATACCTACTAAAACTGAACCAAATGTAACTACAAACACTGTTAATTTATCCAATTTCATTCGATATAAAATCGAAACAAAGAAAGGAACAAAAATCAATACAACTAATGTTTGAGTAAATAATGATGTTGCAGCAATTAAAATAACTGACATCACTATTGCTGTAACTATTGTATTTTTTTGCAATAAATCAGCAAGTTTTGTAACAAGTTTTTGATAACCAGTAATTTGACTTAAAACACCATAGAATCCAGCAAGCATAAATAAAAACAATATTTTATCCATACTATAATAAAGTGCATTATAAATTGCTACACTTATATCAAATAAACCTATACGATTTAAGTCATAATTGTAAAAGTCTGCCCCTTGAAAATATCCATAAGGTAAAATCCAAGAAAACAAGAACATTATACCAGCCATAACTAGAATAGATTTAGCCAAACGATGTTCTTTGCTGCTTATGCTCATCATTAAGCCACCAACTGTCATAGAAAATAAACCAATTATTTTTAATGCTAAATCTGCATCTAATAAATTTGATTTAGTTTCATCTACCACTCCAGAAATGGCAATTAATAAAATACTCAAAGCAATAAGACCTAATCCTACTAATCCCACTTTTGATGTTTCTTTTTTAATATTTAGAAAAATCAAAGTAAAAGTACCAATGATTAATAGAATTATTCCACCAAGACGTATTGCTGACATTAGTTCACCACTTAATGCAAAAGAAATGGCAACTAACAATGCTCCCAAAACATCCAATAATCCACTAACACATTTCAACTTTCCGTATTTTTCAAATACCTTTAACATTTCTCTACCTCCTTAATAAGATTATAACACCGTATTTCAATAAAAAAAAGCAAATATTGCTTTTTTTCACTGTTTTATCACATTTTTTTAATTTAAAATACTAAAGTAATCAACTCAAGAATCAAAATATTACAAATAGCAATTGTAACAATTATTTTAAATGCCCACTTAAACCATGTTGTATATTCTACTTTAGCAAGTGCTAAACCACCCATAATTGCACCACAAGTTGGAGTAATTAAATTAACTAAACCATTAGCTGAAACAAAAGTCATAATTGTAGTTTCAACACTATAACCTAAAGTATTAGCAAGACCACCCATTATAGGAGTAGATAATACTGCTAATCCGCTAGATGAAGGTACTAAAATAGATAATACCACATGTAGCAAATAATTAAGTGGTACAAAACCTAATTCTGGAAAATTTGCTAACCAATCAGCAGCATTATAAATAATATAATTATCTAGATAAGTTATTCCCATTAAAACACTAGCACCACGAGCAACTGCAATTATCAATATAACAGCAATCATATCATTTGCACCATCAATAAATGTATCAACAATCTCTTTTTCTTTTAAACCATTTATAATTCCTATAATAATAGCCATAATGAAGAACCATGCAGAAGATTCAGCAAAATACCAAGAACCTAATGGCGAACCAGTTAACCAACCTGTAAACTTATCAAAAATAGTAACATTAAAATCACCCCAAGGAATAAATCCTATTATCATTACCAAGAAAGTAATACCTAACAAAATTAAAGTAATTTTTTGTTTAACAGTTAATTTAACATCTTTTTTAGATTTTTTATCTTCCAATTCTTTAGCAAACTTCTTTTCCATAGCTTTTTGTTCTTGCAAAGACAAAAATGTTGAACCTTTATCGTCTTGAACTTTTTTAGCATAATTCATTACAAATATAATAGAAATTACTAAAGTGGTAATCCATAACAATAAACCTGTAAATATAATTAAACCTTGGTTAACACCAACTCCATCAGGTAAACTACTAACAGCAACTCCAACGGCAAATGGATTTACAGTGGAACCTAATACCCCAGAACCAGCACCTAACAAAATTACTGCTGAACCGACCAAAGAGTCCATACCTGCAGCTACCATAGTTGCTGCTAATAAAACGTAAAAGCCAACAGTTTCTTCCAACATTCCATAAGTAGAACCACCTATAGAAAATATTAACATTAAAATCGGAATTAAAATTAACTCATTACCTTTTAATTTTTTTACCAATACTTTAATACCTGTTTCTAACGCCCCTGATTTAGCAATAATTGCTAAAAAACCTCCTAAAATTAAAACAAATATGCACACATCTACAGCATCAGCAAAACCCAAAACAGGAGATAGTAAAATATCTGAAAACTTGGCTCCTACAGTACCACTACCATCAACTAAAATACCATCAACAAATTGAGCATTTGGTAGAATATGTGACAAAATAGCAAGACCAATTATTAAAATGAAAATAATTGAAAATGCTGATAAAACTAATTTTTTCCTTTTTGCCATAATTATTTTCCTTTCATTATTCTTGTACCTACATTTCTATTTTTTAAATATTTAGCATTATTTAATGATGTTATAATTGCTACTTTATTACTTTGTTCAACAAAATTTATACAAGCTTCTATTTTAGGCAACATACTCCCCTTAGCAAATTCATTATTAGCAATATACTTTTTAGCATCAGCAACGCTTAATTCATTTAATCCCATTTGATTAGACGTATTATAATTAATATAAACCCTATCTATAGCAGTTAAAATCAATAAAATATCTGCATCAATTAGTTTTGCTAATAAAGCACTCGATAAATCTTTATCGATAACAGCATCAATTCCTTCTAATAATTCGATTTTATCTTTTTTTACAACAGGAATACCACCGCCACCAACGCCTATTACTACAACATCATCATCAACTAACTTTCTGATAACATTTTTTTCAATGATATCTATTGGTTTAGGAGAAGGTACAACTCTTCTAAACCCACGACCAGCATCATCTACAAACAAATAACCTTTTTCAATTTCCAATTGTTTAGCTTCTTCTTTTGTATAAAAGTTTCCAATTGGTTTAGTAGGATTATTAAAGGCCTCATCATTTGCATCCACTAGTACTTGTGTTATTACAGTTACACAATCTTTTTTTATTTTCTGACGTTCCAATTCATCTTGTAAAACTTGTTGCAATTGGTAACCGATATAACCTTGAGACATACTACCGCACTCAGCAAAAGGATATTCTGGAGTTTTAACTTCACCATTTGCTGAATATTCCATAGCTAGTGCAATTTGACCAACCTGTGGTCCATTACCATGCGTAAGCACTATTTTATTTCCTTCTTTTATTAAATCAACAATAACTTTTGCAACCTCTTCTAAGTTTTTCATCTGTTCTTTGGGAGTAATTCCCAAAGCATTTCCTCCTAAAGCAATAACTATTTTACTCATCATTATCACTCAATGTTGCATAAACCACTGCTTTAATAGTATGCATTCTATTTTCTGCTTCATCAAAAACTTTAGATTGATTGGACCTAAAAACTTCATCAGTGACTTCCATTTCTTTTAAACCAAACTTTTCATTAATATCTTTACCAATAGTAGTATTTAAATCATGAAATGAAGGTAAACAATGCAAAAATATTGCTTGAGGATTTGCATTATTCATAACATCTTTATTTACTTGGTATTTACTAAGCAACTTAATTCGCGATGCCCAAACTTCATCTGCTTCCCCCATAGAAACCCAAACATCAGTATAAATAACATCAGCATTTTTAGTAGCAACCATTATGTCTTCTTCAAAATTAATTTTAGAATTATTAATACTAGCAATATCTTTACAAATATCTATTAAATCTTGTTGTGGCCAAAGTTCTTTAGGACTTGCAAGTGTAAAATTAATTCCCATTTTGGCACTAGCAACCATTAAAGAATTTGCTACATTATTTCTTCCATCACCACAAAATACCAAATTAATTCCTTTTAAATATCCAAAATTTTCTTCTATTGTCATTAAATCAGCAAGCATTTGAGTTGGATGAAATTCATTAGTAAGTCCATTCCAAACTGGAACATGAGCATTTTTAGCCAACATTTCAACTATATATTGTTCAAAACCACGATATTCAATACCATCATACATTCTTCCTAAAACTTTTGCAGTATCTTCAATACTTTCTTTTTTACCCATTTGCGAAGAATTAGGGTCTAGATAAGTAACATTTATTCCTAAATCATAACCTGCAACTTCAAAAGCACATCTCGTTCTAGTAGAAGTTTTTTCAAATAACAAAACTATATTTTTACCAGTTAAATATTTATGTTCAATATTATTTTGTTTTTTTAATTTAAAATCTTTACTTAAATCTAGCAAATATCTAATTTCTTCTGGAGTATAATCAAGCAATTTTAAAAAGTTTCTTCCTTTTAAATTTATTTTCATTAATCCTCCCTTATTAAAGGCATACTCATACAACGAGGACCACCTCTACCACGAGAAAGTTCTGCACTATTCATTTCTATAACCTTGATACCCTTACTTCTTAAAAAATCATTAGTAATATTATTACGATTATAAACTACAACAACACCTGGAGCAATACATAAAGTATTAGTACCATCATTCCATTGTTCTCTTTGAGCAGCAACATCATCTCCACCAGCACAAGGGATTAAAGTTACATTTACCCCTAAATAATAACTTAAAATATTTTCAAGTGAATCATTTATTTCTTTAACATTTAAATCTTCATCACTATTAGGGTCATCACCTTCAGTAATTTCAAAAACTTGTAAAGTACTCATAATTCCTGGATGATAAGTAAATTTATCAACATCAATTTGAGTAAATACTGTATCCAAATGCATAAATGCTCTAGATTCTGGTATATTAAATGCTAAAACTGTATCTATTTTACAATTAGGATTTTTAAATAAATTTTTAGCAAGTTTATCTATGGCACCTGCTTCTGTTCTTTGCGAAATACCAACAGCAAGTACTTTATCATTTAAATTTAAAACATCTCCGCCTTCAATATGCCAATCATAATATCTGTCATAATATTTTTCAATTTCCCCTTTAAATTTAGGATGATAATTAAAAATATATTCAGCATAAATAGTTTCTCTATTTCTAGTAACAGAATACATCTTATTCAACACAACACCATTTCCTACACTAGCAAATGGGTCTCTAGTAAAATATAAATTAGGCATAGGTTCAACAATAAAATCTGTTTCATCAGTAACTAAATCTACTAAAGATTTTTCCATTATTCTTTTATTTCTATCTAATTCATATATTTGAATACCTTCCATAGTTTTCAAAACAAATTCTTTTGTATCTTCAATACTTAATAAATAATCAGTTACCAAATCTCTATATTTTGGAGTATTAATACCTGCTTCCAAAATAAATTGTTTTAAAAACTTTTTCTTTATTTCAGGATTAAAATCCAAAGTTTCAGTCATCAAATCTTCAAGATAATAAACTTTAACTCCATTATCTCTAAGAATTTGAACAAACTCATCATGCTCTGCTTGAGCAACTTTTAAAAAAGGTATATCATCGAACAACAAACGATGCAAAGTGTCTGGGGTTAAATTTAATAATTCTTTTCCAGGTCGATGAACTAAAACCTCTTTTAAAGGCTTAATTTCACTAGTTACATTAATTGCACTCATTTTTCCTCCTCTATTATAAAGTTATTATACCATAAAAAATTAATTTTAAAAACAAATAAAAAACTTTAAAGCAAAAAAAAAGAAAATGCATTACATTCTCCCAAAAGATACAAAAATAGGAACCTCAACATCTTTTTTTACTAAAGCAGGTATATCCTTTAAAAGTTTTATCAAAACAGTAAAATAATCTTTAGTTCCAGACTCATAAATTTCTTGAATTACACCATTAATACTATCAATACTAACTAATCTTGTAGGTTCATCAAACAAAACCAATATTGCCCTAATTAAATGTTGCAAATTTATAAGATAAGCTAAATTATCAATACCCATCTTTGACACTTTTGTCCAAAAATATTTCACAAACCTAGATAAATTCTAGTTTTTTTATTTTTTTGTCTTG
>CALVSK010000030.1 GCA_944359015.1 uncultured Bacilli bacterium
CAGAACAGGCTTCTTAATTTATTGTGTATGACTTCATAAACTTTATAATTTCTCTATCACTAGGCACGTTACCTTCGCTAAATTTTTTGCCGTTTATAACTAAGCCGGGAATATTTTTAATATTATATTTTTTTAGTGATTCTTGGTCGTCTTTTAGTTCTATTTCAACGTCTTCGTCATAATTATTTGCAATTTTAAGCAATAATTTTCTCAATTTAATCCCATTACTACAATTACTACCAATAATCTTAATATTCACTTAATCACCTCACTTTCAAATAAAATTATAAACGTAGAATGTGAATTTATTATGTTAAAAAAAAGAAAATTATGTTACAATATAATTGTGATAATATGAAAAATAAAGGTTTTACATTAATTGAATTAATAATAACTATAACATTAGTAGCAATACTAAGTATAGCAATGGGAGTAAGTTTAAGTGGTATGCTTGCAAGACAAAGAGAAAAAGAATATGCTGAATATATAGAAGAAATAGAAAAAGCTGCTTGTGTTTATGCTGAAATAAAACAATATTCAATAGGCATAAATTATGAAATAGAAATTAAGGAATTAATTGAAGAAGGCTTATTATCTAAAGACAAGACAAATCCTAAAGATGGAAAAGAACTAATAGAATACCAATATGATAAAGTAACTATAAGATGGGAAAATAACGAAAAAATTTGTGAATATAATATAGATTAAAAACTATTTTTTTTATATAAAATATATGTTATACTAAAAGAGTGATAAAGATGAAGAATAAAAAAAGGGTACTAATTATATTATTGACATTGATTATAATTTTACTAACAACATTATGTATAGTTTTATTTTTTGGTGGATTAAGGGAAAAAGAAATTAAAGAATTTAAAGAAACAGTAGAAAATAAAACATGTGAATTCGCTGAAAAAGAAAATTATACAGAGACAATTTGTAATTCTTATGAAAATTTATGCAAAATAAGATTTAAAACATTGATAGATAAAGAATATTTAAATAAAGAGATGATTAATCCAATAACAAATAATAAGATTAGTGAAGATACTAATGTATATGTAGAAATACTATGGAAAAATGGTAAAATAAGTTGTACATATAAAGAAGGTTAGTATGAAAGAAAAAATAATAGAAGCATTAAAGGATGAAAAAAAAGCAAAAAGTATAATTGAAATAAACGCTAAAATTGGCTTAAAATCGATGAAAGATTTGAATGAATTAGAAAGAAATTTAAAAGAACTTACTATAGATGGAATATTACATGAAACAAAAAAACAAGAATATATGTTAATGGAAAATACTAAAACATTAAAGTGTGGAATATTACATATAAATAAAAACGGAAATGGGTTTGTAGAAATAGGAAATAAACAACCTGATATATTTATAAAAAGTGAATATCTTAACGGAGCTATAAACAATGACTTTGTTGAGATAGATTTTTTTTCAAAAAATGGAGAAATTGAAGGAAAAGTATTAAAAGTATTAAAAAGAGATTTACATCAAATAGTTGGGGAAATAGTAAAGTTAAAGAATAAATTAACATTTAAACCTGATGATGAAAAGTTAAATATAATAGTAAAATTAACCAAAGAAAGTAGTAAACAATGTGTTGAAGGACACAAAGTATTAGTAGAAATAGATAAAGAAATATCAACGAGAACATTTATAGGAAAAGTAATAAAAATAGTAGGTCACAAGAATGACCCTGGAGTAGATATAATATGTATAGCCTTAAAGCATGGAATTGAAATAGAATTTAATGAAAACGTAAAAGAAGAACTAAAACACATTCCAAACATTGTAAGTGAAGATGAATTAAAAAACAGAAAAAATTTAACAAATAAGATAATATTTACAATCGATGGGGATGATACAAAAGATATAGATGATGCTATAAGTTTAGAAAAGGAAGATAACAAATATATATTAGGAGTACATATAGCGGACGTATCGCATTATGTAAAAGTTGGAACCAGTTTATATGAGTCAGCTTATGCAAGAGGAACATCAAGTTATTTAGCAGACACAGTAATTCCAATGCTCCCACACCAACTATCTAATGGAATATGTTCATTAAATCCTGAAGAAATAAGACTTACCTTAACATGTGAAATGACTATAAATGAAAATGGGAAAATAATAGATTATGACATTTATCCATCGTATATAAAGTCTAGAAAGCAAATGACTTACAAAAACGTTAACAAAATAATAATGGAAGATGAAGTAGTTGAAGGATACGAACCATACGTAGATATTTTAAAAGAAATGAACAAACTAGCTAAGATTTTAAGAAAAGAAAAAGAAAGTCGAGGCTATATAGATTTTGGTTTAGATGAAGCAAAAATAGTTCAAGATGAAACGGGAAAAGCAATTGACGTAGTAAAAAGAGTACAACTAGATGGTGAAAAATTAATAGAAGATTTCATGATTGCAGCAAATGAAACGGTAGCAACCCATATTAATAATATGGATTTACCATTTATATATCGAGTACATGACTTACCTAATAGTGAAAAAATTGAGGATTTCAAGAATTTGTTAAATCAAATGGGATATCATATAACGAGCAATATAAATAATATTACACCATTAACAATGCAACATATATTAAATGAACTAAGAGATAAAAAGGAATTTAGCATTTTATCAGATATGTTATTAAGAAGTATGAAAAAAGCAATTTACAGTACTAATAATATTGGGCACTTTGGTTTAGCACTTAAGAATTATACTCATTTTACAAGTCCGATTAGAAGATTTCCAGACTTAACTGTGCATAGATTATTAAGAACATATTTATTTGAAAAAAGAATAGATTTAGAAACAATTAATTTTAATCAAAAATATTTAATAGATGTTGCAGCAAATTCGAGCGAAATGGAAGTAGCATCAATAGAAGCCGAACGAGAAGTATTGGAAATGAAGTTCGCAGAATATATGGAAAATCGAATAGGTAGAAAATGTAAAGGAATAATAAGCGGAGTTACAAATTTTGGGATATTTGTCGAATTAGAAAATTTAATTCAAGGATTAGTACATATAAGTACATTAAAAGGACATTTTACATATGTTCCAGAATTACTATCACTTGTGAGAGCAGATAAAAAAGTAAAATATAGAATAGGTGATGAAGTAGAAATTATAGTTGTAGGAGCAAATAAAGAAAATAGCACAATAGATTTTGAGATAATGGGGAATGAAGATGGAGATAAAGAATAAAAAAGCCTATCACAATTATTTTATTGAAGAAGAGTATGAAGCGGGGATAGAATTATTAGGAACAGAAATAAAATCAGTGAGAAAAGGTTCAATCGATATAAGTGATGCATATGTAAGAATAAAAGATAATGAGGCATATATAATAAATATGTTTATTGAAAAATACGAAGGGGGAAGCATTTTTAATCATGAACCTAATAGAGAAAGAAAATTATTATTGCATAAAAAAGAAATAAAAAAAATATATGAAAAAGTAAAAAAAGAGGGATTTACATTAATACCATTAAAAGTATATATTAAAAATGAAAAAGCAAAAATATTAATTGGAATATGTAAAGGAAAAAAACTTTATGATAAAAGAGAAAGCATAAAGATAAGAGATTTAGAAAGAGAAAATAAAAATCGGAGGTAGTAAATTTGAAAAAAATTAGATTAGGAGGCAATAAGAAAAAGAAAATATTAATAATCAGTATAATAATAGGAATCCTATTAATAGTAGGAATAGCATTAATTATTGTTAAAATGAATAGCGGTGAAACATTAAAAAATAATAATGATAAAAAGGAAACAGAACAAGTTGAAGAACAAAAAGAATTGCAAATTGTTGATGTAGATAGTAAAAGTAGGCCATATGCAATAATGATTAACAATATAAGTGTTGCCAGAAAATTACAAAGTGGATTACAAGATGCATTTATAATTTATGAATTAATTGCAGAAGGTGGAATAACTAGATATATGGCCCTGTTTATGGATCAAAATACTGAAAGAATCGGCTCAATTAGAAGTGCTAGACATTATTATTTAGATTATGCATTAGAAAATGATGCAATATACGTTCACCATGGTCAAAGCCCTCAAGCTAAAAGGGATTTTTCTAAATTAGGAATAGATAGAATAGAAGTAGCAGAAGGAAAAACCGGATGGCGAGATAAAAAGTTAAATGTATCAACGGAGCATACATTATTTACAAATATAGATATGTTAACAAGTGGATTAGGTAATATAAGAACTGAAAGAAATCAAGATTTATTATTAAACTATAGTGTTGAAGAAATAGATATGGCTAGTATACCAAATGCAACTAAAGCAGATAAAGTATCGATAAAATATTCAAGTAGTACAACGAGTAGTTACGAATATGATAGTGAAAATAAGGTTTATAAAAGATATGTTAATAATGATGAACATACCGATTATGTAACAAAAGAACAATATACATTTAAAAATATAATAACATACCAAGTAAACAATTATACATTAAATGATGGTGAAAACAAGGGAAGACAAGAACTAGAAAACATAGGTAGTGGAACAGGTTATTATATTAGTAATGGATATAGTATTCCAATTAAATGGGAAAAAGAAAGTAGAAGCAGTCAAACAAAATATTATTATGAAAATGGCGAAGAATTAATAGTAAATGATGGAAATACATTTATTCAAATCCAACCAAAAGGTCAAAAGTTAGAAATAGGATAATGGAGGAACCATGGAAAAAATTTTAGACTTTTTAGCAAATTATTACATTATATTTATTGTAATAACGGTATTTTTAATTTTTTCATTAATAGGATTTTTTATAAAAAGAGAAAGAGAAAAAAATAAACAATTTAAAATCCAAGATAATAGTACACAAATAAATATAAATAATAATATAAATACATCAACAAATAATAATGAACCAATTGAAAAATTAAATTAAATATAAATATGAGACAAAAGAGCTCATATTTTTTTATAATAATAAAAATTAATAAAAACTTTATATTTAGAAAAAAGTTTGATATAATTAAAAAGCAAATAGATTAGGATGGTGTTTATGAATTTATCTACAATATGGGATATATTTACTAAAATATTAGATATATGTTTTGTATGGATAGCATTTTATTACATATTAAAAAATGTAAAAAATAATATAAAAATGGTATTAATAGTAAAAGGAGTTATATTAATACTAATAGTAAAATTATTAAGTGATTTATTAAATTTATATACAGTTGGTGTTATTCTTGAATATGCAATACAATGGGGACCTTTAGCAATAATAGTTATATTTCAACCAGAAATTAGAAGTGTACTAGAGTCTTTAGGAAGAACGCAACTACTTGGAAGGCATAAAATACTTACAGTAGATGAAAGAGAAAAAGTTGTTTATGAAATAATGCGTTCAGTAGAATATTTAAGAAAAAATAGAATAGGAGCTTTAATAGTAATTGAAAGAGAAATTTCATTAGAAGAATACATAAAAAATGCAACAAAAGTATATGCAGACATAAGTGATTCTTTATTAGAAACTATATTTTTTCCAAACTCTCCACTACATGATGGTGGTGTAATAATACAAGGGGACAGAATAACCTGTGCTGGTGCAGTATTTAAAACAAGTATGAATCCAAATGTATCAAAAAGATTAGGTACAAGGCATAGAGCAGGATTGGGAATAGCAGAAGAAAGTGATGCTATAGCCTTAATAATATCAGAAGAAACAGGAAGATTAAGTATAGCAGTGGATAGTCAATTACATTATAATTTAGATTTAGACCAATTTAGAATGATGTTAATTGATGAATTAAAGCCAAAGATGGAAGTCTTCTTTGAAGCTGATGAAAGTGATGGTGAAGAAGAATGATAACCAGATTTTTCAAAAAAATATATAGAATAATTGATAATTTTATAGTAGTACCTATTAGTAGGGCAATATATTATTTATCTAAGAAATTTAAAAAAAATCAAGGAAAGTTAGATAAAGTATTAAATAGACCACATTTTTTAATATACTTATCCTTAATAATAGCAGTAATACTATTTTTATTAATTGATTCTAAAGTAATTAGTTTAGTTGAAACGGAAGCAGAAGTTATTACAAATGTACCAGTAATAACAAAATACAATGAAGAGGCATACGTAGTAGAAGGTGTACCTGAAACGGTCGATATTACGTTAACTGGTAGAAAAAGTGATATATATTTAGCCAAACAACTTGGAGAATATGAAGTAATATTAGATTTGTCGGAATATAAACCAAGTGATGGAACATATAAAGTATATTTTACATATTCCAAGTCAATAGATAGTTTAAGTTATCAATTATCTCCAGAATATGTACAAGTAAGTATTAAAAACAAAGAGAGTCAGGTAAAATCAGTAGATTATGATTTATTAAATATAGATTCCTTAGATAGTAAATTGAGTGTAAAAACAGTAACATTAGATAAAACAGAAGTAGTCGTAAAAGGTGGAAGCGATGCTTTGGAACAAATAGCTTCAGTAAAAGCATTAATAGATTTAAAAGAACAAAATTTTACAGAAGCGGGAACTTATGACATTAGTAATGTTAAACTAGTGGCATATGATTCAAAGGGAAAATTATTAGATAACATAGAAATTGTTCCAGGCACTATTGGAGCAACAGTGGTATTAGAAAGTTACTCTGTTACAGTGCCGTTATCTGTAGAAACAACAGGTAAATTAGTAACAGGAAAAGCTATTGCTTCAATATTAATCAACAACAACTCAACTTATTCGATTACAATATATGGTGATAAGAAAGAAATAGAAAATATAACAAGTGTTCCGGTAACAATTAATGTAGATGGTTTAGGAAACGAAAGCACAAAATCTTACAATGTAAATATCAAGAAACCAAGCGGAGTACGAGAAATGAGCGCTAGTAAAGTAGATATTACATTAACATTTGGGGAAGAACAACAAAAAACTATACCTATAGATAAAAATATTGGAGATCAAAATTTAGCAGAAGGATTAACTGTTAACATTCTAAGTGGTCAAGAAATAAATGTACAAGTAAAAGGTGTAGCATCAGTAATAGAAAAAATAGAAGCGAAAGACATAAATGCATACATAGACTTAACAGGTTTAGGTGTGGGTGACTACGAAGTAGAAGTTAAAATTAATAACAATAATCCTCTAGTAACATATGTTGTTACTTCAACATTAAAAATAAGAATAAGTGAAGAATGACACAAAAAAGCAAATTCGGATTTAAGAATTTGCTTTTTTTAATTTGTAAATTTACTAATCTCTTTCGTCAAGGTCCATAAATAATATACCGATGTTGATAAGTCCACAAATACCAACAAGGATATAGATTATTTTTTGTAAAATATCAACACTTGCAAATAAAGTTTCTACTAAATTGAAGTTAAATAAACCTATCAAACCCCAATTTATAGCACCAATTATTGTTATTACAAGAGCTATTTTTTGCAATAATACCATATTCACACATCCTTTACTAATATTGTGGATAATTTTTTTATAATTATGCATGTATATTTTCATAAAAATAAAAATATAGTTAATTAGAAAAGGGGATTGGGTATGAAGAAAATAATTTTATTATTTGGATTTTTATTGCTAACATTAACAGGTTGTGGCGAATATAAATTAGAAGATGCAATAAAAGATTTTAGTAAAAGTGTAGAAAATAGCAAATCTTATAAAACTAATGGAACAATGGAAATAAGTAGTGGAGAAGAAATATTTACATACAACATAGAAACACAATTTTTAAAAGATGATTTTTATAAAGTAACATTAATTAATCAAACAAATAATCATGAACAAATAATTTTAAAAAATAATGATGGTTTATATGTTATTACTCCAAGTTTAAATAAAAGTTTTAAATTTGACAGTGTATGGCCCGAAAACTCATCGCAAGCATACTTACTAAAAAATTTAGTAAACGATATTAAAAATGACTCAAGTGCTAGTTTAGAAAAAACAGAAGATGGGTATATAATAAAAAGTGTGGTTAATTATCCAAATAATGAAGAGTTAGAGTATCAAAAAATATATTTTGATAATGACATGAACATTAAAAAAGTAGAAGTATTTAATAACGAGGATATTGTAAAAATAAAAGTAACATTCAAAAGTGTAGATTTAAAGGCAAAATTAGATGAAGATGATTTTGTATTAGATGATTTAATCACTTCAGAAGAAAATGAAACACCAAATAAAGAAACAAATCCAGAATGTACAGATGAAACCTGTAAAGAAGAAAATAAATGTGAGGGTGAAAATTGTGATGAAAGCACCAATGCAACTTTAGATAGTATAATTTATCCATTATATATACCAAGTGATACACATTTAAGTAGTTCTGAAACTGTGTCCACAGATACTGGTGAAAGAGTAATACTAACATTTAGTGGCGAAAAAAATTTTGTTATAGTAGAAGAAGTTTCGAAAGCAAGTAATGAATTTGAAATAGTTCCAGTGTTTGGCGAGCCACTTATGTTAAATGATTCAGTAGGTGCTTTAAGTTCAAATTCCATCAGCTGGAATGCAAATAACATTAGTTACTATCTAGTTAGTAGTGATTTATCAACAGCCGAAATGGTGAGTGTAGCAAAATCTTTAGGAAATTCCTCTACAGTTATATCTACAAAATAAATAGACTTTTTGTCTATTTTTTTTGGTTAACTTGAAATATATGCTTAATTTATGTATAATAGCAAATAAGGAGGAAAAATGAACAGTAACAAGAAAAAACTTAATGACAAAGTAAAAAATAAAATAAAAAATGAAAAATATATTAGTGAAGAAGCTAAGGAAGTAAGAAACTTTATAATAATTTTAGTAGGAATTATAATAGTAGTGTTAATAATATACGGAGTTTCAAATATATTTATTAAAAAAGACAATAATTTAGGAGAAAATGAAATACAAGCAGGAGAAATCGACTACGACAAAGTGAGTGTAGGAATGATTTTAAATAGAAGTGATGAAGAATATTATGTTGCAGTATATGGAGCAAAGAATTCACAAGCGGTATTATATTCAACAATAATAACAAATTACACACTAAATGAAGATTCAATAAAAGTTTATTTTTGCGATTTAGATAACTATTTGAATCAAAAATATTATGTCGGAGAAGAAGAAAGCAATAGTAAAGCAGAAAGCGTATCAGAATTTGCGTTTAAAGATTTGACACTTTTAAAAATTAAAAATGGAAAAATTGTAAAATACATTGAAGATTTTGACACATTTAAAGAAGAATTAAGTTTATAAGGCAGAATATGCCTTTCTTTTTTTTTCTTATTATGCTAAAATGAGAATGGTGATAAAATGAAAAATAATAAGGGATTCAATCTATTGAGTGTAATTATTATAATAAGTATTACATCAATAATATCTGGAATTACGACAGGTGTAATAGTTACAAATAGTTATAAAAACTCAACAGGTTTAACATATAATGAAATATTAAATGATAATTATCTAAATGAATTTTTAGAAGTTTATTCATCAATAATTGACAATTATTATGAAGATGTAGATAAAGAAGAAATGTTAGATAATGCAATGGATGCTATGTTAGAATACTTGGGAGATAATTATACAACGCATTTAGATAGTGGAGAAACAGCAGAATTAGAAAAGAAATTATCGGGTAAATATAGAGGGATAGGAATAGCAATATTGCAAACAGAAATAGTGACAGTATATAAAAATACACCTGCAGAAACAGCAGGTTTACAAGTGGGCGATATAATAAAAAGTGTAAACGGCAAAGAATTTACTATAGAAAGTGGTAGCCAAGATATTGCAGATTTAATAACAAACTCTAAAAATGATACAATTCAAATTTGCGTTTTAAGAGGTGAAGAAGAACTTAGTTTTGAAGTAAAAGTAGAAACGATAAATACAGTTGATGCAGAATATAAAATGTTAGAAAATAATATAGGATATATAAAGATGACAATATTTTCTAAAACACTAAGTGAACAAGTAACAAATGCTTTAAATGATATGGAAAAAGAAGGAATGCAAAAATTAATTATAGATTTAAGAGATAATACAGGAGGGTATTTGGAAAGTGCTGAAGAAACAGCAAATATATTTTTAAAAAAGGGTGAATTAATATATTCTTTAGAAAATAAAGATGCGACAGTAAAATACTATGATGAAACTGATGGCTATAAAAATTACCCAATAGTAGTATTAATAAATGAAAATTCGGCATCAGCGTCTGAAATATTAGCAGCAGCCTTAAAAGATAGTTATGGAGCAACTTTGGTAGGAGCAAAAAGCTTTGGAAAAGGAAAAGTACAACAAACATACAATTTAAGTGATGGAAGTATGGCAAAGTATACATCAGCTAAATGGTTAAGACCAAATGGTGAATGTATAGATGGTATTGGAATTACACCAGACTACAATGTCATTAAGTCTGTGACGCAAGATGCAAATGGAAACATAATAAATAATGAAGATAACCAACTATTAAAAGCTATAGAAGTAATAAGCGCATTATAATAGCGCTTTTTAATTGCAAAGATAAATGGAGTTAATTAAGGAAATTTTGATATTTTTATAAAAATAGTGTATAATCATACTTAATGAGGCATTTATGAAAATAGGAGATAAATATAAAATACATTGTTATAAGCACAATGGAAAGATATATCAAGCAAGTGAAGAAGCAATAATATTGGATATATTTGATGATTATATAGTATGTGGAAACAATATGGTAACCGTAACTGAAACTGATGGAAGAAGTTACAAAACTAAGGAATTGGCAATAATATATTTTTATAAGAATTCGTGGTTTAATATAATAGCTCAATTGAAAAAATATGGTTTATTCTATTATTGCAATATAGCAACACCATATGTAATAGATGGAAATGTAATCAAGTATATTGATTATGACCTAGATTTAAGGGTTTTTCCAGATGGTGGCTATAAAATATTGGATAATAATGAATATAAGTTTCATAAAAAAATTATGAACTATCCAGAAGAAATAGATTTAATAGTAAAAAATGAACTAAATCAACTTATAAAAATGAAAAAAAGTAATGAAGGACCATTTAACAAAGATAATATAGAGTATTATCATAACAAGTACAATAATTTAAAAGAACAAGGAATTTTTTAAAAAAATATGCATATATTATAAAGAAATTGTCAATAAAATCGTAAAAATAATAAAAAAAATAAAAAAAATTAAAAAAAATGAAATTTTTTGTTGACAATATTAAATTAGTTTGATATATTACTAGTGCACACACAAAAAAAGGTGCGAATGATCTTTGAAAACTGAGTAAAAAAGTCAATTTTGAGTAGCTTTGATTAAACTTAAAAAATTGGATTTAAAAATGAATCTTTTTTATTGAGAGTTTGATCCTGGCTCAGGATGAACGCTGGCGGCATGCCTAAGACATGCAAGTCGTACGAAGGAGCCCATTGATTTATATTGAAATTTGAAGTGCTTGCACGGATAATGGATTTATTTTGATTTGGATTTTCTCCTTAGTGGCAAACGGGTGAGTAACACGTGGGTTACCTGCCTCTAAGATTGGGATAACAGTTGGAAACGACTGATAATACCGGATGTACTCTACGGAGCAAAGATGCCTTTAAAGCATCGCTTAGAGATGGGCCTGCGGCGTATTAGCTAGTTGGTGGGGTAATGGCCTACCAAGGCGACGATGCGTAGCCGAACTGAGAGGTTGATCGGCCACACTGGGACTGAGACACGGCCCAGACTCCTACGGGAGACAGCAGTTAGGA
>CALVSK010000031.1 GCA_944359015.1 uncultured Bacilli bacterium
AGGAGAATTTTATATGAACAAGAATGCTGATTATGTTGGAGTAGATGAAAAATATATTCCAGAAGATGAAAAATATGTTAGTGATAGTGTTGCAGATAGCATAAAAAAAGATGCAAAAAATGCATATGAAAATTTAGATAAAACTAAATTAAAAAAGGGTGTTAAAACTGCAACTAAAATGTATTTAGCATATATAATCGTTGTTGGAATAATAGCTTTAACAATTATTGGAATAACTTTATTTGTTATTTTTTCTGTCCTTTCTAAATTTTAATAAATGATTAAAAAAACATCTAGAATTTTTAAACTAAATGTTTTTTTCTAATATCTTTTTGGCAGCATCATAAGGAAGCCAAGCACAGGTTTTACGACTTGTGTTTTTTGTATTTTCATAAACTATTGCTTCTTTTAAAATATTTTGTTCATATTCTTTTTCATTTAACATATTTTCAAAATTTTTTATATATTCTAAACCTTCTCTTACACTTTTTTTATTTAAGTTTTTCGTCATAATTGAAGCAGAAGAAATGCTTATTGCACATGCTTCACCATCAAATGTTATATCTTCTATGTAACTATCTTTTATTTTTATATATATATCTAAATTATCAATGCAAGATGAATTTCTCGTATTTTCTTTTGTATATTCTTCGCTTTCCATTCTTTTTTTATTTTGAGGTTTGCTATAATGTTGTAGTATTATCTCTCTTTTATCCAATTAAATCATCTCTTCCATTATTTTTTCTTTATTTTTTAATAATTCAACAAATTCATCAATTTCACTTTCCGTATTGTAAAAAGATAAACTTACTCTAATAGAATTTGTTACTCCAGTTGAATTTTTCAATATTTTTGCACAGTGATTACCCGCTCTAACACAAACATTATATTTATTTAAATAATAAGCTACATCCTGTGAAAAAATGCCATCAACATTAAATGTTACTATTCCGCTATCTGCTTCTAAATTTATTATATCTATATGAGGTATACGTACTAACTTTTCAACTAAGTATTCTCTTAAATGTCTTTCTCTTTCACTAATTTGCTCCATACCAACATTTTTTAAATATTTAATAGCTTCCCCAAAGCCTATTACTCCTGCAATGTTCGGAGTACCAGCCTCTAATCTAGTCGGTAAATCTTTTAGATAAATTTCTTTGGGATTATCAAATGATTCGTTCATTCCTCCACCTAAGTTGATTGGCTCTAAATTTTCTAATAATTCTTTTTTACCATATAAAACTCCAACTCCTGTTGGGCCTAGCATTTTATGGGCCGAAAATACAAAAAAATCTACATCTAAATCTTGCATGTCAACTTTCATGTGAGCTGCACTTTGAGCACCATCAACTACTAAGAAAATGTTATTTTCATGAGCAAGTTTTGCTATTTCTTTAATAGGTCTTACATCACCAACTACATTAGTTATTTGAGCAAGTGCTATTATTTTTGTCTTTGGTGTAATGCTTTTTTTTACATTTTCCATTGTAACATGTAAATTTTCATCTAGTGGAATAAAATTTATTACACAACCATAATCATTTGCTAATCTAAACCAAGGTAAAACATTTGAGGCGTGTTCACTTGTTGTTATTAATATTTCATCACCAGCTTCTACAATGTTTGCAAAAAATCCTTGGGCAATCATATTTAAAGACTCTGTTGCTCCACTTGTAAAAATTACTTCTTCCTTACTTTTGGCATTTATAAATTCAACAATTTCATCTCGTGCATTTTCATATTCTATATCTACTTTATAAGAAATATCATAATCTCCTCGATGAGCATTTGCACCATAATTTTCATAATAATCCACCATCTTATCAATTACTTTTTTTGGTTTGAGACTTGTTGCACTATTATCAAAATATATTATATCTTTATTTAACATTGGAAAATCTTCTCTAAACACCATTTCCACCTTCTTTCATATACTATTTATATAATTTATAATATTCACTAATAAAAAAAGCATTTATAACAAAGGCCTTGTCCAATTAAAATTGTTAGTATTTTAACATATTTTTTTGTTTTTTTCAAAATCTTGTCAGATTTTGTTGACTTAAAATAAATTTTTTTATATAATTTACTTGTAAAGAGACATCCATTTTCATATTTTTTTACTAAAAGTATTTTTAATACTTTTGATGTCTCTTTACTAAAAAGCACAAGATTATTCTTGTGTTTTTTTATTTTTTAATCGATAACTTACATTTGTTGCTATTATACTATATAAAATAGATACTATTGGTACACTTAAAAGCATTCCTAATACACCATTTATACTTGCTCCAACAGTTACTGCTACAAGCACCCATATTCCTGGAAGACCAACATACTTTCCAACTACTTTTGGATATATTAGATTTCCTTCTAATTGTTGTAATACAATTATAAATATTACAAATATTACTGCCTGTAATGGATTTATCATCAATATTAAAAAAGCTCCAAATATTGTTCCTATAAATGCTCCAAAGACAGGAATTAATGCAGTAAATCCTACTAACACTGATATTGTTGTTGCATATGGCAAACGCAATAATATCATTCCTAAAAAACATAGTACTCCTATGATTATTGCTTCAATACATTGTCCACCTACAAAACTCGCAAATATTTTATTAGAAAGTATTGCTATATCATTTATTTTATTCACTGCCTTATCTGGTAAATATGCTTTCATTAAGTTTTCAACTTGGTGGGAAATTTTTTCCTTTTGAGCTATAAAATAAATTGCAAATACTAATCCAATAGTTACATTGAAAAAACCTACCACTACATTAGATGCAATCCCTAACGTGGTTTCTAATAGTTGATTACTATTGTTCTTGATATATATACTAGCTGATTCTCCAAGATTTTTAAAAATCTCTATTATTTCACTAATCGTTTCGGAATTTATTCCCAATCTTTCTAAGATTAATTGTAAATTATCATTATATACTGCAATATTATCAGCAAATATTGCTATTGTATTTTGTAAATTTGGAATTATTAAGAACAACAAAAATACAAAAAAGCTAATTACTATACTTAGGCCAAACATTAAACTTATTGCTCTTTTAGTCATTGGTGATGCTTGTATATTCTTTAACCATTTCTTTTCAATAACATTTATTAAAACATTAAGTACAAATGCTATTCCTAACCCTATTATAAATGGCATGAATAATTTAATAATGTAACTTAATATACTTATTATTTCTTTTATGTAAATAAAACCAAAGGTTAATATAATTGCAAACATAATAAGTTTTTTTATTTGTTTATAAGTATTAGATTTCATTTTTTCTTACCTCTAATCTAATTATATCCTATTTTATTGATTAAGCAAACTATTTAAAAAGTCCTTTACATTTTCCACATTATATATTGCAAATTGTTTTACTCCCTTTTCTTCCTTTATTATTAATAATTCATTTTCACTAAAATCTTTAAATGTTAATATGTAATTTTCATCTTCTATTCGACAGTTTACTTTTATTTCTATTTCACTTTTGTATTCATCATTTATAATGGCATCATTATTTCTAGTTGATTCATATATTTTCTTTATTATATCAACCATTTTACTTTCTAATATATCGCCATTTACATATTCACTTAGTTCATTATATTCATATACCCACATATCACTTAAAATGTATTCATCACTACAATAATTATCATAAGCAAATTGAATATTTACACTCCTGTAATAGTCTAAATCTATTACATCATATTTTAATACGGTTATATCATTTGCTTCATCATAATAATATTTTCCATAACACTGTTTTAATCCATCTAAATAATCATTTTTATATTTTTTTAAATAATTTGCACTTAATGGAGAAATAAAATTAGCATTTAAATCATTGCTTAACTTTGTAAAATACATAAATCTACTGATTGGTATTCCATCCGATTTCATCTCTTCATCTTGATATTTTTCATATACAAAAGTTTTATTAACTAATAAAACAAATGCTAATGCCATAAATGCAAATACTAATACAATTTTTATTAAGCCAATTATTGTTTTCAACTTTTACTCCTCTATTAAAGATAAATTTACTCTACCTTTTTCTTTTTCTATTTTATCAATATATACTTTAATAATATCCCCAACTTTTAAAATATCACTCGGATGTTTTACATATTCTTTACTCATTTTTGATATGTGAACTAATGCATCATCATGTAAACCGATATCGACAAAAGCGCCGAAAGATGTAACATTTCTTACGGTACCTTCTAACATCATACCAATTTCTAAATCATCAATTGTTAAAACATCGCTTCTTAATGTCATTTGTTTAATATCATCTCTAGGATCTATTACGCCATTTACTAAATTATTTTTTAACATTTCCCATTTTTCTTCACTGATATTATATTGGTTGATAACTTCACTTTTATTAACTTTTGCTATTTTTTCACGCATTTCTTCTGTACCAACTAAATTACTGCTTATTTCATATTCATTTAATATCTTAGTTACTAATTCATAATCTTCAGGATGGATGTTCGTTTTGTCTAATGGATTGCTTCCATTAAATATTCTTAAAAATCCTGCTGATTGTTCAAATGCTTTGGCATTTCCTTCAACTTTTTCTAATTCTTCTCTAGATTTTATACTTCCATTATTTTTGCGATAAGTTAAAATTTTCTTGATTATATTTTTATTTAATCCCGATACATAACTTAAAATGCTTTCACTAGCATTATTTAAATTAACTCCTACTTTATTTACTACTTTACTAACCACAAAACTTAATTCTTCATCTAATTCTTTTGGTTTTAAATCATGTTGATATAATCCAACTCCTATACTTTTGGGGTCAATTTTAACTAACTCTGATAAAGCATCTTGTAATCTTCTTCCTATACTTACAGCACTTCTTTGTTCTACCGAATAATCTGGAAATTCTTTTTTTGCTAATGGACTTGCAGAATAAACACTTGCTCCGGCTTCACTTACTATTACATATTTTACATCTAAATTGTATTTTTTTATTAACTCTGCTACAAAACTTTCTGATTCTCTTGAGGCGGTTCCATTTCCTATCGCTATTATTTTCACATTATTTTTTTGAATTAATGCTAACATTATTTTTTCAGCCATTTCTACTTCTTTTTTTGGTTCATGCGGATATATTACACCAATTTCTAACACTTCTCCAGTTGGTGATAAAACCGCTAGTTTACAACCAGTTCTAAATGCTGGGTCAAACCCCATGACTACTCGTTCTTTAATCGGTGGTGTTAATAATAAATTTTCTAAATTGTTACCAAATTCTTGTATGCCAAATTCACTGGCTTTATCATATAATTCTGCTTTTATATCTCGCTCTAAACTTGGCTCTAATAACCTTTTCCATGCATCTTCAATGTAAATTAACATATCATCAATTAACGGACTCTTTTTATTACCGATTACCTCTTCTTGTAAATATTCTAATACTTTTTTACTATCAACGGATAAACTATAAGTAATAATTTTTTCTTTTTCCGCTCTTGCTAAGGCTAATGTTTGATGCGGTTTAATGTTAGTTATTTTTTGTTCAAAATCATAATATATTTCATAAACTTTATTTTCATCTTGAGCATTCTTTTTGATTTTTCCATTAACCTTACCATTATACCAATAGTAATTTCTTATATATTTTCTATATTTAGGTTTATCACTTATCCAATCAGCAATTATGTAACCCGCATTAACCATTGCATCATCTATTGTTTTGACTTGCTCATTTACATAATCTTTAGCTATTTCTTCTCTTGTTTTGTTTGGTAAAGTCATTATTATTTTAGCTAATGGCTCTAAACCTAATTTTATTGCTTCTGTACCTTTTGTTTTCCTTTTTTCTTTAAACGGAGCATATATATCTTCTACTTCACTTAATTTTTCGGCTTCGTCGATTGCTTTGCTAATTTCCGGTGTTAACATTTGCTTTTCATCAATAAGTCTTTTTACATTTTCTTTACGTTCTTTTAATGTTACTGCATAGTTATACTCTGTTTCTATTAACCTTAACTCTTCTTCATTTAAATTACCAGTTAGTTCTTTTCTATATCTAGCTATAAATGGGATTGTTGCTCCTTCACTCAACAAATTTATTACATTTTTAATTTGATTTTCTTTTATATTTATTTTTTTACTTACTTTATTAATTACTTCTTCATTCATTTATTTATACCTCTTAATAATTATAAAAAATTTTTAATACTTTAACAAGTCACCACTATATTTTTAATTCTTTTTTTCATACTTAAAACATTCTTTTTCATGACTGTTTATTACTCCAATTGCTTGTAAATAAGAATATATTATAGTACTTCCAATAAACTTCATACCCTTTTTTTTAAAAATCTCTGCTATTTTATCCGATAATTCATTTTTTATGACTTTGCTGTCAATATGTAATACTTGGTTATTACTATAACTCCATATATAATTAGCAAAACTTGTATATTCTTTTTTGATATCATTAAATATTTTGGCATTGTTTATTGTTGCTTCTATCTTCTTTTTATTTCTTATTATTCCTTTATTTTGCATTAATTGTTCTATTTTATTATTGTCATAGTTTATTATTTTTTCTATATCAAAATCATCAAATGCCTTTTTAAAGTTTTCTCTTTTATTTAACACGGTTTCCCACGATAATCCCGCTTGGAACATTTCTAATATTAATAATTCAAATAATATTTGATCATCATATTTAGGCAATCCCCATTCATAGTCATGATAATTTACATATACTTTATTACTTGTGTTGCACCATAAACATCTTTTCATTTATTTGTTTCACCATAATATTTTCTTTCCGCTAGTATGCTTGCTATATAGTCTAACTCTTCATACTCTAAATCATCTAATTCATCTATTATTTGATTTATTAATAGTAAAACTTCATCGATATTTTGACATAACTTTACATCAATGTCATATTTTAATAATACACCTTTTTCATAATCATTAATTAAAATATTTTTTCCGTACTTTTTTAACTCATCCATTTTATCACTCTTTTTATCTACTATTATTAATATCAGGTATTGCTAGTTCTTCTGTAAAAAATAAATAGTTCATTTTAAAATATTTTTGGTATCGCATTTTTAACTTTTCTGGCATAGGACATTCAGTTTCTTCTTCTATTTGTTTTATTATTTTGTCTATATTATCTTCTCTTATTACCCACAAATAACTTGAAAACAGATTTAAATATTCAGAACTACTGATATCTATAAAATGACCAAGCATTATGTCATTAAGCTGATTTTTTCGGGGATTATCGTCAACTTTTATTAGTGGCGATAAATCAAATATATCACAACATACTATTCTGGAATTATCATATAAAGGAGAAAGATTTATTTTACCATTAGAATGTTCTACAACTTCCCAATTAGTAGTATTTCTATCACTTTGACCTACCATTTCATCAAATATAAACATTTTTACTACTTGGGACATTAAAGATGACACTATTTCTTGCATATTTGACCTTTCTTTATAGTACTCCTCTAATGCTATCCATATTTCTTCTAATGTCGTTTTTCCCATCATAGCTGCATAATGACCAAAAAAACTATTTATTATTTCATATCCTGATATATATTTTGCATCTACTTCTTTATAATTTTCAGAAATAACACCTTTGTATCTTCCAATTGTGGCTAAATCGTATTTTACACAGTCTAACCCTAAATCACTAGCAATATGATAAGCTATTAATTCGTTATAACAAAATTTAGATACAAGCCAATCATATTTAAAATAATATTCTTTTTTATCATGCCAAAAACTGAAAATAAAACTATTTCTTCCTTCTATTTTTCTTACAGTTGCAGCACTATCATTTTTTATTACTTTATTTAATATTTCTTCAGGAGTTTTTTCTTTATCTTCATCTTTTATATCAAATAATTCATTTAAATCAATATATCCTTCAATTCTTTTCATATTAAAACCTCAAACATCCATAATATTCTAACAAATATAGTTATAAATTACTATAAATAATTTCTTATCTTTATTATTTTATCTTTATTATTTTATCTTTTTTTACTAAATATTTTTCTTTTGCTAAACTTAATAACTCTTTATCGTGTTCTAAATTATCTGTGTAACATGCTTTTACACTTACATTACTATATTTTTCTTTAAATAATATTTTTTTATTTTTTTTGAAACATAATTTTATTATATTTCCATTTTTTATATCAACGGTAGTTGCTATATAATTTTTTAAATTAAGTCTTTTGCATATCGGTTCTATTAAAAAATTTGGTGATGCTGTTACTATTATATCATCTTCACTTTTTTGATCTAAATACCACGTTTTTATTTTGCATTCGTATTTGTTCCAAAATTCTTCAATCACTTTTTGGATATCCTTTACTTCATTAAAAAAATCACAATAATTTACTTTTGTTTTTTCTAAATCTAATAAATTATGTTCTATTTTATATAAATCGTACAAATTTCTAATAGCATACTTTATTAACTTTGGATATTTTTTTAAACAAAAAAAGAAAAAATCAACACAACTTCTGCCATCATAAATTGTTTTATCAAAATCATATACATTTACCACTTTTGACAATTTAATCACCCAATACTATTGTATCAAAAAAAGCACAGATTGTTCTATGCTTTTTGTTATTTTACTTCAATGTATTTTTTATTTTTATCTTCATCTATCTTATCTACTGTTATAGTTAATATTCCATCTTTAAATTCTGCTGTAATAGAATCTTCATCTATGTCTTCTAAATGAAAACTTCTTTCAATTTTCCCATATATTTTTCTTTCTCGATGAAGATATTTTTTATTTTCTTCTTCTTTTTGTTTCTTTTCTGCTTTAATTACTATATTTCCTTTGTTGCATTCTACTTTAATATCTGATTTTTCATATCCTGGAACATCCATTTCTATAAAAATTTTGTTGTCTTTCTCAAAAATATCACACTTCATTTTGTTTTCAACTGTCAAATCATTTAACATATCATCAAAAAACATTCTACTTGGTAACATAAAACATCATCTTCCTTTCATTTTTAATATTTTCAAAATATTTATGTTTATACTTGAAAATGTTTTTATCAATATCTCCTATTGACATTATTAATATAACACTAAAATTAGCACTTGTCAATAGTAAGTGCTAATTATTTATATCTAATTTTTATATCACAGCGTTTTTCTATTTTTTATTAACCTATCAAATGATAAATAATCACTTTAATGTTATTTTTTTATATTATTAATTACATCCATGGATCCGGTCTATATCTATCATCATAGAAATATATTTCTTCACTTTTGATTTTCTCTTCACATGAAGTATAATATTCACCGTATATCGCTATCGGAAATCCAAAGCCATATCCATCAAATGATCCACTATCCAAATAATATAAATTACCAGATGCACAACCAATTTTCCCGCCACTAGTATTATATTCGCTAGCAACCCATTCTTCCCAAGTCATACCATAATCTGCTTTTCCTTCAAGAACAGTAATTCCTACTTGATTATCTTCTAATCTGTTAACATAAAAAGTAATTAATCCTTTATCAGTTGTAGCACTTATGTTTTTGGTACCAGATGAGTATCCAGCACTATCTTTTACATATACTTTAAAATTATAAGTTGTCTCAGCACTTAAACCACTAAATGTATAACTACTACTTGTACTACTTACGTAACTACTACCATTATCTTTGGAATAGTAGTATGTTGCTACACTATTTGTTCCGCCACTTGCTGTTACATTTAAAGTTATACTATCTGTTGTTATATTACTCGTTGTTACATTACTTATACTTGGATTTGTATAAGAATTTGTTGTTACTGTACTTTCATATACACTTGATGTATATCCTAAACTATCCTCAACATATACTTTTATTTTATATTCTAAATTTGATGTTAACCCACTAAATGTATAACTACTACTTGTACTATTTACATAACTTGCTCCATCATTATTTGAATAATAATATTTTACTATGTCATTATTTCCTTTTGTAGCATCTACTGTTAAACTGATACTATTATATGTTTTACTTACACTTACATTATTTATCATTGGTACTTCATATTTATCAAAATAAACATAACATTTATCGGAAGTATTTGTTTGCATTATTACTCTATTGGTTTCATTATTCCAAGAAAGTGTTCCACCATTTTCGCATTTAGATAATCTTTCATTAAAAATATAACCGGAACTTGGCCAACTAGTATCTGTTGAAGCTTGATATTCCCCACTTCCTACTTCTGTTTCATACATCATGCTTATTGCATTTGATGAAATAATAATTTGTTCTTTTTTTGATTTTATTATATCATTTTCTTTTTTATTATTTCGCATAAAAATTATACCTATTAAACATACTATTAATAAAGCAATAATTATTATTATTTTCTTTTTACTAAGCATATACTACCTCTATTATTATATACGTGTTGCGTATATTTTAAAATTATTATATACGTTTTGCGTATAATTGTCAATACTTATTACGTATATTGGATACAATTAAATAGGTGATAACTTTGAATATTGAAAGAATAAAAGCAATTAGAGAAGACAATGATTATAGGCAAATTGAAATAGCCAAAATTTTAAAAGTTACCCAAGC
>CALVSK010000032.1 GCA_944359015.1 uncultured Bacilli bacterium
TGTAAAATTGTGTAAATAGTGTTAAAAGTAAATAGTTAATATTTACTTTTTTTTAGTTGTTTGGTAATATTATGTTAGACAGTGGTAAACTGTGGGAGAAAGTGGGGGATACAATGTTGCTGGGTGAATATCATCATAACATTGATGATAAAAATCGACTTGTTATTCCTACGAAATATCGAGAAGAGTTAGGGGATACATTTGTCATTGCTCGAGGTATTGAAAAATGTTTATATGTTTACTCGATAAAAGAATGGGAAAAATTAGTTTTAAAATTAAATACTCTACCTTTCACTAAAAAAGATGCCCGAACATTTACTAGGTCCTTCTTTTCAGGTGCTACTGTTTGTAAGTTCGATAATAATGGTCGAATAAACATTACCTCCCCATTGGTTAGTTACGCCGGTTTGACTAAAGAATGTGTTATAATCGGCGTGAATGACCGAATTGAAATATGGAGTGAAGAGCTATTTAATAAGTTTATGGATGATAATAGTGATGCACTTGAAGAAATTGCTGAACATCTATTTGAGGAGTAAAAATGTTACATTATAGTGTTTTAAAAAATGAAGTAATTGATGCATTAAATATAAATGAAAATGGTATATATGTTGATGCAACAATTGGTTATGCTGGAGATGCTAAAGAAATATTAAAAAAACTTAAAAATGGTTATTTGTATGGCTTTGATCAAGATGAAGAAGCAATTAATTATTCTTCATTAGAGTTAAAGAAAATTAGTGATAATTTTAAGTTATTTAATACTAATTTTGTTAATATGAAAAATGTTTTTTTAGAAAATAATATTGGTTTAGTTGATGGTATAATATTTGATTTAGGGTTTTCATCACCACAAATTGATAATGCTAAAAGAGGTTTTTCATTTATGAATGATGGGCCTTTAGATATGCGAATGAGTAATAAAGGAAAAAGTGCAAAAGATATTATCGATAATTATAAGTATGAAGAATTGTGTGAAATATTTTATAAATATGGGGAAGAAAAATTAAGTAAAGTAATTGCTAAAAAAATTGTGGATGAAAGAAAGAATATTAATAGTACTATGGATTTAGTTAATGTAATAAAAGGTGCTGTTGGTGCTAATTACTTTTATAAAGAACATCCTGAAAGAAAGATTTTTCAAGCAATTAGAATTGAAGTAAATGATGAATTGAAGGTATTAAAGCATGTTTTACCAGATGCAATTAATTTGCTTAAAAAAGGTGGAAGAATATGCGTTATAACTTTTCATTCATTAGAAGATAGGATTGTTAAAAATATATTTAAAAAATATAGTGAAGTTGATGAAATTGTTAAAGGAATGGTTGATATTCCTGATGAATATAAACCATTAATTAAAATAATTAATAAAAAAGTTATTGTTGCTAGTACTAAAGAATTAGAAGAAAATAGTAGAAGTGCTAGTGCAAAATTAAGAATAATAGAAAGGATATGATAGTGTGGCTAGTAAAAAAGGAAAAAAGTTTAAATTATTAAAAGGAGAAAAATTTATGTATGGCTTAATTATTGTTTTATTACTTGCCATACCTATGTTTAATGTGTATACTAGTTCATTATTAAGTGAAACTAATAACACTGTAGAAAAATTAAAAAATAATATTGAAAAACAAGAATTAGTAAATCAAAGTTTGTCAATGCAAGTTGATGAACTTGCTAGTTTGGAAAATATACAAAAAATTGCTGAAGAATATGGACTTTCTTATGTAAATAGTAATATTAAAATTATTTCAGCAGAATAGGGGATGAATTATGAAAAAAAAAGCAACTGTTAAAATTTCTAAAATAATTGTTTTAATTGTTGCTTTTTTGTTTGTAGCAGCGATTGGAAAATTAAGTTATGTGGTCTTAAGTAATAAAGTTGATGGAATTAATTTGCAACAAAAGGCTGCTTCAATTTCTACTGTTACTAAAACTTTATATGCTAATCGAGGAAATATTTATGATATTAATGGTGATGAACTCGCAACAACTGTTAATGCTTATACTGTTATTGCTTATTTAAGTGAATCAAGAACAACTGATATAAATGAACCAAGACATGTGGTTGATAAAGAAAATACTGCTAAAGAGTTAGCGCCACTTCTTAATATGAGTGAAGAAAGAATTTTAGAACTTTTGAATAAAGATGCTTATCAAGTTGAATTAGGACCTGGTGGAAGAGGAATTACCGAAGTTTTAAAAAGTGCTATTGAAAAATTAGAGTTACCAGGAATTGATTTTATAAGTGATTCTAAAAAAAGATATTATAGTAATTCTAGCTTTGCTTCATATATTGTAGGATATGCTAAAGAAAATGAAGAAGGAAAATTAGTTGGTGAACTTGGGATTGAAGGATATTATGATGACATTTTAAGTGGTACTAATGGCTATACTAAATATTTGAAATATACTTCAAGTAATTATAAAATTCCTAATACTCCAGAAGAAACTGTTGAAGCTGTTGATGGTTCTGATATATACTTAACTATTGATTCTAGTATTCAATTAATCGCTGAAAAAGCTGTTAAAACTTATCAGGATGATTATAATACTGACTGGGCAATATTTACAGTAATGGATGCTAAAACGGGAGCTATAGTTGCTAGTGCTACCACCCCTAATTTTAATCCCAATGACACTAATACTATAACTAGTTATATGAATCCTTTAGTAAGTTATCAATATGAACCTGGTTCTGTTATGAAAATATTTTCTTTTGCATCAGCCATTGAAGAAGGCTTATACGATGGAGATGAAATATATAAATCGGGTTCAATTCAAGTTGATTCTCAAACTATAATAAGTGATTCTGATACAACTTGGGGAGAAATAACTTTTGATACAGGTTTTGCCTATTCTTCGAATGTTGCAGCAACAACATTAGCATTTAGATTATTAGAATCAGGTGATAAAAAATTGCCGGATTATTACGATGATTTAGGTTTTGGTAAAAAAACGGGAATTGAACTTTCTAATGAAGTAAGTGGTGATATGGATGTAATTTATAAATCTGAGCTTGCAAATTCATCTTTTGGTCAAGGTATAAGTGTTACTCCAATTCAAATGCTTCAAGCTTTAAGTTCAATGACTAACGATGGGAATGTTATAAAACCATATATTGTTGATAAAATAGTTGATAGTTATGGAAATATTGAATATGTTGGAAAAAGAACAGTTGTAAAAAATGTTTATAGTAGTAAGACTGTCGAAAAAATGCATGAGTTAATGCATAAAATGGTTTATGAAGGTTTAGTTAAATTTTGGCAAGTGGATGGGGTTAGTTTAATGGGTAAAACTGGGACTGCTCAAATTGCTTCACCAAATGGGGGTTATTTGACTGGGGAATATGACACAATTAAATCTTTTGCAGGAATATTTCCAGAAGATGACCCAAAATATATCGTATATGTTGCAGCTAGAAAATTTGAAGGGCTAAGTTCAAAATTTGCAAATGTTATTACTACGGCAATTTCAGAAATAGCTAAATATGCAAAAATTACTGATGTTACAACAAAAGATGATTTAAGTAAAGTAGTTAATATAGAAAATTATTTAAGTAAAGAAACTGATATTGTAATTTCGATGTTAGAAAATAAACAAATCGATTTAGTTGTGATTGGTGATGGTAAATATATTATTAATCAATATCCTAGTAAAAATAATAGTTTAGTTGTTGGAAATAAATTGTTTTTAGTAACTAATAGCACTAATATTATTATGCCTGATGTTACTTCTTGGAGTTTAAATGAAATAAAAACTTTTTGTTCATTAATAAATCTAAAACTTGAGTATTCTGGATATGGATATGTTAAAAGTCAAAGTATTAATAAAGATACAGTAATTGATTTAGATAATATGGTGTTAAATGTTATATTGGAATAAAAAAATCACATTAATTTTTGTGATTTTTTTCGTTGTATTTTTGTAATGCTTTTTCAAATTCAAGTTCATTATCTAAATTTATTAAATATTCTTCATTGTTTTCAATTATTACTTTCCTTATACAAAAGTTTAAAGGATTTTCTTCATCTGCTAAATATACATACTTTGTATTATTAATAATGATTTCATCAACAATTACATATTCAATGCCATCTTCTAATGTTATAACACTAATTTCTTCCATTTCTACCACTTCCTCCATTTAGTATATCTAATAATCTTTGGATTTCTGAAGCATTTCTGTCGTAGGTTGCGTATTTGTCTATTATTTCTTTCATTAGTTTTTCATAGTCTTCCAAACTTATATTTTTCGAAGATATATAACTTTGAAATGAATCGTAACTACAAGCATTAATTTCTTCTTGTGTAAATTCTTCTGGTGTTTGTTCTACTAAAGCATTCATTTTTTGATATATTTGATTCATGCTTTCATCTTTTTGGTATTCACTTAAACCGTTGTAACAACCATATATTCTTGTATCTATATCAAAATCCTTATTTTCTGTTAAAGTGTTTCTAGCAGCTTGTTCATAGTTGATATACCACATAGGGTGTTCGTATTCATCCATTTGACCAGTAGTGTATGTTGCATCTTTTACTCCTTTAGCTAAAGTTGTTTCAATTGCAATTTGAGTATCTAACTGATTTAAATGATTTTTAGCTTGAATTGTTAAACCTACTGTTAAAGTTGCCGCTAAAACTATGGCTGCTAGTTTTCTTTTAAAGCCGGCGTGCTTTGTCTTTTTTCTGGTTTCATATTTTACTCTTGATTGTCTTATGCTTCTTTCTTGAGCATTTTGTCTTAGTTCATAACTATGTTTGTTTACCATACTTATTACATCATTATATTCTTCCATTAGTAAACCTTCTTTCTATTAATATTTTAACTTAATAGTATTTATTAAGCAATATATTTGTCGTTTGTTTTACATATTAAGCCATTTTGTTATTTTTCTTTTTTCTCTTTTTAGTTTTTGACTTTCTTTATCTAAACCATTTGGATTATATGCTTTTTTATTGTTACTTTGTGATAGTGACGTTTCAGCTTTATTTTGATAATCAAATTTTTGTAAGCCACCATTTGGAACTGTTAGACTAATAACGAAAGTTGTTATTAATATTAACGATGCAAATCGTTTTCTTATACTGTTATTTACTATCTTAGTTTCTGTTTTATACCTTACTTTATTAGGTTTTAAACTCCTTGTTAATGCATTTTGTTTTATAGTTCTGCTTTGACTTGTTGTAATTTCAAATTTACTATTATTGGTCTTCATTTAAATCCTTCTTTCTTTTTTTATTTTACCTTATTTATTTTATTTAAACAATAATTTTGTCATTAGTTTTACAAAGAAATTTTTAATTTTTATGATTGCATTATCCATAGTAGTTTGGTATAATTTAGTAAGATAGGTTAGGTGACATAGATAGTGAGTTTAAATGTTATCGATAAATTCGTAGAAAAGAAGAAAAAAGACATTTTAGATTATGCTAAAATTCTTGAATCAATTATTACAATAGAAGATAACAAAATGTGGAATAATAAAACAGAGTTTGTAAGTGATTGCAAAGAAGTTATATCGATTTATACTGATAAATTTTATTTTGATAATAATGTAAATCGAGATAATCCAATTAATTATTCAAATGATAATATAAATTTAGTTTTACAAGCTATTTTAGATTATTGTAATAAAATAAAAGAACCAGAAAGACTTAAAACATATAAAAATGAAACTTTTTTATTAACTGTTATAGTTTGTACTGCTGCTTATTTGGATATTGCTACTAATGTTGTTGACGGAAATTTCGTAGATACTAAAAACAAGTTTAAATATTTGCTTAAGTATTTACAAAAAACTAAAATATTGAAAGTTTATGCTAATGATAGAATTAGAATTAATGAATTATTTGAAATAATTAAGAAAAATATAAAAGAAGACAATAAATTTTTTGATTATTTTAAATTTGATAATTGTTTTAATGAATATAATATTTATGTTAAAGAACCACTTTTATATAATGTAGTATTTAATTATAAAATAGATAATTTAGAAGAATTTGATAAAGATTTAGTAGCAAAAGTAAAAAAGAGTTTTTTAAGTAAGTTTGCTAATATATCTAATAATTTGTTGGTTATTGATATATTAAAAGAGTTAATTAGTAATAAAGAAATGGGAACTTATTTAATTAAAATCGATGAAACAATGAGTAAAAAGGTGAGTTTATTAAAAGTTTTTGATAATGAAATATTAAAAAAATATGTAAGAATATTGGTGCCTTATGAACAAATGTCTGATTATAATGATGTAATAAATGAAATAGAGAAAATGGGAATTAAAATTATTTATGAATACTATGAAACTGGTTTAGTTAATATAAATAAGTTTAATTATGATTTAGATGTTATTGTCTATAGTGAGTTTATTAAAAATAATGAAGAAAATAAATATACGTGGGATAAAAATGGGATAAATTTTATAGTAAAGGATAAGGAGGAATAGATTATGAGTGTGTATGGAGAATTTTTTACTAAATTTATGGAACCTTTTTTTGAAGGTTTGTTAACTATTTTAAAGTCTTTTGTCGAAGGGTTAGGTCAAATGTTAAATATTGTTAATTACATAACTGTGATTAATGATTATAAAAATGATTTAACTGGTGTTGGTATGGTAATAATGATTCTATCTATAATTTTATTACTAGCAATTTTTGCAATTATTGTATATTTTATTTATCGAATGATTAGAACATATGTAAGATATAGAAGAAATGTTAAAAAAGAAGACCAATTAATTGATGAAATAGAAATACTTAATAATGAAATTTTTAAATTAAAAAGACAAAATGCTAAGATTTCTGAAATTACTAATGAAAATGGTGAAATCGAATATGATGAAAATGGTAATATTAAGGGAGAATTACAAGAAGGAGAAAGTAGATTCTTTAAATTAAGTAATGTAGATAAAAAGTTTAGTGAATTTACTCCAGAAGAAATTCATAATAATTTCAACTTAGAAGAGTTATGTGATACTTTTAGAAATTATTCTGCTTCAAGATTAAAATTATATTATGATATTAATTTAATTCGTTTATTTATTGCATCATTTGCTTCAAATAAATTAATAATTTTAGAAGGTATATCTGGTACTGGTAAAACTTCTTTAGCTTATGCTTTTGGTTCATTTATCGATAATGAAACAACAGTTGCCAGTGTTCAACCATCATGGCGTGATTCAACGGAAATTTTTGGATATTTTAATGAATTTACAAAAAAGTTTAATGAAACACAAATACTTGAAAAAATGTATGAAGCCCAATATACAGATGAAGTATATATTACTTTGCTTGATGAAATGAATATTTCGAGAGTTGAATATTATTTTGCAGAAATGCTATCTATTTTGGAACTCCCAAATAAAAAAGATTGGGTAATTGAATTAGTACCTAATGTTTGGCCAGATGATCCAGAAAAATTAGATGAAGGAAAATTAAAAATTCCTGAAAATATGTGGTATGTTGGAACAATTAATAATGATGACTCTACATTTATGATAACTGACAAGGTATATGATAGGGCAATGCCAATTGCAATTGATGATAAATGTGAAGCATTCGAAGCTCCAGATACTGAACCTTTAAAAATAAGTTTTAAATATTTTGAAAAATTATTTATTGATGCAAGTGAACAACATCCTGTAACAGAAGAAACTTTAGAAAAAGTTGCTCAATTAGATAGATATGTTATTGATCATTTCCGTTTGGCTTTTGGTAATAGAATTGTTAAACAATTAAAAGAATTTGTGCCAGCTTTTGTTGCTTGTGGTGGCGATGAAGTTGCAGGAATTGATTATTTAATAGCACATAAAATTTTAAGAAAATTTGAACAATTAAATTTAGCGTATATTAAAGATGAAATTGATGGTTTAATTAATTATTTGGAAAAATTATTTGGTAAAGATAAAACCCCAGAATGTAAAGCATATCTTTTAAGATTAAAAAGAACTATTTAGGTGGTAATTATGAATATAGTTGATTATATAAATAATTTAAATAAAGATAATATTTCTAAATTTATTGAAACAACTAATTCTGATATATTAATTAAAAGTAATATTGAAAAAAAAGTTAGTGATACTTCTTGGATTGATATGATTGAAGAATGCATTCCTTATTTGGATAATATCATTAGAAATCCAAGAAGATTCATTGTTCAAGAAGAAAATATTGTTCCAATTGAAAAGGCCAAAGTAGTTACGGAAGAATCTATTAGGCATCTTGCTCAAAATACTAATTTAATTCAAGAAGTTCATGATGATGGAACAGTTATTCCTTTGAAACTTTTAAATGTATATCGGGAAGAAACTATTGATTTATATGAAAATAGATTTATAAAATCTTTAGTTGATAATTTGTATGGTTTTGTTCAAAATAAATTAAATGAATCAGACCAAAAATCATATGCAAAAATAAATAATAATGTAACATATAATGCTACGCATAAAGAAAAAAATGCTACTTATAAAATAAATGTATCTTTAGAAAGTGAATATAATGATATTATTGATGCATCAAAAGATGGTCATAGTCTAGAAGAAAGAATTGAACATATTAGAGATGTAATCGGAGCTTTTCGTAGTAGTACATTTATTAAAAATTTGAAAGAAAGTAGTCCTGTTCGAAGTCCAATTAGAAAAACTAATGTAATATTAAAAGAACCTAATTTTATAAAAGCACTAGAGTTATGGGAATATTTAGAAAAAAATAATATAAAACCTGTAACTAGTATTCAAAATGAAAAAAAGGAATTAAAAGATAATAATATAAAAGAAAAATATGATTTGGCGTTTTTTATAAATAGTGATGCATTATTACAAAAGAAAAGTGAAGATGTTACTTATAATGAAGCTATTATAAGTAAATTAATAAATGATTTTGTTTTCTCTGGTGATATTAAAGAAAATGAATTTAAAAAATTAATTGTTAAGGAATTTAAAGACGCAAGTAAAAGAAAAGAAAAAATTGAAAATAACATTAAAAAATGTTTTCAAGATTTTGTTGATGAATTTGATAAAAAATTTAAAAAAGCAAATAACATTATTAAATGGTGAGGGAATTTTATGGCAAAAGAAGAAAAGAAGAAATTAGATTTAGGAAAAAGAGAAATACTTGATTTAAAAGAATTTATGCTACTTGATGCTAAAAAACAAGATGAAGCAATAAAAGAAAAACTTGATATAATGTATGAAAATCAAGTAGATATTAATAATAAACATATTGAAAAAGTTTTAAATATTTGCTTTGATACTAAAGATAATGAAGTTTATTTGCCAAATAATCTTAAAGTTGAAAAAAATGCTAATAAATTAATTTTTACCTTTAGAAAACATTCTAATATTGGTTTATTTATTTTGTTTACTTTAATGTTTTTAGTTGTTGGTAGTTTTGCCACTTATTCGGGAGTACAATATTTAGGTAGAATGCAAATGAATCAAGATTTAGATGGTGATGGTATTCCTGATTTAAATATAGATTTAGATGATAATGGAATTTGTGATATAAATTGTGATACAGATAAAGATGGAAAACCAGATAGAAATATTGATTATCAAAGTAATAGAAAACCAATATTTAATGTTTTAATGGATGATGATACGATTTTTAATCCAGTTAATCAAGATACAAATAATGATGGAAAATGTGATATAAATTGTGATACAAATAATGATGGTTGGCCAGATTTAAATATCGATTATGATGGTGATGGGGAAGTTGATTATGATAGAGATATTGATGGTGATGGTATAAAAGATTTAGACTTGGATTTGAATGGTGATGGAGTTTGTGATTTAAACTGTGATGATGATAAAGATAATGTTTGTGATAGAAATTGCTCAACTATAACAATTGATGATAATGGTGGTGGAACATCAAGTGAAGGTAATGGTGGTTTAGATTTTACTACGGCAAGTTTAGTTGTCATATTTGAAACACAAGATAATGTTAACGCTGATGAAATATATCCAGATGATCAACCCGATATTACTACTAAAATACCTGATTTAAAATTTACTGTTCAAAATACTACTAATAAAGTTTTGTATTATAATATTAGTTGGGAAGTAACTGAAAATACTTTTGAAAGTGATAATTTCTGGTATAAAGTAACTAGTGATTATAATGGCTTTAATCAAAATTGGCAAACTGCTCCTTGGGAAAAAACTATGTTTGCTAAACGAGTAGAAATTGCTCCGAATACAACTCAATCTTATGCTATATCATTTACTTTGCATGGAACTGGCGAAGAACAAAATTATGACCAAGGTAAAAAATTTAACGGTAAAATTTTAGTAGAGTTAATTGAAGAATAGGAGCTGAGTAGAAATGAATAATTTTTACTCAGCTTTTTTAATTAATTCAAAAAAAAACAAAAAAGCGAAAGAAAACTTAATTTCTAACGCTATAAGTGATACAATCTAATTGACGAAAGAAGATGT
>CALVSK010000033.1 GCA_944359015.1 uncultured Bacilli bacterium
TAAATTGCAAATTTACGTTATTATTTTTAGTACTTAAACCTTAAATATAAAAACTCTTCTAGTTATTAGAAGAGTTTTGTAAAGTTAATTATTATGCTGCCATTACTTCTGGTCCACTTGGCATTTCTAAGTTTTCTTCAATATTTAAAAATGGTATATTTAATTCATCATCTTTATTATCAGCGTTGTTATTATTAATATTATTGTTATTATTGTTATTATTTGTATTATTATTTACTGTATTTTCTGTTCTATTAGTTTGCACTGCTTTCCAGCAATTTGAAACGTCACAGTTGCTACTATAAGGCATTGGATTTGGCATTTCCATTTTTACTATCATTGGTATTTTAAATGCACTTCCAAAACATACACAATTTCCTGGTTGTAATACTTTTTGCTTGTCTAATATATCTGCTGATATGTTTGGTAACATTTCTCCAATATATTTAATATCAAGAGGGTGTGTCATTTTAAATATTAAGAAATTATTACATTGAGCAATAACTGTATCAGATATTTCAACTGGTCTTTGACTTATAATGTCTAATATTACCCCGTATTTACGACCTTCTTTGGCAATTCTATCAAATATATTGTAGCCCAGTAAAAATGTATCTGTATCTTTTTGAATGTATCTGTGTGCTTCTTCTAAAAATAAATGATATGGCGTTGTTGCTCTTTGTGCACTTGTTTTAGATAAATCAAATATCATTTTTGATATGATTTTTACAAATACTTTTGCAAATGTATCATCGACATCTTCTAAATTAATATTTATGATTTGGGCTTTTTTTCCATTAAAGTCTATCAAACTATTAATGTAATCTTTTAATGGGATATATTTGCTTGAAAAATAAGAATTTGTCTTACTGTTAATAATAGAGTTTAGTCTAACTCTCAAAATTACTGCATCATCATGTAAATTTTGATTATGTTGAAATCCTTCACTAATTAAGGTAAATTCCATTGCTTTTGCCAAATCCTTTAATGAGTAGCTGGCTACTTCTGGTGCTTGAATTGAATCTAATTCATCATTTATTTTACCAAGTATATAATTAGTTATTAAAACGGACTCTCCAAAGTTACCATTGGAATCTATTTCAAAGCATTCACTTAGTGTTCTGGTATATCCTAATCCAGGTATAACTGAATCAAAATTAAATTCTTTTGTATTACATACTTCTAATATTGTAAAAATTTCATTTTTTTTGCTTGCTACTGTTTCATTACTAAATAATACTGCAAGTAATGCTTTTGCTATTAAATGATTTTTATATGAATTTGCCTCTTCACTATTAGTTGAAAAAATCTTGGCTAGTTTAATTGTATGTTCTATTATTGGTAATTGCGCATGGTTGCTTGCTTGAAGTAATAAGGCCATATCATCTAGTTTTAATAATCCAACTGGTATTGAAAGCGGAACATCACTTTCATCAGTAGGATTTGTGGTTATAAATTTATAATTATAACTTGAGTTTATTTCACTTAATTTACAAAAAGCGTTTTTATATTCCCCGAAAGAGTCAAAAATAAATATATTAGCGTTGTATTGAACTGTATATTTGCTACTAAAAATATTTTGAACAATTCTTGCCACTCCACAAGATTTACCAGAACCTGAATTTCCTAATATCGCTAAATGGTTTGAAAATAAATTGTTTATATTAGGACATATTTGAAATCCTTTATATATCGCACTTTCTCCAAGAATAAAACTAGATTCATTATAGGTTCCTACCAATTCCATAAGTTCATCTTTGTTTATCATTCTGATTTTAGATGTTAAAAGTGGCTTTCTTAAAACACCATTTACATATTTGTTATTTATATATTCACCTAAAAACCTTATTTTAATTTTTTCACTACTTAATTCGGATACTTCTCCTAATATCCTTTGGTTATTTTCTTCAAAAATTACATTCATATTCATTAAATCTGCTGCTGCCATTTCTTTTTGCGTATTTTCTACATAAGCTTCATTATCACCAATATATATTATTTTTCCAAACATTTTTATCTTCTCCTTACTTTAATAAATTATAACATATGTTTATAAATTTCTAAAGTTATTTTATTATAAATTCTCGATTATTTAATTTGTAATCTGTTATACTATTTTTATTAATTGGGATAAAATAAATTAATTTTTTGCTATTGTCGTTTATTTCTTTATTAATTTCATACTCTAAATTAATACCATCATCAGTAAATTCTAAATTTATATTATATATCTTTAAGGAGTTATCATAATTTATAAAATCTACTATATAATCGTTTTCTTCTAAGTCACCATTTGTTAAAAATACTTGCTCATTTATTTTATATTTTTTTAATAATTCTATATATTCATCATAATTTTTGATTAACATTGAGTCATAATTGTCAAACTTATTTTCTATTATTATACCATCTGCAATTGTTTCATAATCATAACCTAATTTACCAAAATTTACTCCTAAAAATATTGCTATTAGTATTGTTATAATAATGGCTAATATGATTAACATTTCCTTTTTTCCTATGTACATTTCCATTTAAAACCACCATCCCATTACACTACAAAATATATCAATTAAAAATATAATTAACAATAAATAAAAAATTATGTTTAATTTTTTATTTGCTATCTTATTTAATATTTTTTCTATAATTGGTTGAAATAAATATAAAAATATTACTCCCCCTATTCCAAATCTTATACTAGGGCTTAATGCTATTCTGCCTTCAAAATTATATTTATAATCTAAATATGTCTGCCATGGCCAACTTCCAAGAACTAATTCACATAAATATGATGTAATTAATTCTAATATTGTTGCACTTAAAGCAGTTCCTATAAATATTATGGGTATTAACATAACTTTTTCTTTTTTGCTTTTATTTTTTAATATTTTATAAAAACAAAATATAAATATTAACGCTCCAAAACCGTAGACAGGGCAATATGGGCCATATAATACACCACGATTAGAAAATCCCCATTTATATATAAATACTTCTAAAAATACCTCATAACACCAGCCAATAATTGAATATATTAAAAATGTTATAAATATTTTTTTGTATTTTATATCTATTTTCATTTTATTCACCATTTAAATTATACCATTATTTTATTAATATCTATATACTCAAATTTGTTTTTTATAAAAAAACAACCACATATTATTTGTGGTCATTTTTGGTTTAATTGTCTAATTTGTTTTTTAATATTTCTTTTGTAATTACTGGATTTGCTTTTCCTTTTGTTTCTTTCATTACTTGCCCTACAAAATAGTCAAATAAATTTGTTTTTCCATTTTTATATGCTGTTATTTGTTCCGGATTATTTTCTAAAATTACTGTTATTATTTCTGATATTTTATCTTTATCGGAAATTTGTGCATTTTCTTTATTCATAAATTCTTTAGGGTGTTTTTTTTCTTCTAAACATTTTATAAATATTTCTTTTGCTTGTTTTGAAGAAATTTGACCACTATTTTGTGCACTAATGATTTCTTGTAACATTTGAGGTTTTAAATAAAAATCTTTTAATGTTTCATCATTTTTACTTAAATATCCTATTATATTAACTATTAACCAGTTTGCAGCACTTTTAGCATCCGCTCCTATTTGTACTGTTTCTTCAAAATAATCGGCATAATCCTTTTCTTTTATTATTATATTGGCATCATATTCACTAAGTTTGTATTCATTTATGTATTTTTCTTTTCTTTCTTTAGGTAACATTGGTATTGCTAGTTTTATTTTTTCGAGCCAGTCTTTATTTATTTTATATTTAGGTATATTAGGCTCTATAAAATATTTATAATCTATGGCTTCTACTTTTTCTCTCATTCTAATTGTGGTTCCAGATTCTTCGTCATATCTTCTTGTTTCTTGTATAACTTCATCATATCTTCCACTTGCTTTTAATTCGCTTTGTCTTTTAATTTCATAGTTAATACAATCATATATATTACTAAATGAATTTACATTTTTCATTTCTACTTTTGTTCCTAAAGTTGTAGAATTTTCATCCATAATCGAAACATTTACATCGCATCTTATTTGACCTTTTCTTGTATCTGCCTCTGATATATCACAATATTGATATATTCTTTTTATTGTTTCTAAAAAAGCTATTGCTTCATCAGCATTACTAAAACACGGTTCTGTTACTAATTCTAATAATGGTACTCCACATCTATTGTAATCTATTAATGTAGCATCATCATAATGATCTAATGAAGCCGCATCTTCTTCTAAATGGATATCATGAATCAATACTTCTTTTTCATAACCATTACAATCTATTGTTATTTTGCCGCTAACTCCGATTGGAGAATGCATTTGTGTTATTTGATAGCCTTTTGGTAAATCAGGATAATAATAGTTTTTGCGGTCAAATTCTAAATATTCTGGTTGTTTACAATTTAATATTATACTAGCCATTAAGGCTTTTTTTACACATTCTTTATTTATTCTAGGTAATATTCCTGGAAATGCCATATCTATTGGACTAACATTTACATTTGGAATTTCACTATAATTGTTTAATGCATTGGAAAATACTTTTGTTTTACTTTTCATTTCACAGTGCATTTCTAAACCAATTACTGCTTTGTATTTATTCACGATAGTCACCTGCTGTCATATCCTTATAATTCATTTGTGATTCTAATGCATATGCTATATTTAATACATTAATATCATCAAAACAATTTCCTGTTATATTTATACCTACTGGCATTTTATTTATCATTCCATTTGGAATAGTTATCGAAGGAAATCCACCAAAATTTCCAATTTGTAAATGTTCTTCTAATAATACTGTACTTTCATCATTAATTTCATCATTTAATTCATCTAATTTTGGGGCTACTCCTTTTGAGACTGGTAAAATTAAGGCATCATATTTTTTAAATAATTCTTTCATCCTATCTACAATTAGCCTCCTTACTCGTTGAGCATTAACAAAATATCTTTCTTGATTTTCTTTTTGTAATATATAAGAGCCAATTACAAATCTTCTTTTTATTAACGGAGAAAAACCAACTGTTCTATGATTTTTCATGATTTCATATATATTTTCTCCGTTTCCTCTTGGACCAAATGCTATTCCTGTTAAATTAGACATATTGCTTGTAGCTTCTGCACAAGATATGCAAACATAAACACTAGGTATGGTTTTTAATAGTTCTTTATCTATACTAACTTCTTCAATTATTACACCTTGTGCTTCTAATTTTTTTAAGCTTTCTTTAAATATTTGTAAGTGTTTTTTTAATTCTTCGCTTATATTTGGATAATTACTTTCATCTACTATTTCCTTAATATAAAATAATTTTTTCCCTTTTACTTCTCCATTTATTGATTCATATAAATGCATATCTTTAGAAGCCCATGATGTTAAATCTTTTTCATCTTGTTTCTTCATAGCATCTACTACAATTGCTGCATCTTTAACATTTCTAGTTAATACTCCACACGTATCTAAACTTGATGCAAACGGAAAAAGTCCATATCTCGAAATCATTCCGTATGTTGGCTTATATCCAACAATTCCACAAAATGCCGCTGGTTTTCTTATTGAGTCTCCAGTATCACTACCTAAAGCATAAGGGTATACTCCTGCTGCAACTGCCGCAGCTGAACCACTTGACGAACCTGCACACGTTCTACTTAAATCCCAAGGATTTTTTATTATTCCAGTATGAGCTGTTGTCCCAGTTCCTCCCATACCAAATTCATCTAAAGCTGTTTTATTTACTGCTACTGCGCCAGCCTTTTTTAATTGTTCTACTGCTGTTGCATCAAAAATAGGTATATAATTTTTTAGGGTATTACTAGAACCTGTTGATAATATTCCCTTAGTAGAATAATTATCTTTTATTCCATAAGGTATTCCAGATAATAAATTATCTGTTACTTCTACTGCTTTCGCATTTTCTATTATTGTTACGAATGCATTACATTTTTTTTGAACTTCATATGATTTAGCTATTGCTTCTTTTATTAATGCTTCGCTACTTATTTCACCGTTTATTAGTAAATTATGTAATTTTTCAATACTTAATTCTGTCATTAGTTTATCACCCTTGGAACTTTTATTTCTCGTTCTTCATAACATCCACAATTTTTAAGTAAATCTTCTATTTCTATTGATTCTACTTCCCCAGTTTCTTCTTTTAACTCATATTCATAACTGTCTAATGCATGAGTCATCGGTTCTATTTTTTTTATGTCTGGAAATTTCTCAATTAACTGCATATTTGCATCAATAATGTTAAATTCTTTTAAAACAAGTTTGTTTTCTTCTTCTGTTAATCCTATTAATAATTTATTTGCATATTCATCAACCATTTCTCTAGTAAAATTATTCATGCTATGCTTCCTTTCTTTTTAATCCTTAATTTATACTTTGAATTATTTCTTTTAGTCTATTTTGTAAATCTTTTATTTCGTAATTGTTATCCACTATGTAATCAGCGTATGCTATTGGACCAGCTTTAGATATGTTTTCTATTTCAGTAATGTCTCGTTTTTTAGCTTCTTCAAAAGTTAATCTTCTTACTTCTCTTTGTGCTAGTCTTTCATATCTTTTAGTTTTATCAACTACTATTGCAATAGTTATAACTTCTTCTTTAAATTTATCCTTTATAATTTTTAATTCTTCCCATGAATAAAGACTTTCTATTAAAACAGGTCCATTTTTTATTGCTTCTTCAATTTTTGGCAAATTCAATATTGCAAAGGTTCCCATTCCATGTTCTTCTCTTAATTTTTCACGCATCATTCTTTCATTTTCTGGTGTTACTTCAATATTTGCTTCTTTTAGTTTTTCAAATGTTATTGCCCCAAAATAAATACGTTGAAATCCTAAAGTTTCTATGTAATCACAAGCAACTGATTTTCCAGCACCACACATTCCTACCACTACTATTATTTTATTCATTACTTTCTGTTCTCCTTTGTTTACAATATTCCTATTAATATCTAATACGAAATATAAATTTTTAAATTTAATTACAATAAAATACTTTTTATAAAATTAATTATTGTGCAATTTGTTGTCATTGTAAATTATTCTTTATCTACAAGTATAATTGATATTGTATTTATTATTGATAAGTTTTCTATTACTGTTTACAATAATTGAAGGTCTCCATTATAATTCGTTTGTTTATTAAAGATTTGTTTTTAGTTAAAAAAGCAAGGCCTTTATTATTACTTTCCTTAAAACCATCACTAGTTTCTAAATCTTTAATGTTTCTTATCATACTTGTCTCTAAAAGTCACAATTGCCTGGAGTTCTATAATAAGGTATAACATCTCGTATGTTTTCCATTCCCGTTAAATACATGATTAAACGTTCAAAACCTAATCCAAAACCAGAATGGACACATGTACCATATTTTCTTAAATTAACATACCAATACATATCTTCAGGTTCCATTTTTAATTCCTTCATTCTTGCAATTAGTTTTTCATAATTTTCTTCGCGTTGGCTTCCCCCCATTAATTCACCAACTTCTGGTAATTCTAAATCCACTGCCGCAACTGTTTTACCATCACTATTTTGTTTCATGTAAAATGCTTTAATATCTTTTGGCCAATTTGTTATAAATACTGGCCCATTAAAATATTCAGTAATATATTTTTCGTGTTCTTTTGCAATATCTTCGCCATAATTTGGTTCAAATTCCCATTTGCATTTTGCTTCTTTTAAAATTGTAATTACTTCTTCATGTGTTACTCTTGAAAATTTGCTATTTACTACTTTTTTTAATTTTTCAATTAATCCTTTTTCAACGAATTTATCTAAAAACTCTAATTCATCTTTAGCATTTTCTAAACAATAGTTAATTACATATTTTAACATATCTTCTTCAATATCCATTAGACCATTTAAATCACAAAAGGCTATTTCTGGTTCAATCATCCAAAATTCTGACATATGAGTTTTGGTATTTGAATTTTCTGCTCTAAATGTTGGACCAAATGTATATATTTTTGAAAACGCCATAGCATATGTTTCACCTTCAAGTTGCCCGGAAACAGTTAATCCTGCTTTTTTACCAAAAAAGTCTTTTGTGTAATCAATTTTTCCACTATTTTTTATTTTTTCTAAATCTAATGTTGTAACTTGAAACATTTCTCCGGCACCTTCACAATCACTGGCTGTAATAATTGGTGTATGAACGTATATATATCCATTATCTCCAAAATATCTATGAATTGCTTGGGCTGCTAATGACCTTATTTTAAATACTGCTTGAAACATATTTGTTCTTGGTCTTAAATATGCGTTTGTTCTTAAAAATTCTTTTGTGTGTCTTTTTGGTTGTATTGGATAATCTTCTGGACAAATTCCTAATACATTTATTTTATTAGCACTTATTTCTACTTCTTGGTTACCTTTAGATTCTACTAGTGTACCTTCGACTTCAATTGCGCTTCCTACTAATAATTTGCTTATTTCATTAAAGTTTTTTATTTCATTATCATATACTATTTGTATATGCTTAAAACATGTTCCATCAGAAAAGTCGATGAATCCAAATTCTTTTTGTGGTCGGTGATTTCTAATCCACCCATGAATAATTACTTTTTTATTTAATAATTTTTCTTTATTTTCATATAGTTCTTTTAAATACATTTATACTTTCTCCCCTATCTTTTTTTCATTATTACTCTTAACTAATTTTATGCTTTCTGTCATATCTTCTATATTTTCACATGATTTTAGAATTAACAAAAAACTTTCTACTTGTTTTTTTAATACCTTCTTGGAAATGGCATTTTTCAAATCTTCTGTAATTAATCTAATAATTTCTTCCATTCCTTCTCTTTTAATTTCTTCAATAAAATTTGTTTTAAAACTTAAATTTGTACTTACTATTAAACTTATGTAACATAACATAACCAAAAATTGTTCTTCTATTAATTCCGTAAATTTTATTTCTTCTTCAATTGTTGAAAAACAATCATCAATGTTCCACCAATATATTAAACTTCTTTGTATTTTTTTCTTTTCTTCTTCAGTAAATGACAATTCATCCATTTTTTATATATTTCCTAATAGCCAATCAACTATTTCTTTTTCATCTAGAGTAACTATTTCTTTGGTTGCTGTATCCTTTACCTTTATTATTCCTTTTTGCAAATCATTTTCATTTAACATAATTATAAATTTTGCTTTTAAACTATCAGCCACTTTAAATTGCGATTTTAAACTTAATGCTGCACTGTTTATTTCAGTCATTATATTGTTAAGTCGTAAATTTTGAGCAAATCTTAATGCATACATTTTTTCTTCTTCACTTATGCTCATTATGTATACATCTACATTATTTTTTAATAATTCTACATCAATATCTTGTTTGATATTATTCATTACTCTTTCTAAGCCTATAGCAAATCCAACTGCGGGAATATTTGGACCTCCTAAATTTTCTACTAAATGATTATATCTGCCTCCGCCGCCTAGGACTACTCCATTTTCATCAACGTATTCCCAAACATTTTCATCATAATAATCTAGTCCTCTAACTATTTTTTCATTTACTTCATAATCTACATCTAATAATCCTAAATATGCCTTAATTTTTCTAAAACGATTTATACTTGCTTCACTTAAATAATCACTTATCTTTGGAGCGTTTTTAATAATTATATTATCAGCATCTGCTTTACAATCTAAAATTCTTAATGGATTTGTTTTTAATCTATTTTGACAGTCTGGACATAAATTTTCAATTTGTGGCTTAATATATTCAACTAATGCTTTAGTATATCTTTTTCTTGTTTCTGCGTCACCTAAGGAATTAATTGCTACATTTACTTCAATACCTAAACTTTCTAATAAATAATATCCTATACTTATTACTTCTGCATCTATTAATGGGTCATTTGAATTAAAAGCTTCTATACCAAACTGCGTAAATTCTCTATTCCTTCCTGATTGTGGTCTTTCATATCGATACATCGTTCCTGTATAAAATAATTTAATACATTCATTTTTATTACCATATAGTTTATTTTCAATTAAACTTCTAACTATTCCTGCAGTTCCTTCTGGTCTTAATGTATTACTTCTATTGCCTCTATCTAAAAAATCATATGTTTCTTTAGTAACTATGTCAGTATTTTCTCCGACACTTCTGTGAAATAGTTCTGTTGCTTCAAATATTGGTGTTCTTATATATTCATAATTGTAATTATTCATAAAATCTTCTATCATGTGACATATATAGGTATATAATTTTGCATCTGTTGTTAATAAATCATAAGTCCCTTTTGGTTTTGTAATCATTATATCATTCCTTTCATTTATATCTATTTTAGCATATAACAAAAAAAAACGATAGTTTTAATATATCATTTTTAAAAATTTATTTTTTAAGATATTGAATTTTTGGATATTCTCTTTTTAA
>CALVSK010000034.1 GCA_944359015.1 uncultured Bacilli bacterium
GCATATCTGTAACTATTATCTTCTGCACTATTTGCTAAACTTGAGTCATGGTAATATATTCCGTTTGTTCCTTGACTTGTATATAATCCTTTTATATAGTCAGCGAATAAATTTGTTGGCTTTAAATCAAAAAATACATAACATTTATCACTTACATTTGTTTCTACAATTACGCTTTTTGTTTCTTCGTTCCAACTTACTATTCCGCCATTTTCACACTTAGATAATGTTGCATTAAAAACATACTCTTCCTCCGGCCATGTAGTATCACTTGAAGTTTGATATTCACCACTTCCAGCATCTATTTCATACATTAGCGCTAAGGCATCAGTTGTATTAAATTCTTTTTGATTATTATTAAATGAACCTTTTAATACTTGATTAGTTTTACTATGATTATTATTAATAACTATACAAAGTAATAATAATATTAATAATACACTCATCAATTTAATAGTTTTTTTCATATCTAATAACCTCTATTCTTAAATTAATTTTATCAAATTTAATTATTAATTACAATAAACATTTTACAATTAGACAAAATTAGTCTAAAAAAAAGAAACCTAGTTAGTTTCTTCCCATTTAGCATCAAGTGTTAAATTACTATTTACTGGAGTATTAAAATCATATTCTTCGTTATCTAAATACCAACCCATAAATATATATCCTTCATATGTTGGATCACTTGGTTTTATAACTTGATTACCCTTTTTTACTTCTTGAGTTTTTATTCCAGGACCTAATTTTGTATTAAAAGTAACAGTATATGTTCTAAAATAATTTAAATAAATAAATATTACCAATACTATAATTATTAAAATAATGCTAATTAAAATAATTTTTTTCTTATTCATTACCTACTTTTTCCCCTTTCTTCTTCTATTTCTTCAGTTAATTCTAGTACGTGTACTTTTTTTAGTTCTAATTCTAATACATATAACTTTTTTAAATATTTATCAATAAATTCTTTTCTTAAATGCTCATGATATTTATACATAATAATATTTCTTAATCTATCAATTTCAGTATAAGCCATCAATACATCACCACTTGTTGTATCTTCCCCATTTGCTATTAAACTATATATAATTCTTATTAATCTTTCATAATATTTAATTACTTTATCTTCTAAAATACCTGATACCATATTTTTATCTAAAACAGTTATTTTTTTAACTCTTTTATATCCTTTTTTGGGAGAAAAAGAATACCCAGTTTTTTCTTTATACAATAATACTTTTTTTTCATCATCATCATTTTTTAATATATAACTATTCATCTTTATCTCCTAGTAAATCTGGTCTTAATTTTTTTGTTTTATTGATTTGTTCTTGACATCTATAATCATCTATATTTTTATGATGACCACTAAGTAAAATCTCAGGTACTTTTAAACCACGATATTCGGCAGGTTTAGTATATTGCGGATAATCAAGTAAATTATTATTAAATGATTCATTTTTTAATGATTCTTCATTTATCACATTAGGTAGCAATCTAATTATTGCATCACTTATTGCCATAGCTGGTATTTCTCCACCCGTTAGTACAAAATCTCCGATACTTATTATTTCATCAACTAAAGTTTTAATGCGTTCATCAAAACCTTCATAATGACCACAGATTAATATTAAATGTTCATACTCTTTTAAATTTAATGCTACTTTTTGATTAAATGTTTTTCCTTCTGGTGATAATAATATTACATGTGAATTTTCTTTTTTTATCTCATCTAAACATAAAAATATTGGTTCACATCTAAGTAACATTCCTGCTCCCCCACCATAAGGTGGAGCATCAACTTGATTATTTGGAAGGGGTGAATATTTACGGAAATCTATTATATTAATTTTGACTAAATTTTTTGATATTGCTCTTTTCATTATCGATTCATTTAAAAAGCCATCAAACATATTTGGAAATAATGTTAATATATCAATTTGCATAAGTTTTACCTCCAAGTAAAAATATTATACTAAAAAATTAAAATAAACTCAATTGTGCAGATTCTGGCATTCCATCAAATACTCCAAGTTCTTTTAAAGCATTAACAGTTGTTTGATTTACTTTTCCTCTAGTTTGAAAATCTTCTATGCAATAAAATGGTTTTTGATTTCTTTCTTCAACAATTTTATTTGCTACTGCTTCTCCTAGACCATCAACTGCCATAAATGGTAAGTATAATGCTTTATTTTCTTCGTCAATATAAAACGTTTTAGCTAGTGATTTTGTAATATCAATATTTTTAAATTGAAATCCTCTTGCAAGCATTTCTAAAGCAACCGCTAAGGTATCTGCTACAGCATTTTCTTTAGCTGATGCCCCAAAACCTTTTTCTTTTATCTCCGCTAATCTTCTTTTTATTCCATCATATCCTTGTAACATTGCTTTAACATCAAAATCACTTCTTCTAATACTAAAAAATGCTGAATAGTAATAAAGTGGATAATAAACCTTGAACCATGCTACTCGATAAGCCATCATAACATATGCACAGGCATGTGCTTTTGGAAACATATATTCAATTCTTCTACAGCATTCAATAAACCATTCTGGTACATCATGTTCACGCATTAATGCTGCATGTTCAAGCCAAGTATCTGGTTCTTTTTTAGCTTTTCCTTTTCGTACAAATTCACTTATTTTAAAGGCTTTTGATGGTTCCATACCATAATTAATTAAACTAACCATTATATCATCACGACACCCCACCACTTCATTAAATGAGGCTACATTATTTACAATTAACTCGCGTACATTTCCTTGCCAGACATTTGTTCCGTGAGAAAGACCTGCAATTTTTACTAAATCTGCAAAGTGTGTTGGCTTTATTTCAAGAAGCATATTAATAGCAAAATTTGTCCCAAATTCTGGTATACCTAATGTACCAGTTTTACATAATATTTGTTCTTCAGTTACTCCTAAAGCTTTTGGTGTTGTAAATAAACTAATTACATTTTTATCATCAAAAGGTATATCTATTATATTTACTTTAGTTGTATCACCTAAATATCTTAACATTGTTGGGTCATCGTGACCTAGTATGTCAAGTTTTAAAACATTATCATGAATAGCGTGGAAATCAAAATGGGTTGTATACCATGTGCTATCAGGCTCATCTGCTGGATATTGATATGGCGTAAAATCAAAAACATCCATATATTGAGGGATAACTATTATTCCACCTGGGTGTTGCCCAGTTGTTCTTTTAACTCCTGTACATCCAATAGCTAATCTTTCAATTTCTGTGTTATTTAATATTATACCATTATCTTCACAATATCCTTTTACATAACCAATTGCTGTTTTATCTGCAACAGTAGATATTGTCCCTGCACGATAAGCATGGTCAGCCCCAAATAGTACTTTTACGTGATTATGGGCATCTGCTTGATTATCTCCAGAAAAGTTAAGATCAATATCAGGTACTTTTTCTGCTTTAAAACCTAAAAATGTTGCAAATGGCATGTCTTGACCTTCTTTTTTTAATTTTTCACCACAAACACACACTCTATCTGGCATATCGTATCCACTTGAATAATTATTTGCTAAACTTTCTCCCGCTTCATCTTCAAAATATGATTTTTTGCATTTAGGACATACATAATGTGGTGGAAGTCCATTAACTTCCGTTATTCCCATCATCGTAGCAACAAGAGAAGAGCCTACTGAACCTCTGGAACCGACAAAATAACCATCTTGGTTGCTTTTTTTAACTAATTTTTCTGCAATTAAGTAGATTACATCAAATCCCCCACCAATAATCCCATTTAGTTCTGCTTCAAGTCTTTCTTCAATATTTTTAGGAAGTGGGTCTCCATATATTTCGTGAGCCTTTTTATATACCATGTCTTTGGTAATTTCCGCAGAATTTTCTAATACTGGTGTATATAATTTGTCATGTATTATTTGTAATTCTTCTATTGAATCAGCTATTATAGTTGGATTTTTAATTACTACTTCTTTTTTTAAATCTTCATCTAAAAAGTCAAATTGTTCTAACATTTCTTTGGTTGTTAAAAAATACATATTAGGTAAGTTTATATCTTTTCTGTTTAATGGGTGGATTTTACCATTTGTCTTTTGAGATATTATAATTTTTCTAGAAATTAAATCATCAGGTCTTAAATTATGAACATCTCCAGTTGCAACTGGTAGTTTACCAATTTTTTTTGCTAACTTGATTAATCTAGTTATATATCCATTATATTCGATAATATTGTGAAACCTTTGATTTTCACCAATTATATGAGAGCATGCCGATGCTGGATTAACTTCAATAAAATCATAAAAATTCATAATATCAATTAATTCATCATCTGATAAACCTATTCCTTTTTCAAAAACTTCACCATTAATACATCCGCTACCTAATATTAATCCTTCTCTTAATTCTAGTAAATCTGTCCTTGGTATTTTAGGTTCTTTTCCTTTAAATAAATATTTGGTATTTGCTAAACTAATTATTTTAAATAAATTTTTTAAACCCGTTTTATTTTTAGCAAATGCTGTTATATGAAATGGTCTTGCAAATTTTATAGCATTGTCTTTATCTGCTAAAGTTTCTAAATCAATTGTTGTATTTATATTTTGCCCCTTTAACTCATAAAGCATTTTATAAAAACATTTACTTGTTCCTTCACAGTCGTAATCTGCTCTGTGATGCTTATCTTCATCCCATTCTACCTCTAGATTTTTAACTAATGTAGATAATTTATGATTACGCCAGTTAGGATACATATTTCTAGCTAATCCCATAGTATCAATTACAGTATTATTGAATGTTCCTAAATTATATTTTTTCATGGCACTGGCAACAAATGAAATATCAAATTGAGCATTGTGAGCAACTAACGGTAAATCTTTAACAAATTCCAAAAATCTTTTTGTTACATTTTCTTCACTATCTTTTCCAACTAACATTTCATCAGTTATATTAGTCAATTCTGTAATTATTTTAGGTAATGGTGTTGGACATGCTATTAATTCATCAAATCTTTCAATTATTTCATTGTTTTTTACTTTTACAGCACCAATTTCTATCATTTGGTCAACACCGCTATTTAATCCTGTTGTTTCTGTATCATAAACTACATATTCTTGGTCAAATAAATCATATTTTTTATTATTAAAAACTATATTTGTTTCAATATCTACAACATTTAACTCAGCACCATATAATGCTTTAAATTTATCTTTATCTTCTTTACCCTTATTAATTTTACTTAGCCCATTATATACATCAGGATATGCTTGTAAACAATTATGGTCTGTTATTCCTACAGCTTTATGACCTAATTTTGCTGCAAATTTTATAAGGGTTGAAGGACTTATTACCCCATCCATTGCACTCATCATCGTATGAGCATGTAATTCTATTCTTTTTTCTTCTTCTTCATCTTTAACTACTTCATCTTGAGATGGAATTATTTCAATATTTCTAGCATTTAAAAGCATTTGTTTTGTATATTGGTCTAATTCAATATTGCCATGTATTCTATACCATGAACCAACATTTAATTTTTTATTAATCGCTGTAAATTCTTCTTCATTAAATTTAACTATTTTCATAACGTAACTATCAGTTTTATCACTTACTTTACAACTTATTATATATATTGGTCCTTTTTTACCTTGTCTTTCAGTTGCTTCTTTTCCAAATATGTATACTTCAACTATTATGTTACGTATTTCTCCTAAAACATTGGTTAATTTAGTAACTTCTCCATCTTTATGCATTCCCATCACTATATTAGTTTCTTTTTCTTTTACTTCTAATGCTTGTTTATCTTGTTCTATTTCCTCTCTTACTACTTGTCTTAAATCTTCACTTATGGTTATTTCTATTTTATAATCTCCTAAACCATAACATTTTAATTGATTAATAAGACCTTTACTTTCAAATAATAAGTCATTTTTTTCAAATTCATTTAATACATGAAAATATAATGTATCATTTACTATTTCTAATTCACTTTTTTTAATTCCTATTAATGATGGCCTTTTAATAATCATCTCATCTATTAAATAATCTATATATTTTTTTATATCTTCAAAAGTTACATTTTCATAATTTAAAATTATATTACATTTCTTAGACCCATTTATTCCATTACATCCACATAAAAAAAGTTGGTTTACATATTCTAAATCAATTACATCTTTATTTTTAATATATACATAAAATTTTTCTTCTTTTTTCTTTAATATTACTTTTTCTATTACTGCTTCATTAAATCCTTCTCCATTAAAACCTATACTATTAAAAAAACGTTTTATTTCTTCATTCATGTAAACCACCCATTCTTTTAATATTATTAACTATTATTACATATTTGTCAAATCTCTTTTCGACACTACCACTTACTTCTATTATGTCATTTTCATTTATATTTTCCAATAATTTATAGCGATTGGGAAATACTGTAAATTCACAAACATCAGTTTCATCACTGCCTCTAATAAATGCCATATCTTCACCTTTTTTGGTTTTAATTTTGGTTATTTTATCTATTAAAATTACACATTTTATATTTTTAAATAAATATTCTTTTATCTTATGTAGTTTTATATATTCTTTATTCATATATTTACTTGTTGGATGATTTTTTATATAAAAACCATAACTTTCATATTCTAAATTTCTTAATATTTCTTCGTTATATTCTTCATACATTACAATTATTGGTTTTTTTATTAATCCATCATCATCTGCTATTAAACTGTAATTGATTGCACTATCTATATTATTTATTAGCGTTTGTTTATTTAGCATAAAGGAAGACATTGCTCCAGCATTTATTAATTGTTTCATGATTTCTTCGTTAATAAAGTCTTTATTTTTGTATGTAAAATCAAAAATATCTGTATATCCATCTTTTTTATTATTTAATATTTTTTGACTTATTTCTTTAGAAATTCCTTTTATTAACCATAATGGCATCATTAGTTTTTTATTCTCTATGTAATAATTTAATTTAGAATTATTTATACTTGGTTTATAAAATTTTATATTTTTACTTTTAAGATATGAAAAATATGTATTCATCTGATTACTTTTTGGAGAATCATTTAATAGTTCAATTATAAAATATTCTGGATAAAAAGTTTTTAAATAAGCCATTTGATAGGAAATTATGGCATAAGAAACAGAATGTGATTTATTAAATCCATAACCAGCAAATTTTACAATTAAATCATATATCTGATTTGCTATTTCATAACTATAATTTCTTTTTACTGTTTTTTCAATAAATTTTTCTCTTTCTTTAATTATATCTTCTTCTTTTTTCTTGCTAATTGCTCTTCTTATTAAATCTGCTTCTTGGTTAGTATATCCTGCAATTTTTACAAGGATTGCAATAATTTGTTCCTGATATATAACAATTCCATAGGTTTCTTTTAAAATACTTTCTAAATCTTTATGAATATATTTTATTTCTTCTAATTTATTTTTTCTTCTAATAAATGTATTTACAAATTCTTTTGGGCCTGGTCTATCTAGAGCTATTGCTACTACTAAATCATTAAAACAATTCGGTTTTAATTTAGCTATTAAATTTTTCATTGATGCGGTTTCAAATTGAAATATTCCTTCAGTTTTACCACTTTTAAATAGTTCATATACTTCTTTTTTCTCTAAATCAATATTTTTTAATGGATTTTCTGGTAACATGTTAAGAATATTTGACATTGTCGTTAAGTTTTTTAAACTTAAAAAATCCATCTTTAATAAACCGATATTTTCTAAATAATCCAGCGGTACACCAGTTATAATTTCTCCATCTTTAATTTTTATTGGTATTACTTCATCTAATTTGATATTTGATATTACTACTCCAGCAGCATGAATTGAAACATTTCTTTTAATACCTTCAAAATTAAAGGCTATTTCATATACTTTCTTTAATATTGCATAATTATTTAAGTACTCTTTAACGACATTTGTTTTTAAATTTTCTTTTAAATCTTTACTTGGGTCTATTACTTTGCAAAAATTATCTATTAATTCGTTGTCTACTTTTAATAATTTTGATATTTCCCTAATTACAGAACGACTTTTTAAAGTTCCAAAAGTTAATCCCAGTGCTACGTTTTCATAACCATATTTTTCTTTAACATATTTTATTACCATATCTCTTTTCATTGCATCAAAATCAATATCTATATCAGGCATTGTTACTCTGGAAGGATTTAAAAATCTTTCAAATAGTAAATTATATTTTAATGGATCTATATCTGTTATACCAATTACGTAACTAACTAAAGAACCAGCGGCAGAACCTCTTCCTGGTCCTACTAATATATTATTCTTTTTAGCATATAAAACATAATCATATACTACTAAAAAATAATCAACAAATCCCATATTTTTTATTACTTCTAACTCATAATTTAAACGTTTTTTATAGGCATCAGGAACGTCTTCATTTAATCTTTTTTTTAAACCTTTTATAGCTAAACTTTTTAAAAACATAAATGAGTCTATATTCTTGTTATATACTGGAATATATCTTTTATTATTAGGAATTTGTAAATCTATTAAATTTACAAATTCTTCGATTTTTTCTTTGTCTATTATACTTTCTTCTTTAAAATAATTATTTGTATAATCACTTTCTTTTTCTTTTCTTAACATATCTAAATATTTAAAATATTTTACTTTTTTTTCATCTAAAACTTTTATATCATTTACATATAATACATTATTGGTTAATAATAAGGCATTATTTTTTTCATATATGTTACTAAATCCTATATAAATATACTCAAAAAATTGTAAATGTTTAAATAACTCTATACTCTTAAATGGAATTATTATTAATATATTATCTTTATATTTCTCTAAATCAACTATACCTACTTCTCTTTCTTCTTTTACAGTATGTATTTTTAATAAATTTTTATAACCATCATAATTTTTAGCATATAAATATACTTTTTTATTATTTATTTCTATTTCTAAACCAATAATAGGTTTTATATTATTTTTTTTACATTTTGTATAAAATTCTAAAGAACCATATAAATTATCATCACAAATTGCACAACTTTTTATATTTTTTTCATTTAAAAAATTAATTAAATCTGGTATTTTAATTAAACTTTTTAATAATGAATAATCTGTAGTTATTTTAAGTGGTGTATACATTCTTTTTACCTCTTTAATTATTATATATCACAATTAAATAATAGCCAAGAAATATTTGACAAA
>CALVSK010000035.1 GCA_944359015.1 uncultured Bacilli bacterium
AAAATAAATTAGAAGTTGTAAATGAAGAAAAATTAGAAGTAATCTGTGACATAAAAAAAGCCAAAAAAGTTATTTCAGAAATAAGAGAAGTACATCCTTATGAAGAACCAGGTATAGATATAATACCTCTCATAGATGAGGAAACACTTCAAGATTTATAAATACATGTACTAAAATTTTAAACATGAAAAATTTTAAGCATGAAATTTTGCCTTTCATGATATTTCTTCAAGAATATTAAAACCCACGCAAAAGTATGAGTAATTTTCTTTTGGAGCATAAGAGAACCACGTTTAAAAATCGCAATTAAGGTTAATTTCTAATATAAGTATAGAATATTTTATGATAATACGTATAAATTTTTGAATATATTACAAAATATTAAAATTATTTTTAAAAATTTTTTAATCTACCAAAAATATGTTGAGATCATTTTCTTTCTTTAGCGAGATTTATAATAATCCAACACTTTTTATTTTGCAATATTTTTTTACTTAAGACTACTGACTTTTCGTCAGAAATTTGGTACAATAGTTCAATAAATAAGGGAGGTTTTATAGTGACTTTAGAACAAGCAAAACAAATTTTAATTGAACGATATATGTATTTATATGATAATGCTCTTTTTATATTAGCACCTTTTATGTATGAAGAAACAGAAGAAGAATTTCAAAAAAATAAAAAGGAATTGAAAGAAAAATATAATTTAGACCATGATAAACGCTCAATTTATTTAAAAATTAATAGATTAGATAAAATAAATGGAGTATTTGAAGAATTCTTATTTTCTGATAAACCAATGGAAGAAACCACTCTTTATAAGATGATAGAAAGTAAAAGAAATAATAAAGAGTATTTAGAACAAGTTAAAATAGGATTAGCTTTATTAGAAAAAGATAATCAAGGAAAATATGCTTTTACAAAAACTTATTTAGAAATTGGTACTATATTAGGTAAAGTAAATGAATATATTAATGCGCAGTCTAATGATATAAAAAATAGAGATAATAAATTATTAGTTCTTGATGAATATTTTAGATTATTAAGATATAACAATAGAGGCAAAATAATGTATAGTGGAAGAAATATATCTATAAACGATGTAAGTAATTTGTCAATAATAATAGATAAAAATGAAAGAAAGCCATTAAGGGACAAAGAAGATGTTGGTGTTAGAAAAAATTCTTTAATAACAACAATTGCTAATGCTCCTCATTATGAATATAATGGGTCAATATTTACAGAGGGAGAAAAGCAAGAAGTCTATTTAATGCTTCATGATGAATTACCTTGTGATTTAGAAATAGAATGTAAATTAGAAGAAGAATATATTCAAACAACGATAGAAAGTAGATTACATAGACCAGAAAATACTAGTCCTTGTGGTGAATCATTTGTTGTTATTGAACAAGAAATTTTTGTAAATCCTAATGATTCTTTATACAGATATTATCAAGTTTGCCCCCATTGTGGGTATATAGTTAATATTCCTAAAGAAATTTTATCAGATGGAATTAAACAAAGAATAGAAGAAAGATGTAAAAAAGATGATAAATTATTTAGAAAAATGTTTTTATATTCTGAATTGTTTAGCTTAGATAAATCATCTACAAATGGTCAAAAAAGATTATTAAAGAAATAAAGTCATGGCACGTATTGTTGAAACGAAGTTTCAATGAAAATGGCGATAGACTTTATCAATTTATTTTTATTACGAAGTTTTGAAAATAAAAACATAATTTTGTGCTTTTTTTATAATACTTTAATTAAGTGTTTTCTTTAATAATATTTGCCACTATATTATTCATCCTTTTATAGTAGGAAGAGTTCCTAACAAAAAAACTAATATATATCCAAATTAGTTATTTATCAAAACATAAAAATGTTAAATAAATGTCACAATAAAGCAAATGATAACTGGCTTTTAAAACAGTTATCAAAAAAATCTCTTGCTTGTTAGATAAATTAAATGTTAAAATAGTATAAATTAATAACATAAAACAAAAATTATGCCATAATTTTATAAAAACATAAAAAAAATTTATGATAGTCTTGATGATCTAAAATTAAAAGAATTTATAATTATAAATATTTTATCATTGCTAGTAAAAGTTATAAGTGAAATTTTAACCACTATGATTTTATCAAAAGTAGGAACATAGTGAAAAAAAAGAGATGTTTAAAAATGAAAATTATAACGGTTTGTGGAAGTTTAAGATTTGTAAAAGAAATGATGGAAATAACAGAAAAAATGGAGTTACAAGAGAATTGTATGTTAGTACCTATTTATAACCCAAATAAATCTAGTAAAGATGATTTTACAGAAGAGGAAGCTTTAATTCTTGATAAAATGCATAAAGAAAGAATAAAATTGTCAGATGCTATCTTGGTTGTAAATGTAAATGGATATATTGGTAGTAGTACAAAAAGTGAAATAGACTTTGCAAAATCATTAAATAAAGAAATTATATATTATACTGATTTAATAAATTAGGAATAGAACAAGTATGAAAAATAATATTTGTTAGTGCAAGGATGCTTTGAAAACTCTTTTTTAAATTAGATTTCATAGCTAAAGAAAAAATTGAAAATAGTAATATAGAAGTATGTACATAAGATTTTTCAGCAAGTATTAATTATGAAAGTGGATACATATAGTTTTCAAAATTAAAATATTTATAAACATCATACGAAAATTAATTATATTAATTTGAAAGTAGATTACTAGATTGATATAATTTAGCATTTTAATACTATGATTATTTAAAAATATAGTAATTTTTTTAAAAAATTCTAGTAAAAAATAATAAAAAAGTTGAAGTAACACTACTTCAAAAAAGTAATTAATAAATTTTACCTCTTTTCAAATTTTAAAAAACAAAAAAGAGCAATTTCTTGCTCAAATAAAATTAAAAATAAAGCTATATAAAATATTCTGTATCAGCAAAATTTAATTTGTATTTTTCTTTTGCCATATTAATTGCATTATCTATTAACTCATTGCCTGCTAAATCAGGATATTTTAAATAGTTTTTTGCATTTTTAATATTTGCCATAAATCTTTTATGAGTTTTTCCATTATCTATATCCTTTTTAATTGCTCCAATGTTTTTAATTTTTGCTATCATCCTTACTTGCGCATATTTTTTATTATCATTTTCCTCAACAAGCAAATATCCTAAATAGTAAATATTTTCAATTTTAACATTTAATTCCTCAATATATTCTCTTTTTAAAGTTTCTTCAAAATCTTTATCATATTTTTCTGGTTTTCCACCTGTTAATTTATATTTATTATCATCCACTTTAAGAATAATATTACCTGCATTGGCAAATGCTATGCCATAAATTTGCTTTATATCTAGGTTTTAGGAACCTTTTCTTTTATCCAAGTATATTGTATCATATTGATCTCTCCGTTTAATTAAATTATTATCAAATATTAAATATTATCGATTTAGTATTTCATTATTATTTAACAAATTTTTCTTTAAAAAAGCAACGCATTCTTTATCAAATATGTGTCCTAGATTTTTAAAATCTTCATCAGTCATATCGGTATAAAATTTTTGTAAAACAGAATCGATTGTCATTACATCTAAAGGATTTCCATGGTGATTATTTTTTGATATTGTAGATGATAAAATAAATTCATTTTCACTTATTTCCGTAGTAAATAAGCCCTGTTTAGTAATTAATGCTAACCCAGTTACATAATATTCGGTAGTTTTTCCACCAATAGATTCAATAAGTTTTTTATAATATTCTATCATTTCATCATCAGTTAAGACTTTTCCATTAACGCTTCTTACAAACAATCCAGGTTGTTTATCTTTTGGAATTCCATCAATAAATAATCCTGAGTCTCCAGCTATTGTTGGCAATTTAGCTATATTATAATATGCATATGCTTTTTTTATAGCATTTTCTACAGCAGTTGTTCCATCTTCTATAACATCTACTTTAATTCCAAAATCTTTTGGTGTTAACAATTCTATAGGTAGGTAATCCTTCTAATCTTCTTCGCATATTATGAACTTTAGAATTATTGCTTGTCGCATAAAATAATTTCATTTATTTTTCATCTCCTTTCCGATACAAATTAAAATTTTCTTTTTTAGGTATTATTCATTTTAACTTTGTTCAACCCTAGTAATTTAAATTTTACAAGTTTATGATGGCTATCTAAAATAACTAATCTTTTTTTCAATAATGAAACAGCATTATTAATCCTTAGTAAACCAATATTTTTTTAAATACTTTAGTATATTCTTCAATGGGATATAAGTATAAAAATACATTTTCACAAATTATTTTCTAATATTATATTAACAAGTGATATAGTATATTTTTATAAAATAAAACTCACACGAGGGTGTGAGTAATTCTCTCAATGGAGCGATAACAAAGGTTATTCGAAACTCATATAGTAAAAGTTGATAAACAACTAATCACTAAAATAATAATAGCATAATTTTTAAATTTTTAAAATATTATTAGTGTAATTTATCAAGTATTTATACCATCTAATATAATAATACTAATATAATAATACTTGAATTTATCAATAAAATAGTTTATAATACTAGGTCATAAAGGAGGAACTGTATGTTAAATAATGATAAATACTTTAATCAATCTATTATTACTAATGAAAATGTTCAAAATAGATTATCACAATTTGTTGAAGGATTAGATATTAATACGATAGTTGAATTAATTAATAAAGATATTGAACAAAATCATCCCAACGACGAAACTTTTGTTGGAAATATCGAAACGCAAGATTACAAAATTGAATATGAGCGTGATTTTATTCAATGGAATGCATTATTTGTTTGCGATGAATGGGCAAAAATGAAATATTCTAAAATAATTATTGCTCAAGGAGATTTGGTTTTAATTTTGGCTGGAGATGATACTAATAGACTTCAAGCAAGAAGAAAAACACAAAATCAAGAAATAACATTAGAAGTTAGTTTTAATAAAGATGGAACTATGGACATTGAGGAACAAGAAAAAATAAGTGAACGTATAGATCCTAAAAAGACACGAACTTTAAAAAGATAAATCAATTAAAAAACTATCTCTTAAAATGAGGTAGTTTTTTAGTTCTTTGTAACTAAATAAATATTTTTTGCTTCAATTCCTTCAGATACATATAATTGTGGAGTTTGGTCCTCTGGTATTTCATATAATTTTAATGATACTATTGCTTGTTGAAATGCTTTTTCTAATGATAGCCCAAACCCGATAGAAGAATATAATTGAGAAGCAAAAACAATAGCTGCTTGATCACCAATAGAACTATTCATCCCAATGGATGCCTCAATATTATCCACTATTTTTTCAGATATAATTGATGAAAAACAATTATTTAATACTACTAATCTAAGGTTATCTGATGATGCATTAATTAATTCAACTAATGCCTCCATACTTAGTAATTTGGGTTTATCATTATTATCTTGAAATACTAATTTACCATCTGAAGTACCATGACCACTAAAATGTAATATAGTTGGATTAACTTCGTTAATAAATTGTAATAAATCTGTAACTCTAGTAGCCCATCTTGTTTCAAATGATATGGAATCTCGTTTTAAAGATTTTTGTATTGATTCATGTATTTCTCTTGCTTCTTTTTCTAATTTTAATTTTTGTTGTTGAACACTATTTCCATCATCATCTATAAATTCAATATCAGGATTAGAAGCAATAAATAGTATATTAATTTTTTCTTTTGCTTCTTTTAGTTTATTAACTTCTTTTATAAGATTATTTTGGTTTTCTCTTTGAATAGACAAATCAAGTGATAAATTATCCAATGCCAGTTTTCTTTGGTGTTCTATTTGTTTATATTTGTCATCTTTAGCTTTACTTAACCTTTGTTCTTCTCTTAATAATTCCTTTTCCTTATTTGCTATTTTCTTATCATATTCAGCTATTTTCTTTTCGGCTTCAGTTTTCTTTTTATTTTCTCTATCTATTTCATTCATTCTACTTTTAAATGTAGAAGATGATTTTGTTGAGTTTGCTTGCTTTGTGGCTGTTAAAATTTTTTTACTACAATTGCTAACAATATTTACATATTTTACTCTATCTGTTTTTAATCTAGATATTTCATCCCTTTTTCTTCTAACCGAACTTTCATACATTGTAACTAACGACATTTTATACCTCCTTTTAAAGAAATAATTACAATATCTATTTTATCACAAAAACAATACTATTATCGTTCATAATCATCTTTTTCTTTACTTAAATCTAATTCTTCAATATCATCGTCATCTAAAACATTATCATCGTACATATCATTAACAACATCGATATATTTATCATCTTTATCATACCAACTATGAAGTTTATCGTGTAAGAAAGATATTAGTTTTTCAAATTTATCTTTCCAATATTCAATATCTATGTTAGACCACATTGATTAAAAAGTCAAAATGTTGTATTCTTATAATAATAAGATGTTAAGTATATGAAGGATATAAAAGAATTAATAGCAAATTTAACAAAGGAAGAAAAATTTCAATTAATGGAGTATTTAAAATTTGTAGTAAATGAAGAAATCGAAAATCCGGAAGAGGATGTATGTGAATGCTATAAATGTAACTCACATCAAATAGTAAAATTAGGAACATATGATAATATGCAAAGATATAGATGTAAAAACTGTAATACATCATTCACAGCAAAATCTAAATCAATATTTGCAACTACAAAATTAGAAAAAGAAAAATGGTTAAAATATATAGAGTGTTTTGTTGATTGTTTGTCTTTAAGAAGATGTGCTGAAAAAGTTGGTGTATGTTTAAAAACATCATATTTTATGAGACATAGGATATTAGAATGTTTAAAGAAAAATCAAAGCCAATTTATAAAGGACAATTAGATGAAGCATTTTTAAGAGAAAATTTTAAAGAAAACCACAGTAAAAGCATAAATTTTAGTATGCCAAGAAAACCTAGAAAAAACGGACAAGAAGCAAAAATGATTGGATCTAGTAATGAACAAATTTGTATAGCATCTGGAATAAACGATACTAATCATGTGTTTTTTGAAATTGCAGGTAGAGGCCAATTAACTAATCAATCGTTAAAACAAATATTAGAAAATAAAATTGAAGAAGGAGCAATTATATCAACGGATAAAAGATCCAATTATAAAACAATATTAAAATTATTTAATGTAAGAGAGCACAATACATATCAATCAAACACAAAAGAAAATTATAAAAATTTAGGAAATATAAACTCATTACATAGTCGCTTTAAAAATTTTATAAGACAGATGCATGGAATGGCAACAAGAAGATTAGAAAACTACTTAGTATGGTTTACATGGATTGAAAACTTTAAAAGAAATGAAAATAAAAATGAATTAATTATAAATAGTTTAAGTATTAATAAGTATGATACAACTATTAGAGAATACAAAAATACCCCATATTTATATATGGAGTATTGGAATTCCTAATCAATGTGGTCTAACATAGATATTTCTAGTTGAGCGAGAATAGTAAGCATTCTTATAAAAAATTTACCATTAGCATTACTAGTATTAATTTCTTCGGCAACACTTTCTAAATCACAATTATATTCTTCTAAAGTATTACAAATTACCTCTAAATCTTTGATAGAACGAGTAAGTCTATCTAATTTATAGACAATGATTTTATTGATTTTTTCATCTTTCATATCTTCCATCATTTCTTGGAACTTTGGTCTATTGGTATTTTTGGCAGATACCCCTTCTTCACGATAAACCTTATAAATTTCATAGCCTTTAAGTTCACATAATTGTCTTAATTTTTCTTCCTGTTCATCTAAGCTATGCCCAAACCTAGATTGATCTTCTGTCGAAACACGAATATAAACTGCTGCAATCTTCCTTTCATTATTCAAACTAATTCCTCCTTTTCTTTTAATGAAAGGCACCAAAAAAAGTGTCACATAACAAGGACACCTTAACTAACATATTAATTTATTTACACGACAAAATAAACCAATATTGTGGGAGTATATAAACTCTCAATTAATTAATGCCTTGCTATGTACTCTGATAAATCAGCAATTGGGATTTTCTTCTTTAAGTTCCCGACATAAAAGTATTTTTGTTCATTAAAGAACAGATATAATTGGTTATTTATAATAACCTTATGAGGCTCGACATACGCTAAATTCGTATGCTCAACAATTCTTAGATGACCCTCTATAATTTGGTAGGGTCTATTGTTAAATTTGCAAGACCAATTAATTTTGGCTTTGAGTTCATCACTCATATTGATTTTCTTTTTAATTATTCTAATCATATCACATCACACCTTTCTTTGCAATAACGCACAAAAAAATCAATCTTTTCAGATTGATTTAATCATTAACGTCACATTGGTGCGACGATTTTACCTTATGGAGCAAGCGATGGGAATCGAACCCACGTCTCAGCCTTGGCAAGGCCGCGTACTAGCCGTTGTACTACGCCTGCG
>CALVSK010000036.1 GCA_944359015.1 uncultured Bacilli bacterium
ATTATGGCAACAAGAAAAAAATTAAAAAAACAAGTTTATGTTTTTTTTGCAATTATAATATTTATAATTATTGGGATAATTTTTGGAATAAATAAATATAAGGAATATCAGTATAAAAAAACATATGAATATAAATTAATAGAGCATGGTTATAGTGAAAACGAAACAAAAACTATATTAGAACATTTTAAAAATCAAGAATATATAGATTATTTTTTAAATAACGAAAAAAATAGTAATATTTTAAATTTACTTAATGAAAAATATTATTTAGAAAAACATTTTTATAAATATATTGATTATATGAATGAAAATACTAATTTAAGTTTAAGTGAAGTTGTAAGAGATATAAATATTCATCTAGATAAAGACTTTTATGAAGATACTACTTTAACAAACACAGATTTAGATACTAAAGTTTTGGTTAATAAACATTATTTATTAGATGAAAATTATATACCCGAAGATTTAGTAAATGTATCTCAAAACTATTCTTGGGGTGAAGTTGGGTCACAAAAGGTGCGAGAAGTTGCTTATAATGCATTTTTAGATATGTGGAATAGTGCTAATCTAGAAGGATATTATTTAATGATTAATTCTTCTTATCGTTCATATATTGACCAAGAAACCGTTTATAATAATTATAAAAATTCTAGTGGTGAAAGATATGCCGATTCTATTGCTGCTAGAGCAGGTTCTAGTGAACACCAAACAGGTCTTGCTCTTGATATTTTTAGTAAAACTAACACTAACAAAAATACTTTTGCAGAAACAAAAGAAGCTAAATGGCTAAAAGAAAATGCTCATAAATTTGGTTTTATTTTAAGATATCCGGAAGATAAAGTTGATATAACTGGGTATTCCTACGAATCTTGGCATTATAGATATGTAGGAATAGATATTGCCACTTATATTTATGAAAACAATATAACTTTTGAAGAATACTATGCATACTTTTTAGAAGATTAAAAAAAATATTATTCGTTTTGCGGATAATATTTTATTTTTGACAATTTGGACAGTAATAAGTGCTTCTTCCTCCAACTTTAATTCTTATTATTGATGTATTACAATTTTTACATAGTTCATTTTCTCTTTTATGAACCATTAAATATTGTTGAAATCTACCTGTTACTCCTAAAGATGAAGTATAACTTTTTATAGTAGTTCCACCACATAAAATTGCTTTTTCTATTACTTCTTTTGCAGATTTTTTTATCATTTCACATTCATCTAAAGTAATATCACTTCCCTTTTTTAATGGATTAATCTTAGATAAGAAAAGTACTTCATCAGCATATATATTACCCAATCCAGAAATAATAGTTTGATCTAATAGTATTGTTTTGATTGGTAAATTTTTCTTATGTATTTTTTCATATAAATATTCTTTTGTTAAATTATCATTAATTGGTTCTATTCCTTGTTTTTTTATTGCTTCTACTTCATTTAAATTTTCTTTCTTTATTAGATTCATTCTACCAAATTTTCTAGTATCATGATATCTTAAATCCGTATTATCAGTAAATGTTATAATAATATGTTCATGTTTGTTAATTTCTTCATTGTGCTCTTTTACAAAATATTTTCCTTCCATTCTTAAATGGCTTAATAAATAATAATCTCCTAAATCAAAAATTAACCATTTACCAATTCTTTTTATATCAATAAATTTCTTCCCTATTAAAATATTTTTAAAATCTTTAATATCACTTTCTATCATTTTAGGATATATAATATTTACATCTTTTATTGTTTTATTTAAAACCATATTTTTAAGTGTATTTCTTACTGTTTCTACTTCTGCTATTTCTGGCATAAAATCACCTACTTTTTTATTTTATATTTATACTTAAATTATTTAGTTTCATACCAATTAACTCCTGTATCTATTTCTACTTTTAAAGGAACATCCAATTTATAAACATTTTCCATTTCTTCTTTAATAATTTCTTTTACATGCTCTAATTCATCATTTCTTACATCAACAATTATCTCATCATGGACTTGTAATAATATTTTACTTTTAATATTTTCTTTAATAAATCTCTTGTAAACATTAATCATAGCCATTTTCATTATATCAGCACTAGTTCCCTGGATTGGTGTATTCATAGCCATTCGTTCACCCATATTTCTTATCATATAATTCGGATTATTTATTTCATCTAATATTCTTTTTCTATTAAATAATGTTTTAACATAACCATGTTCATGACCATAATTTACAATATCTTCAGTATATTTCTTTACTTCTGGATATAATTCAAAATATTTATGAATAAATTCATCAGCTTCTTTTTTATCAATATGAAGATTTTCTCCTAAACCAAAACCACTTATACCATAAACTATTCCAAATATTACGGCTTTTGCTGTTCTTCGCATAGTCTTTGTAACTTCTTCAGGTGAAACATTATATATATCACTTGCAACTTTAGTATGAATATCTAGATTATCTATAAATGCTTTTATTAAACTAGGACATTTAGAAATATGAGCAAGAATCCTAAGTTCTATTTGAGAATAATCAGCACTTAATAAAACATCATTTACTGGAACAAAAGCTTTTCTAATTTTTCTTCCTAGTTCATCTCTAACTGGAATATTTTGTAAATTAGGCTCTGTTGATGATAATCTCCCCGTTCTTGTTAAAGTTTGTTTGTATATCGTATGTATTTTTCCATCATCTAAAATATATTCTTCTAAACCATCAATATACGTATTTTTTAATTTAGCAAGTCCTCGATATTCTAATATTTTTTCAGCTATCGGAGCTGTTTTAGCTAATTTTTCTAATACTTTAACATCTGTTTTATAACCAATTTTATTCTTTTTACCACTTCCTAATTGTAATTTATCAAATAATACTTCTCCTAGTTGCTTAGGACTATTGATATTAAACTCTATCCCTGCTAAATTATGTATTTCTCTTTCAAGTAATTCTAGTTTAACATCAAATTCACACCCCATTTCATCTAATATTTCTCTTTTAACACAAATACCAGTGATTTCCATATCTGCTAAAACTTTTATTAATGGCATTTCTATGTTTAAAAATAAATCCATTTGATTTTCTTGATTTAATTTTTCTTCTAATATGCTTTTTATATTAAATAAAAATTTACATTTTTTAACTATTTCTTTTTTATTTTCAAAATTACTTTTCTTTAATACTTCAAAAAATTCAATTTTTTCATTAAATTGATTGGCTAAATAGGCAATATCATCTTTTATATTATAATTAAGTAAATATGCTGCAATAGAAACATCAAATATACTATTAATAAATACTTTTGTACTTACTATTATTTTTTTAGCATCATATGTAATAATATTTTTATTACTTAATTTAACTATTACTTCATCGATTAAATTTGGAGCAACATAATAATATTTTTTGCCATCAGTTATACTTAACCCCATTTTTTTAGCTATATGATAATTTTCATTATCTAATTCTAAATACATCGCGATATTTTCATCTAATTCTAATTCATTTATATCTTTTATTTCTAAAAATTCTAATTTTTCTTCTTTGGTTTCATTTGTATTTTTAATTAGTGAATAAAATTCTAATTCTTGATAAAGTTCCATTAATTTTTCATTATTATTTGACTCATATTTTAAATCTTCTAAATTAATTTCTAACGGTACATTACGTTCTATTGTTGCTATTTTTTGACTCATGAAGGCATTATCTTTATCATTTATTAATTTTTCTTTAGTTTTTCCTTTTATTTCATCAATATGTTCATATAAATTTTCTAATGTTTGATACTCTTGTAATAACTTTAAGGCAGTTTTTTCTCCAATACCTTTAACTCCTGGTATATTATCAGAAGAATCTCCCATTAATGCTTTTAAATCTATAATCCTAATTGGTTCAATTTTATAATCATTTTTAAAATTTTCGTAATTATATCTTATAAAATCTGTTTGCTTTAATAACTTAACTTCTGTTTCATCACTAATTAGTTGCAATAAATCTTTATCACTTGATATAATCACACTGGCAAAATCTTTGTCGGCTTCCGTCATTTTTACTATACTACCAATAATATCATCTGCTTCATAAGGCTCTAGTTCAAAATGTTTAATATTCATGGCATCAAGTATTTTTCTTGCTATAGGCATTTGTACTTTTAATTCATCTGGTGTTGTTACTCTACCTTCTTTGTAAAAATCATATTCGGCCTTTCGAAAATTTTTCCCAATATCAAAAGCAACAGCCATATACTTTGGGTTTTCTTCAGCAACGATTTTATTAATCATTGAAACAAAACCAAACAAAGCATTAGTGGGTAATCCCTTGGAATTTTTCATCATATTACCACTATAAGCTGTTGCATAATAACTTCTAAACATTAAATTGTTTCCATCTATTAAAATTAATTTTTTTACCATAATTATACTCCAATCTAATTATAGTATATCATAAATTATAAAATTAATTTAAGAATTTCTGCAGTTTGTTCTTCAATAAGTTTTTTTGATTTACCAAATAGTTCTTGATACCTTTTAATATATAATACAAATAAATTAACACCCTCAGTTACTTTTTTTGTTGCTTCTTCGATGCTTATGTTATAAGTTTGTGCAATTTCTGTTAATGAATGCATTTTATTATTTCCATTTAATCCTAATCTTAAGGCTGTCATATCTTTAATTTCTATAGGTAATAATTCAATAAATCTTTTAAAATAAGGATGAATTAACACTGTTGTATTTTCTTCATTATTTTGACTATTAGTTTTATTACTATTTTCTTTAACAAATCTTAATTCTTGTAATCTACCATTTAATAAATTCAAAATACTTGTTAATCTTTCTTTTTGACTAGATTCTAACATTTTTAAATTGACATCATTCATCAAATTTCTACCAAATATTATTTTTAAAAATATGTACGATTTTTCATCTAATACATTTAAAATTATTGCTAATTCATTTTCATCACAATTTAAAAATTCACATAATGTATATTTTGCTTTTCTTACCTTCATCCTATTTTTTTCTCTATTTTCATATATTTCTTTTTTTAATTGATATATTAATGCAAAATATTCATAAGGTAATGCATTTATTTCACAAGTTAAATTTGTTAAATTTTCTCCATGGTAATTACTCAATATTTCATAGTATTTTGAATTTTTATTCAAACTTATTCGTAATTGAAACATTTCATAAGATGTTAATCCTAATATTAATTTTAAACTAGTTGGCTTTGCCATATATTTAATTTGTTTCTTTAGTAAAATACAAATATTTAATATTTTTTGATTGTCTTCTTTACTAAGTTTTGAAAAATCAACTGAATTTTTTAACATAATTCCAAAAATATCAAAAAGTATTTGAAATTCCGGATTACCCATATTATATAATGCTAGTGTTCTTAAAACGTTTTCATTACAATTTAATATTTCTGACAATGTTTTAGAACCACTCTTTTCAAAATCTGGAGTGTTAACTTCTTTTATCTTAGAATTTTCATAAAAAGTTAAATACATAGGGTCATTAATTACACTTCTTAATTTTTCTAGCGACTTTTTCAATATTTGCCCAACACGAGTTTTAGTAATATTAAATAATTTACCTATTTCTTCTAAAGAATGTTCTTCGTTATATAACGAACTATTTTTATCAAAAAATCCAAAACGAAGTCTTACTATAGTTTCTTCCCTTGGGCTTAAAAAATAGGATAATGTCTTGCTTATTTCTTGACTTTCTATTCTTTCTATCAATTCTTCTTCAACATTCATAGGACTAGCAATAAAATAAGACTTGTCAACGCCATCTTCTTCTATTGGGTAATCAATAGATAAGACTTTTTTTCTATTTTTATAAATTTCTTCTACTGTTTCAACGGATAATCCAAATGATTCAGCAACCTCAGCAAAATTTATATCTTTGTCACCAATATTTCTCGCACGTTTGATTCCATATATTTTATCTAAAATTTTTCCGCTTCTTTCAGGTATTCTTATTAAATCTCTTTTCATGTATGTAGCTTGTCTGATTGCTCTTTCAATTGCAATATGTGCATAAGTGGAAAACGCAATACCGCATTTATAATCATATTTTTCAACTGCAGAAATTAACCCAAGATTTCCTTCTTGTATTAAATCAATCATTTCCATGCCTTTTTTTCTATTTTTGTAAACTACATAAACAACTAATCGCAAATTTGCTATTATGATTCTATTTTTTATGTCATCTTTAATTTGTAAAAGTCTTTGTTTTTCTTCTTCAGTTAATGGTAGGTTTAATTCTTGATTTATTTTTTCAATTTCAATAAAAAGTTCTGTTATTTCTTCTTTGTCAAGCATTGGTATTTGTGCTATTTGACCTATGTAAGATGGAACTATGTTAATATTATAAATGCCATCTAATTCCTCATCTTCACACCCTAAAGTCTCATCGTAATAAATGTCTTTTAAAATTGCATAATAAAATAATAAATTTATAACAGGGTCAGTAACGCCAAATTGAATAATATCTTCATCTCTTACATGTAATTTTTTATTAAATATTTTTTCAAACATTTGATTTAAAATTGGATATTTTTTAATAATTTCTTTAAATTGTTGATAATCTATTTTTACTCCTATTTGTGTTAATTTACGCATTATAAAACGAAGATTTGGTAAAAATATTTCTTTATCTTTCATTAAAAAGTTTACAAACCAATCTAAATTTAAATTTTCTATATCATTTTCAATTAATTTATTTATTTGTACTACAATTGCTTCATAGTCATTAAATTCTTCAATTAAATTTTTATAAAATTCTGCATTTTCATTATAAAAAGGATAGTATTTAAGTAAATTTTCTAATTTTTCCATCCTAATCTCCCCCATAAATTGGGTTATATTATACTATAAATTTATTTTTTGTCAAATTTTTTTTATTCAAAATGGTTCAGCATTAATAATAATCTATTTGTTTCATTGTCTAAATCTGGAAAAGGTATACCATATTTAAATGGTTTTTTATACTTATATTTATTTAATTTAATATTAATCATAATGTAATAATATAATAAATAAAATTTATTAGAGGTATAAAATGTTTTTAAATTTATTAAATATTATTAAAGATTTGTTATTTTTTACGGGAAGTTATTCAAATAATGTTTTTCCCGACCCTTTAAGTAGCGAAGAAGAACAACATTGTATCAATGAAATGTTAAAAGGAAACAAAGACGCAAGAAATAAATTAATTGAACATAATCTTAGGCTTGTTGCTCATATAGTAAAAAAATTTGATACCAAAGATATTGATACAGATGATTTAATTAGTATTGGAACTATTGGTTTAATAAAAGGAATAGATACATATAATAATGATAAAAAAACTAAAATAACCACTTATGCAGCGCGTTGTATTCAAAATGAATTATTAATGTATTTTAGAGCTAATAAACATAGTAATACTACAGTTAGCTTAAATGATGCCATCGGCTATGATAAAGATGGCAATGAAATAAATTTAATAGATGTAATAAAAGATAAACAAAAAGATTTATTTGATCAATTAGAAATTAAAAATAATGTATCTCTTTTAAATAAATATTTAAATTTATTAAATAAACGTGAACAAGAAATAATAATTAAAAGATATGGCTTATTTAATACTAAAGAAATGACTCAAAAAAAAATTGCTAAAAATTTAAAAATTTCTAGAAGTTATGTTTCAAGAATAGAAAAAAGAGCTTTAACTAAAATGCTGACGGAATTTATAAAAAATAAAAATATATAAAAAAAATTAATATGCATCAATATTAATTTTTATTTTTTTCAATCCCTTAACATAAGCAAAAGCTTGTATAATTGTTCTTAAAGCAGAAGCATTTTTTCCGTTTTTACCTATTATGTTTTTCATATCACTATTTGGTACAATAATTTCAATGATTTTTGTATCTTCATCAGATTCAAAACATTCTACTTTAACACTGTCAGGGTCACTAACTAATTCTTTAACTAAAAATTCAGTATATTCTACTATATTCATAATTAGTTATCCTTTTTTACTTTTGATTCAGCAAAAGTTGCAATAATTCCTTCATTTTTTAAAATTGCTCTTACTGTATCTGTTGGTTGAGCTCCATTATTTAACCATTTTAATGCTAATTCTCGATTTATTTTTATTTCAGCAGGATTACTAATTGGATTATATGTTCCTATTACTTCAATAAATCTACCATCTCTAGGACTTCTAGAATCAGCAGCAACTATACGATAAAATGGTTTTTGTTTAGCTCCCATTCTTTTTAATCTTAATTTTACAGCCATGATTTTTCCTCCTTTAAATAACTACATTTAGTTTACCATAGCAATACCAAAGTGTCAACTATTTTTTGTTGACATATTTTATTAACATAAAATAAAAATATAAA
>CALVSK010000037.1 GCA_944359015.1 uncultured Bacilli bacterium
AGTGGTGTATACATTCTTTTTACCTCTTTAATTATTATATATCACAATTAAATAATAGCCAAGAAATATTTGACAAACATACAATATAATGTTAAAATTTTTAAGTAATGAAAAGGAGAGATATTTATGGCTACAAAAGTAACTACTAAAAAACCATTAACTGGTAATAGAAGATCACATTCTTTGAGAGCTACTAAAATGAAACAAAAACCAAATTTACAAAAGAAAACTATAAATGGAGAAAAAGTAATTATTAGTGCTAGAGAAGCTAAAACTTTAACCAAAAAAACTGCATAAATTGCAGTTTTTTATGTATATTTTTTTATTTCTTGCATAAAATAAAAATATCAAAGCGATTAAAGCTTTGATATATATAAATTTTTGAGCTTTCTGCTCTATTAAAAAACTGTCTATGTGCTTATAGACAGTTTTTTATTAATCTAAACAAAAATATATGTTAGTTCCTAGTTTCCAGTCTCCATCTTCATTATATATGTATGTTGATGTGGAATCAAATTTAACTTCTATTTTTTCATCATTGTATAAATAATTTAAATTATCAAAATTGAATTCTTTTATATTTTTACACACATTTTCACTTTTTTTAACATATAGGTTACTATCAATTTCTATATATTCATTATAATCTTCTTTATTAAGTAAATTACCTATCATATCTTTAACAAAAGTTTTATTTAATACATTATTAAATTCATCAATTTTAAGCACATTTTCATCTATAACCGAATAATAAGTGGCGTCATCAATTACTATATATCCATCTCCAACTTCTATGTCTCCGAACATATAATAATAATATTTATAATTATTATTAAATAATGTAACAAAAGTATTATCTAAATTTTTATTAGTTTTATCATTATTTTTTGTAATTAATATGACTGTAGTTAGAATTATGGCAATTATAGTTAAAACTAATATGCTTATTAATATAATAATTTCTTTCTTTTTCATATATCTCCTATTTCAATTTATAATATGATATTGTTATGTTGTAATCCCAATATGTATAATCTACCATACAATTATAATAACAATAACCATTACTATATGTACCAGTGTAACAACTATAACATATGTTGTAATTTAATACATCATAGTATGAATTACAAGTATAAGAAGTATTATAACCACTACAAGTAGCAGAATAATTTCCATCCCATGTGCACCAACCATCACAATCTACATATGTTGTATCACCGGCATCACAATAATTTGTAGATGGCGGGTAGCAATAATATCCTTTTGTATAATGAGCATCGCAATAATGGGTACTTGCACTATCATAAATCCATTCGTGTGAAGCTTGAGTGCATCTTAATTTATTCCATCCTCTTGGTAAATAATACATATTTCCTTTATTTGCTACGCATGTTGAACCACTTGGAGTACCACCATATGGACAATAATAATTTGAACAGTAAGTATTTGGTGTAGCATAATATGAGTAAGCCAGTTCACTACAAACACCACTTCTTTGGCCTATTTTATAATTCCCACCGGATACACTATAATATGCATATTTTCCTGAAGAATAACTATTGCTTACATTTCCATTTGTAGTGGTAACCTGATATAGTTTAACCATATCACTTATGTATAAACTACCATTTATATTAGAACTACTTTCACTATAAAGGGAAGTCGTTTTATACGTTAATATCACAATATTATTGATATTTATGGATTTATACGCCGTATTCCCAGCTGCATCTTGCACCCAGAAGTAATATGTTCCATTATCACTTACCGTGTATGTTGTACTAAAATTTTTAGTATTTGTTACCGTAGTCCAGCCACTTGTTGGCACTACTGATGAAGTAGTTACTTTATATTTTACTATGCCCGAAATATTATCAGTTGCTTGTAAAGTTAAAACAGATTCTGTAGTATAATCTATTCCTGAATCATTTCTTATAATTGACACACTATCTACTGTCTTATCTATATTGTTGATTTGAACTTTAGCACTTGATATATTACCAATATAATCTTTTACCCAAAAATAATAAGTCCCGTTTTCTGTTATATTGTTTTTATATTGTGTTATTGTCTGATTTGTTTTAGTTATTTGAACCCAATTTGTTGTTGGGGTTGTACTACTAGTTGTAAATTGATATGCTACTAATCCTGATTTATCATCTCTTGCTGTTCCTATTAAATTTAATGATTTTACATATGATGTCGTTGATGCTTTTAAATTTATGTAATCCGCTCCTGTTGTATCTATTTTTTCTGCTTTAACTAATAATACTTCATCACTCGGATTTCCAGCATTGTCTATTAAACAAATATAATTATTATTTTCTGCTAATTTTATTTCAGTTGTTGTTTGTCCATTTAATTTTGTATAGTCATTTTTATTGTTGCTACAATTTGTTATTTTGCTCCCTGTTAATAAAACACCGTATACACCAGAACCTGAATAATCACTAACATTTAATTTTACGCGTTTTTCATTTGTCCAATCATTAGTTTCAGGATAAACATCTGTTTCTAAGACAACAGGTGCTTGTTTATCAATTTTTAATTGAGCACTTGCTTTTCCTACCTTATCATCGCTAAATGTTATTTCAACTGTATAAACATTATTACTTACTAATTCTGTATTAGTTTTTATACTGTGTCCATCACTAGTATTTCCATCATTGCTTTGCCATTTATAAATATTTTCATTACTAGTTATAATATTTCCTTTATAATCTTTAACTCCTAAAGTAACATTATTATTTAACCAATCATTAGTTATATCACTACATGTCTTTTCATCATCACTTAAAATACAAATTTTTAAATTTTGTTCTTTTTCATAAGAATTACAAGTCCCATTATTACTTCCTATATTTTTTCCAATTTTTGCATTATAAATTCCATTTTCCATTGTAGTACTTATTAAATAGCAATTTAGACTTTTATTAGTTATTGGATTATATATATCAGTTTCATCATCCGGATTTACGTATCCTTCGCGTATTAAATTTTCTACTGTTGTTGTTGTAATTCCTGTATCTTTAGCATAATTTTCTGCTTCTGTTTCTAAATATGCAATTATATTTTCATAATCTTTTTGTAATACATTATCTTTTACCTTTAAGAATACTGTTATTGCTATAGCTGATATAATTGCTAATATTGCTATAACACCTAACAATTCTGTTAAAGTAAAACCTTTTTTTGCTTTTTTCATTTTTTTTCGAGAGTTCATTTTTAAACTCCCATTGTCATAGTTTCAGGTAAAGTAGAGCCACCATCAATTACTATTCCTTGACCTGTTATGTAACTTGCTTCATCACTAGCTAAAAATGCTGCTAGCTCTCCAATCTCATCAGGAGTTGCTAACCTTCTCATTGGTATTCCATTTTTTATTCCATTTATTACACTACTTGGATTATCCGGATTACTTATTTTAGCCATCTTTTCAACCATCGGAGTTAATATATAACCTGGCATTATTGCATTTACTCTTATATTGTCTTCTACTAATTCTGCTGCTAAACTTTTTGTAAAACCTAAAACAGCAGCTTTAGTTGTTGCATATGCTACTTCCCCCGAATCTGCTACTAAAGGCCCCGTAACACTTGACATATTAACTATTGCTCCCCCTTTATTTAAATATGGCAACGCAATCTTTGTAACATTCCATGCTCCTTTGATATTAATATCAAAATGTAAATCTCTTAATTCATCGTCCATTTCTTCAAAAGTACATAAATTGCAAATTCCTGCATTATTGATTATTATGTCAATATTTCCAAATTTACTCGTTGCATCTTTAATTGCTTCTTCAATTTCTTCTTTGTTTCTTACATCTACACGATATGCTAAAATATCTTGACTTTTTAAACTTATTACAGATTCATCATTATCCAAAATTATAACTCTAGCACCATACTTTAAAAAAACATTAACTATTCCTCTGCCAGCACCCTTATAACCACCAGTTATGATAGATACTTTATTCTTTAACTTCACTTTAGTCTACCTCCTATTGTGAATTATATCAAAAAAAAACAAAACAATAAAGTTTATTCTGCCTTTTTCTTAAAAATTATTATAAAAAAGATAATTATTATAAAAATACAACTTCCAATAATAGTTGGTAAAACATACTCTGGTAATTTTTCTTCCACTTCTAGTGGTTCTTTATATAACTCATAATTTATTACTTCTTTTGCATTTTCTTTGTAAACTAACAATGTATATGTATCAATTACTTTATCTTTTATTATTTGAAGATAAACAGTATTATTTCCAGCTGTAAAATCATTATTATCTATAATATTTACTGTATAACCATCTTCTATATCATATTCAATTACTAAACTTGTTACTTTTTCATCAACATCGACTGAATATATATTATTGTATATATCAAATTCTGGAGTCATTGTTCCATTTAATATTCTTAAATCTTCTAACACTCGTAACCACCTAATACTATGTTACCCATATTTTATTAAATTATTTTTATTAATATCTCATTCATTATATAAATCTTTTTAGGATTAATATAAATATAACTATTTTTCTTTATTAAATCTTTATTTTTATATAATGGGGCTAGATTGTAAACCGCTTCTATATCTTCATTAAATTTATTTTTGAATTCTTCTATATTTATGCCTTTTAATTTTCTTAAACCTAACATGACTTCATAATCCATTTTATTCTTCTTACTTAGTATTTCTCTTTCTTTAACATAATTTCCCGCTAAATATTCTTTTAAATTTTTTGTATTTTCATATCTTATATCATCAACATATCCTGCTGCACCCAAACCAAAGCCATAATATTCTTCATTGTTCCAGTACACTAAATTGTGTTTAGATTCATATCCGGGAATTGCAAAATTACTAATTTCATAATGATTTGCGCCATTTAATTTTTTTATAATTAGGTTAAACATTTCATAATCAAGTTCTTCATCTATATAATCAATCTCTTTTGTGGCTAATTTAGTATGATTTTCTAATATTAAACTATATGTACTTATATGTGTAGGTTTTAACTTTATAAATAAATTTATATCTTTTTTTAAATCTTTTAATGTTTCATTAGGTATGGCATACATTAAATCTAAGTTTATATTATTAAATCCATTTTTTTTACATAAATTAATTTTTTCTAAAGCATCTTTAAAATTTGCTTCTCTTTCCATAAATCTTAATTTATTTTTATTAAAAGATTGGATTCCTATACTTAATCTATTAACTTTATTTTCTTTTAAAATATTTAATAATTCTTCATTTATATCTTTGATGTTACATTCAAAAGTAAATTCTTCTAAATTACTTGTCTTAAATATATTTATTGTTTTAAATAATAAACCTAATTCTTCTTTATTTAAGATACTTGGTGTTCCTCCCCCAATATAAATTGTTTTTATTTCATCATCCATGTATCTATCTTTTATTTCATTTTTTAAACCTATTAAATACGCTGTTGCCCATTTTTCATTATAAATAAATTTACAAAAGTCACAGTACGAACATATATTTTTACAAAATGGTATGTGAATATATACTGATTTAGCCATTTTTACGACCTGTTGTAGGTTTGTTATAATTAATGTAAAAAAATGCACTTAAAAAATCATACTTAGATTTTAAATCTGGATATTTTGGTAATATTTCCGATGCTTTAGCCATATATGTTTCTCTTCTTAAACCAAATAATTCGGCCATTCGAGTCACAGTCAAACTATATTTAATTTGATATTTTATTAATGCCACCATTTCATTTTCACTTATAATCATTCCTGGTTTATGCTTCTTCCTAAATTCATTAATTTCAGTATCATAAATTTCTGATAATACCTTGGTTTGTTTATCTTTATCTTTGGCAATTACTGCTTCACATAACTCTTTAAAAAATAAATAAAATTTACTTTTAGCTACATCTTGGCTTTCACTATAATGGTCAAACATCATTCTTAAATACATGTTAAATCTTATATTATTTTTAATCATTTTATCATACAATTCATTTTTATCTATACCTAATATTTCTTCTAAAGTATCTAAACTCAATTGAAATGTTAATGCACATTCAGATAAAAATATTAGTCTCTTTTCATCTTTTGGAAATAATCTTTTTATTTGTTCTAAAGTTTTAGTCATTTTATTCTCCTCCTAATACTGCTAAAAATGCTTCTTGGGGAACTTCTACTGCCCCAACCATTTTCATACGTTTTTTACCTTCTTTTTGCTTTTCTAATAGTTTTCTTTTTCTTGATACATCGCCACCATAACATTTTGCTAATACATTTTTTCGCATTGCGCTTATGTTTTCTCGAGCTATGATTTTTGAACCAATGCTTGCCTGTATTGGTATTTGAAACATTTGTCTAGGGATTAATTCTCTTAATTTACTTACAATAGCTCTGCCTTTAGAATAAGCAAAATCTTTATGAACAATTACACTTAAGGCATCAACTATTTCGCCATTTAGTAATATGTCCATTTTTACTAAATGGCTTTCTTTATATCCACATATCTCATAGTCAAATGATGCATAACCTTTTGTTGTACTTTTTAATTTATCATAAAAATCATAAACTATTTCTGATAAAGGTATTTCATAATGAACATTTATTCTAGATTCATCTAAATACTCAATATTTTTATATATTCCTCTTTTATTTTGACATAATTCCATTATTGGTCCTACATAAATGGCTGGTGATATTATATTTGTATAAATGTATGGCTCTTCTATTTTTTCAATTTTTACTTTTTCTGGCATTTTATTCGGAGAATCAACTTCAATTACTGTTTTATCTGTTAATGTTACTTTATAAACTACACTAGGACTAGTAGCAATGATTCCTATATTAAATTCTCTTTCAATTCTAGTAATTATTACATCCATGTGTAATAAACCTAAAAAACCAATTCTAAAGCCAAAACCTAATGCTTCACTTGTTTCTGGTTCAAATTTTAAGGCCGCATCATTTAATTTTAATTTTTCTAACGCTTCTTTTAATTCTTCATATCTATTAGCTTCAGTTGGAAATATTCCTGAAAAAACCATTGGTTTCATTTCCTTATATCCCGCTAGAGGCTCTGTTGTTTCATTTCCTATAACAGTAATTGTATCACCAACTGAAACTTTACTTATTTCTTTAATTGAAGCAGCAATATATCCTACTTCACCACTTGATAATTCGTTTAATTTTACTTCTTTAGGAGTATATACTCCAAGTTCTACTACTTCAAATGTACTATTATTAGCAAGCATTTTTATTTTATCACCAATTTTAATTTTACCATCAACAACTTTTACTAATAATATTACTCCTCTATAGGAATCAAAACGAGAATCAAATATTAAGGCCCTCGTCTTATCTTGGTTATTTATAATCGGTGGTTTTACTCTTTTTATAATTGCCTCTAATATGTCCTTTATTCCCTCGCCAGTTTTAGCACTACATAAAATTATTTCTTCATCTTTAAAACCAAGTACGTCAATTAATTCTTGTTTTACTTTTGGTATATTAGCATTTGGTAAATCTATTTTATTTATTACAGGTATTATTGTTAAATCATTTTCGATTGCTAAATATAAATTGGCTAATGTTTGGGCTTCAATCCCTTGAGCAGCATCTACTACTAATATTGCTCCTTCACAAGCCGCTAGGCTTCTAGATACTTCATAGGAAAAATCAACATGCCCTGGAGTATCAATTAAATTTAATGTGTAACCATTATATTCTAATCTAACGGCATTTAATTTGATGGTTATTCCTCTTTCTCTTTCTAAATCCATATTATCAAGTATTTGGTCTTTCATTTCTCTTTTAGTAACTGCTCCAGTTATTTCTAGTATTCTATCTGCCAAAGTACTCTTGCCATGGTCAATGTGGGCTATAATTGAAAAATTTCTTATTTTTGTTTCTTCCATACAAAACACCTGATGTTATTATACAATATAATTTAAAAAAATAAAACTTTTATTGCATCCCAAACTCCACCAAAACCATCAGTTATTATTTTTT
>CALVSK010000038.1 GCA_944359015.1 uncultured Bacilli bacterium
TGGTATCCAGGGCATATGGCTAAAACTAAAAGGGAATTAAAAGAAAAAATGAATTTAATTGATTGTATTTATGAATTAGTTGATGCTAGAATGCCTTTATCTTCAAAGATTAAAGATATGGATGATATTATAAAAAATAAGCCTAGAATATTAATTATGACAAAAAAAGATTTATGTGATATTAATTTAACAAAATTGTGGGTAAAAAAATATGAAGATGAAGGATATAAAGTATTATTAATGGATTTAACAAATAATGAAGATTTTAAAAAACTTAGTACAATAACCAAAAATTTGTTTAAAGATATGCAAGAAAAAAGGAAAGAGAAGGGATTAAAGGAAAAAGAATTAAAGATAGGTGTAATTGGTGTTCCAAATGTTGGGAAAAGTACATTAATAAATAAATTAGTAGGAAAAAAAGTAGCTAATGTTGCAAATAAACCTGGGGTGACTAAACAAATAAATTGGCTAAAAACAAAAGATGGATTTTTATTATTAGATACTCCAGGAATATTATGGCCAAAACTTAGTGATAATGAAGAAGCATTGAGTTTAGCATCAACTGGAACTATAAAAGTAGATGTTTTAAATATTACTGATATTGGAGGATATTTAATTTCCTTTTTAAAAAATTATTATCCTGAAAAACTGGTTGAAAGATATAATATAGATGTTTCAATCGATATAAATGAAATATTTAAAAGAATAGCAATAAAAATAGGTGCTTTTAAAAATGATGAAATAGATTATGAAAAAGTAAGTTTAAAAATTTATAATGATATTGTTAATGGATTAATCAAGGAAGTGACATTTGATCAATGGAAACCAATTTATTAAAATATGAAAATGAATTATATAAACAAGGCATAAAATTAATTGCTGGAACTGATGAAGTGGGTAGAGGTCCTTTAGTAGGTCCTGTGGTTGCTGCTGCAGTAATATTACCAGTTAATTATAAATTAGATGGGTTAACGGATTCTAAAAAATTAAGTGAAAAGAAACGAAATATATTTTATAATTGTATAATAAAAGATGCGATTAGTTATGGAATTGGTATAGTTGATGCTAAAATAATTGATGAAATAAACATATATGAAGCATCTCGTTTAGCGATGTATAGGGCAATAGAAAACTTAGATATTAAACCTGATTATGTTTTAAGTGATGCAATGCCATTACCCAAATATAAACATACAGCTATTATTCATGGTGATGCATTATCATTATCAATTGCAGCTGCTAGTGTTATAGCAAAAGTAACAAGAGATAATATGATGTATGAACTTGATAAATTATATCCTTTATATGGTTTTAAAGAACATAAAGGATATCCAACTAAAAAACATCTTGAAAATATTAAAAAATATGGTATATTAGATAATTATAGGTTTAGTTATAAACCAGTTAAAGAAATTATGGAAATGAGGAAAAATGAAGAAATTATTAAACAATAAATTAATAAAAAATTATTTAATATTACTTATATTTATGAATTTGTTAGAAATAGTTTTTAGGTTAATCTCAAATACCCAAGTTTTTGATGTCGCATTTTTGAGAATTTTTGTAGGTTTAAATATTATAGCAGTTTTTATTGCTTTTATTTTGTCATGGTCAAATAATAAATTTAATAAAATTTTTATTATTTTAATTACTTTGGTTATTAGTATCTATGCTTTTTTACAATTAGGTTTTAATAATTTTATTGGAGTATATATGTCATTTAATACTACTAGTCAACTTGGGGCAGTAACTGATTATGTAAAAGAATTTTTGGCTAGTTTTTTAATAAAATTTTATTTTATTTTTATTCCTTTTATATTATTAATTATTTATTATGTTTTTATTGATAAATATACAGAAATAAAATTTTTAAAAAAATTTGTTTTAAAAACTCATATTAAATATGAGCCAGGAATTAGAATAATAAGTACAGTCTTAGTTTTATTTGCTTTAGGTTTTTTGTATAATGAAACTCTTAATGTAAGTTTTATGCAAAATGAATTACAAACTGTAAGTAATAAAGATTTATTTAATTATCCTAGTGTACCTAGTATTGTTGTCAATCAATTTGGAGTAATAGGTTTTGGCTTTTTAGATATAAAGTCTATTAACAGTGAAATACCAACTAATTATGTATTTGATGCTACTGAAGATAATGTAACAATAAATACAGATAGAGTAATTGATGATTCTAATTGGGAAGTATTAATAAATGAAGAAACAGATAAAAGTATAAATAATATCAATAATTATTTAATTAATTTACCAATTGCGGGTTATAATGAATATACTGGTCTTTTTGAAGGTAAAAATTTAATTGTTATTATGATGGAATCAGTAAATGATATTTTTATTAATGAAGAATTATATCCTAATTTCTATAAATTATATTCTGAGGGTTTTAGTTTTGTAAATAATTATTCACCTAGAAATAGTTGCGCGACTGGCAATAATGAATTTAGTGCTATGACGGGTATTTATTCGATACAAAATAATTGTACAGCAAATGTTTATCGTAAAAATACTTATCCATATTCAATATTTAATTTGTTTAATAATATTGGTTATAATACTTTAAGTATGCATGATTATACTGAGGCATATTATTATAGAAATACAATTCATAAAAATATGGGAAGTATGAAATATTATGGAGTTCAAGATTTAGGAATAACTTATTATAATGAATATAAAAATTGGGCAAGTGATGAAGATTTTATGGATGTAGCAATGGATATTACTTTAAATGAGTATGCTGATAAACCATTTATGCTTTGGCTTACAACAGTATCTAGTCATCAACCTTACGTATTATCGAGCATTGAAGGGGATAAATATTTAGATTTAACAGAAGATACTGATTACCCAATGGATTTAAGAAGATATATGTCAAAATTAAAAACATTAGATAATGCATTAGGTATTTTACTTGATAAGTTAGAATCTGCTGGGATTTTAGATGATACTGTTATTGCCTTATTTGGTGATCATTATCCATATGGTTTAAAAGATTCTACTATAAATTATGTTATAGATTATGATTTAGATGATAATGAAAGAGAAAGAACTCCATTTGTTATATATAATAGTGAAATAAGTCCCCAAAAAATTGAAAAATACACATCCTATGTAAATTTAACACCAACTATTGCTAATTTATTTGGAATTAATTATGACCCAAGATTATATATGGGCTCTGATTTGTTTAATGAAGATTATTGGAATATTGTTACTTTTGCTGATGGCTCATGGAAAAACGTTTTAGCTTATTATAATGCAGGAACTTCGGAAATAAAATATTATACGGATGAAAAAATGGCTATTGATGAAATAAAGGAAATAAATCAACTTATTACTAGTAAGATGCAAATGAGTAGTTATATTGTTCAAGAAAATTATTTTGAATATTTAGATGAACAATTAAAAATAATAGAAGAAAAAAAGGAAACTTACGCTAATTATGAAAATAATAATTAATAAAAAGAATAAGGAGGAAAATGAAAAATTTAGTTATTGTTGAATCACCAGCAAAATGTAAAACTATTGAAAAATATTTAGGAAATGATTATAAAGTGGTTTCTAGTAAAGGTCATATTAGAGATTTAGCTACAACTGGTAAATTTGGTTTAGGTGTAGATGTTGAAAATGATTTTAAACCAAATTATATTATAATTGATGGTAAAGAAAAAGATGTAAAAAATTTAAAAAAGGAAGTTAAAGAAGCAGATACAATATATTTGGCAACTGACCCAGATAGAGAAGGAGAAACAATTTCTTGGCATATATATGATGAATTAAAAATTCCTGATGCAAAATATAAAAGAGTAGTTTTTAATGAAATTACTAAAGATGTGGTATTAAATGCTATTAATAATCCAGGGATAATAGATATTAATTTAGTAAAAAGTGGGGAAACTAGAAGAATTTTAGATAGAATTATTGGTTTTAGATTATCTAAATTAATGCAAAGAAAAACTGGGGGTAAATCTGCAGGTAGAGTTCAAAGTGTTGCTTTAAAACTTATTGTAGATAGAGAAAGAGAGATTAAAAATTTTGTTCCAAAGGAATATTGGACAATTGAAGCAGATTTTTCAACTTTTAAAGCAGTGTTAGAAAAATATCATGGAAAAGAAATAGAAATTCCCAATGAAGTTGCTGCAGATGAAATTTTAGAAAAATTATCAAAATCATTTAGAATAGAATCAGTAACTGAAAAAGAAAAAAACAAAAGTGCAAGAGAAGTATTTAAAACAAGTACTTTACAACAATTAGCATCAACAAAACTTAATTTTGCTCCTTCAAAAACTATGAAGTTGGCTCAAAAATTGTATGAAGGTGTTGATTTAGGTAATGAAACTGTTGGGTTAATCACTTATATGCGTACAGATAGTGTTCGTATATCTGATTCTTTTGTTAGTGAAACGTATAAATATATTAAAGGTAATTTTGGTGATGAATATGTTGGCTATGTTAAAAAGGGCAAGAAAAATGAAAATATGCAAGATGCTCATGAAGGTATAAGACCTACAAGTATTTTGCGTACTCCTGAGTCAGTTGAAGCGTATTTATCAAATGATGAATACAAATTATATCGTTTAATATATATTAGAGCATTAGCATCATTGATGAAGGATGCTAAAACTAAATCTACAACAGTAATTTTAGAAAATAATGGTTATACTTTTAAAGCAACTGGAAGTGTTTTAATTTTTGATGGTTATTTAAAAGTATATTCGGAATTTGAAGATAGTGAAGATGTTATTTTACCAGATTTTAAAAATTATAAATCTGATGTTATTACTGCTAATAAAATTGATAAATTGCAACATTTTACTAAACCTGCTCCTAGATATACTGAAAGTAGTTTAATTAAAGAGTTGGAAAGTTTGGGGATTGGTAGACCTAGTACCTATGCTACAATTGTAGGCACTATAAAAGATAGAGGTTATGTAATACTAAAAGATAAAAAGTTTGAACCTACTGAAATAGGTGAAGAAACAACAGATAAATTGCAAGAGTTTTTTAGTGGTATCGTAAATGTTGAATATACTGCGAATATGGAAAATGATTTAGATGAAATTGCAGATGCTAAAAAGGATAATATAAAAGTTTTACATGAGTTTTATGATGAATTTGAACCCTTAGTAGAAAGGGCATTTAAAGAAATGGAAAAAAAGGCTCCGACTGCAACTGGTGAATTATGCCCATTATGTGGTGGTGATTTAGTCATTCGTAAAGGAAAATATGGGGAATTTGTTGCTTGCGGGAATTATCCTACTTGTAAGTATATAAAAAAGGAAACTAAAGAAATTAATGAAATTTGTAAATGTCCAAAATGTGATAATGGGATGATTGTTGAAAGAAAAACTAAAAAAGGTAAAATTTTTTATGGATGTAATAATTATCCGAAGTGTAATTATGCATTATGGTATAAACCAACTGGTGATATTTGTCCAAAATGTGGGGAGTTAATAGTAAATCAAAATAATAAAGATGTTTGTTTAAATTGTGATGAATTAAAATAACTTGGGGTAAAACCAAGTTATTTTAATTTTGTAAATTGTTACTAAAATACATATTATATGTTATACTTATATTACGGTGATTATATGAAAAACAAAAATGTAGTTTTTATGGGTACTCCTGATTTTGCTGTCCCAGTATTAGAGATGTTAATTGAAAAAACTAATGTAGTTATGGTGGTTTGTCAACCAGATAAAAAAGTTGGTAGAAGACAAGAATTGCTATATAACCCAGTAAAAAATGTGGCACTAAAAAATAATATTCCAGTTTTTCAGCCAACAAAAATTAGAACTAACTTTGAAGATTTAAAAAATTTGAAAATTGATTTAATTGTTACTTGTGCATATGGTCAAATAATTCCTAAAGAAGTTTTAGAAATGCCTAAATATGGTGCTGTTAATGTTCATGCTTCAATTTTGCCTAAATATCGTGGTTCTGCTCCAATACAATGGGCAATAATGAACGGTGATAAAGAAACTGGAATAACCATTATGTTTATGGATGAAGGGATGGATTCGGGAGATATTATAAAAATTGCTAAGATACCGATTTTAGCTCTTGATAATGTTGGAACGATGCACGATAAATTATCTATATTAGGTAAAAATACTTTAGAAAGCGTTTTAGAAGATTTATTTAATAATACTGTGAAAAGTATTAAACAACCATCTAATTACACACTTGCTCCGATGTTAAAAAGAGAAGATGAAAAAATTGATTTTAAAGAAGAAGGTATAAAAATAATTAATAAAATTAGAGCATTAAGTCCTTGGCCGCTTGCTTATTTTTGCTTAAATGGTAAAGAAATAAAAGTAATAAATGCAACTTATGAAAAATTAAATGGTACTGAGATTGGAAAAGTAAAGGTTACTAAAAATACTTTTAAAATTGGATGTAATGACGGTTATATTTGTTTAAAAAATATTAAACCTTTTGGTAAAAAAGAAATGGAGATAAAAAATTATTTAAATGGAATAGATTTAAATATGTATAATAATATGGAGGTTGAATAAATGCAAGAAAATAATTTTTGGCAAACAAATCGTGGTAAATCTGTTATAAAACTTGGAGCTTGGATAATTTTTATTGTGATTATTTTGGTTTTAAGTGTTTTTGGAAAAGATAATAATTATAATAATGTAATTGATGAAAATCAAAATGAAACAGAAGAAGTTATATATGAGTTTGTCAATTATAGTGATATGCAAAAAGAGTTATTAAAAAATAATTATGAATATGAATATATAATAAAAAATAATGATAATATAATAATTTTTAACGGGGTTAAAGATGGAACAAATGAGATGGGGTATAAAGAAGATATTAATGGAATTATAAAATATTATATTGATAATCTCGGGGTTAAACAAGTATTTTTAAATGATATGGTTGAGTTAAATACTTTATATGATAATATTGATTCTAGTTTTTTGAATTTAGAAATTCTTTTTAATAATTTAAATGAATATTTATATAATATAGAAAAAAATGGAAATGAACGTACTATAATGTATGATAAAGAAGGATTTAGTGTTGTTGTTAAAACTGATTTAAATAATATTAAAAATATTAATATTATTAATAATGAAGTGACTTATGAACTTAAATTTACAAATATTGGTAAATGTGATAAACTTGATTTAAGTGTTAGTTAAATGAGGAAAAATGAAAGAAAAAGTGAGTTTTATAATTACAAATTTATTTACAACAATGAGACTGTTAGGAATGTTTTTTTTAATACCAGTTTTTATGTGTTATGGTTTATATGAAACTATGTTTTTGGCTGCTTTATGTTTTATTACAGATTTTGTTGATGGATTTTTAGCTAGAAAACTAAATTGTTCAACATTTTTTGGAAGTTTATATGATGGTGTTAGTGATAAATTATTTTTGATAGTAAATTTAATAATATTATTTTATATAACGCCATTAACTTTAATAATTGTAATTTTAGAATTGGGTATTTTTATAATACTAACTATGAAATATCGAAATAATTTAAATGTAAAATCTAATAATTTTGGTAAAGTAAAGATGTGGGTGGCTGGTATAACTATATGTCTTATGTATATTTTCGGAAGTGGTAATAATATAAAAAATTTATTAATATTATTACCTTTAATAATTATAGAAATTATTACTTTTATAAGTTATGTAATTGAATATAAAAAAGAAAAAAATAATATAAATAAAACTATTTTAAATATTAAAATAAATAAAAATATGGGTTTAAAGTATATGTTATTTAATCATGAATTTTATGAAAAATATAAAGATGCTGGTAATTTAAGATTATTACGTGGTATAGCTAAAAGAGAAAAATAAATTGTTTTTCCTTTTTTT
>CALVSK010000039.1 GCA_944359015.1 uncultured Bacilli bacterium
CTAAACCTAGTATTATATATCAGTTTATAAAAAAATACATAATAACCTGGGGTCACTATGTATTATAAAAAATTAACACTTTTAATTATTTTATCTTTTTAATTCAATGTATATTAAAGAAATTATTAGAGGCAAGGATATTGCATAAGGCAATACATATCTAAAATATGTATTTGCTGGTCCTGCAATATTCATTAAAATTAATGAGAAAGCCGGCAATAACAAGATAATATATTTTTTCTTCTTGTTAATTATTAAAACTAAACATAAAAATATATAAGCAATTGTATAAAATGCACAATTTACACTTAATTTAATAACTGGAATATTTTTAAAAGCATAACTATAGCCAGTTATAATGTTTCTACCAACTTCAAAGTTATCTATAAAATGATAGTTGTATCCAGCTTCTTCAAGTTTTTCATTTAACCCAGTATAAACATACCAACTATAAGTATTGGGATAAAAATAACCATATACGTTACTTACTGTTGCATTAACATATGTTAACGGGTGCTTGAAAAACATTTTAAACCAAACTTTAAAATAGTTTGTTAAATCTTCATTTGTTGCATATTTATTATATTTATTTTTAACTTTATCTGATAAATCTTCTTCGTATCTTTCTCCTAAAGTATCATAATCTAGTATTTTATCTATTATTTTACTTTCTTCTTTTGTTACATCTTCTTCATGATATTTTACATATCTTGCTGTTTGTTGAAATGGAATAGATAGCATTTCTCTTATACTAGTATTTGGGATTTCATTATATAATAATATTTTTCCATATAAGAAGTTAAAACTAAAAATTAATATCGATATAATTATAATCTCTCTTTTTTTCTTCTCCTTTATAAATAATGTAAATGGAAAACTTAATAATATTAAATATATTCCATTATTTCTAAATAAAATTACTAATAACATGCTAATTATTAATTTTATATAATCTTTTATTTTAAAATCTATTTTTAAATATCTATATAATTCTATTATATAAATTAAAACAAATATCGAAAAATATGTATCTTTAACACAAGTTATTGAATATAATGGAAAATACGGAATAATTATATAAATTAATAAAATAACTAAAATTAATTTTTTATTTAATCCTTCTTTAAATAAAAACTTTATGGTATAACTTAAACAACTTATAAATACTAACATTTGAATAAAAGTATAAATAAATAACCCTAAATTAACATTATTTAAATATACTCCAAATTTAAATAATCCTCCTAATAATAATGTGTGAATTATGGGATTAAAATTAGTTAAAGTAATATTTTTATTTAATACAATAATACTATCTAAATATCTTGTATGTAACCCTAATACTTCCTTTATTTGATTAGCATTATCATAATTTATTATGCCTGGATAAAATATTATTAAATATATTCCATATATAATGAATAATATTAAAAAACTGTATATATATGGATGATTAAAAAACTTATCTATTGTTTTATTTATATGTTGTTTTATGTTTAATGTAGTAATTTTTTCATAAAAATAATTAAATATTGTCTTATATAAATAATAAAAACCAAAGAGTTTTATTAATGATATTAATATATGTAATTCACTTTTATATACTAAATTTGGACTATAGTTGTAATCATAACTATAACCTAATACCATTAAAATACTCATTATTAAACTAAATATATTTAGTATTTTTTTATCTTTTTGATAATAATTATTTTTAAATAAATAAAATATTATTAAACTCCATATAAGCATATTAAAAAAGTCTAGTAAATTATAATTAAATATGATTTTTATTTCATCAATTTTTATAAATATGGCAATAAAACATACTATTGGTAAAATGAATCTTGTAATTTTATTATTTTTATTATTATTAAATATAAATTTCTTTTGTATAAAAAAATTTGATATGAAAATTAATATATCTATAACTATTTTTATAAATGTAGAATAGATATGGAAAATTGAGGATAAATAAGACACTATTACTGCCGATAAGGTTACATTTATAATTACTAATCCAAAATATTGGCTTAGTGTATTATCTTTACTTTCTTTTTTATAATTAAATACTTTATGTTTATTCATTAAATAATTAACTAATGATGAAATTGCTCTTGCTAAAAATGTTGCAATAATTATTGATTGACTAACCTTTTTTTCTAAAATTAACAAAAAAATACTATAAAGCACTATATCTAAAACAAATGAAATTCCTGCTGATATAATATATTTAAAATATAATGCATATTTAGTATATATATCTTTAATTATTTTTATCATAATTGTTTATTTCCTTTTTTAAAATTGCTACTTCTTGAGTTAATATGGTAACTTTTTCTTTTAATGTCGAAATAATTTTTGTTAGTGTAAATGAAATTATTAATAAAATTATAAATCCAAAGAAAAATACCATGTTAGATGTTAATTCAAAACCAAAAAACTTCGTTATGTAATTTAATATAGGTAATGACATTAATACTATTATTATTAATATAACATATACAAACCACATTAAAGAATATTGTAATGATATTTTTCTTTTAAATATATTATGAAAAATATTTATTGCAAATATTATACTTAAAACAATTAACAATATAATTAATCTTATAGACATTATTTATTCTCCTTCTTTGTAGAGATATCGGCTATAATAATAGCAAAAGATACCTTTATCATGTAATATATAGATTTTAGTCCGTTAATAGAACTTTTCCCAGTTTTTCTTTCATTCATTTTTACTGGTATTTCCATTACTTTTTTTCCTTTTTTTATTACTTGTACTAAAGTATCAGGTTCTGGGTAGTCTATGGGATAATTAAATGCAAAGTATTTTATTAAAGTTTTGTTGCATGCTCTATAACCACTAGTTACATCATATACCTTTTGATGAGTACAAACTTTTATTAAAAATGATAAAAGATTTATACCTACTCTTCTTAAAAAACTTGATTTAAATTCACTTAATTCTGAAACAAATCTTGAGCCAATTACTAAATCATTGCCAGCATTTATTGCTTCAATTAATTTAGGTACATAACTCACATCATGCTGATTATCGCCATCTATTTGAAATGCTATGTCATAATCTTTGTAGTATGCATATTTATAACCAGTTTGAACTGCTCCGCCTATACCTAAATTACAGGGTAAATCAATAAAATTTAGTTTGTTTTCTAAACAAATTTCTTTGGTTTTATCCGTTGAACCATCATTTATTACTACATAATCTAATTTTATACTTTCATCAACTTTTATCTTTTTTATATTTTCAATAACAGATAAAATGCTTTTTTCTTCGTTATATGCAGGTATAATTAATAAAACTTTCATAATCACATCTCCAATAATATTGTTACTGGTCCATCATTAGTAATCGATACTTTCATATCTGCTCCAAATACACCAGGTAATGTTTTTACATATTTATTTAATTCTTCATTAAATTCTTTATAAAGTTTAATTGCTAATTCACTATTTAATGCCTTTATATATGAGGGTCTGTTTCCTTTTTTAGTTTCAGCATATAAAGTAAACTGCGAAATAGATAATATATTGCCACCAACATCTAAAATAGATTTATTCATTACTTTATTTTCATCATCAAAAATTCTTAAATTTACTATTTTTTTGGCCATTGCCTTTATTTCTTCAATACCATCATTTTGAGTAAATCCTACAAGCAAGACAAGACCTTTATCGATTTCATTAACTAATTGATTATCTACTTCAACTTTACTATACTTACTTCTTTGAACTACTACTTTCATTTTCTATTCCTTTTAATAAAAACTTTTTAATATCTAGCCAATTGTTAGCTCTAATAACTCCTTTACTTCTTAAAAATTCATCATCATAATCTTTGTTATGATACGAAGTAAATAATATTTTTATATCTGCATTTTCCAAATTCTCTAATTTATCATCGATTTTAATATTACAATTTATTATTGATTTATTATTTATAAACGCAAAATTGTCTACGGGAATAAATGGCAATTTTTCACATAAATAATTATGCTTCTGTAACAAAAGGACTCCTGATTTTTTTGGAATATCTTTTATGATATATGCTGAACAAATATAAATATCATAGTATTCTTTTAAAACTTTTAGTACTTCCACAACATTAGGTATTAAAACCCCGTAATCATATTGATTTTTAGTAATGAAATACTTAAAAAATGCGTCTTTATCTGAAACTAAGTCTTGCATGTAATATCCATTTACATCTTCTGTTGTATAATTTGTCCCTTCAAATTCGTTTATTAAATAGAGAAAACCACCTTCTGTGATTACTTCATCCATATCAACCATTATACTTTTTTTCATAAATATCTCCTTTTTATAAACTATTACTTACTGAAAATACATCACTTAACTTGTTTAATGAATTCATAATTTTTTCTAATTCTTCTAAATCTTTGATTCTAATATTTAATTCATATGTTAAATTTCCATCTTTTTCTAAAGTATTACATGAACGAACCATTGAATCTCTTTTACCAATTTCAGTAATTAACTCTGCTAATATATTTTTGCTGTTTTTTATTTTAACATATATGTTTGTATAGTAATAATTACTGCTTTTATTATTCCAAGTTACATTTATAAGTCTACTACTATTTTTAGGTACATTTTGACAACCTTTTTTATGAACACTTATTCCTTGGCCTTTTGTTATATAACCTATAATTTCATCTCCCTTTACAGGCATACAACATTTTGCAATATTTACCATTATATTTCCTGTTCCTTCGACTAAAATATCACTTTTGTAATTTATTTTAGGTAATTCTCTTTTTCTTTCTATTAATGGGTCTTCTACTTGATGTTTATCTGTATTTGATAAATTTATTATATATCCTGCCGTAAATCTTAATGAACCTACACCTAAGTAAATATCTTCTAAATCTTTTAGTTTTAAATCTTTTATTATTTTTGCTATTGCTTCATTATTTAATACTTCTCCAAAAGACATTTTTCTTCTTCTTATTTCTTTTTCTAATATTTCTTTACCTTTTGCAATGTATTCTTCTTGAGCTTTTTTACTAAAATATGCTTTTATTTTATTTTTTGCTTGATTAGTTACTACTATATTTAACCAGTCTTTGTTTGGAGTAGCACTGGCATTAGTTTTAATATTTACAACATCATCGTTTTGCAATTCATAAGATAATGGCACAATTTGGTCATTAACTATTGCTCCGACCATAGTATCTCCAACTTTAGAATGAATACGATATGCAAAGTCAATCGGTGTTGAACCTACTGGCAATTCTACTACATCTCCTTTCGGAGTGTATGTGTAAATTAAATCAGAAAATATATTGGAATTAACTGATTTTTCAAAATCAATATCTGATTCATTTGTACTTGACTCAATTACATTTCGAAACATTTCTAATTTTTGTTCCATTATATTTTGGATTTTTTTAGTACCTTTTTCTTTATATGACCAATGACTAGCAACACCTTTTTCTGCTATTTCATCCATTTCATAAGTTCTAACTTGAATTTCAAAAACATTACCATCCGTTCCAAATACTGTTGTATGAAGTGATTGATACATATTTTCTTTAGGACTGGCAATATAATCTTTAAATCTCTTAGGCATTGGTCTAAATCTAGAGTGTATTAAACCTATTACTTGATAACATTCTGCTTCTGTATTTACAAATACTCTCAATGCTAAAATATCATAAATATTGTTCCACTCTTTACCATTATTTAATTTATTATATATACTATAAACACTTTTAACTCGGCCTTTTATTTCAAAATTTATCCCTGCATCAGTTAATAATTCAATAATGCTTTCTTTCATTTCTTCTAGATAATTGTCTAGTTCAACTACTGTATTGTTCAATTTTTCTAATATATCATTATACACATCAGGTTTTAAATAAAATAATGATAAATTTTCTAATTCACTTTTAATCGAATTTATTCCTAAACGATGTGCTATTGGTACCAAAACTGTCATAGTTTCATTGGCTTTTTCCTTTTGCTTTGCGGGATTTATTGCCCAATTTGTTCGCATATTATGAAGCCTGTCTGCTAATTTTATGTATAAAACTCGAACATCTTCTGCTAATCCAACTAAAATTTTTCTTAAATATATAATTGATGATTCATTATTATCTGGTAACTCCAATTTGTTAATTTTGGATACTGATAAAACTATTTTAGCAATTTCTTCACCAAAATTTTCTTCAATATCTTCATAAGTACTATTACCATTATTAATAACTTCATGTAATAATGCAGCAATAATTGTGGTATCATCAACATTTAAGTCCATTAAAATTTTAGTAACTTCTAAAGGATGAGTAATAAAATCATCACCACTTAGCCTTTTCATTCCTAAATGTTCATTTTTAGCATACTCGTAGGCTTTTTTTATTGTTTCATATTCATCTCTTTTTTCTAATTTCGGTTCTAAATCTTTAAATGTTATTGCATCCTCCATAAGTCACCTCATTTTATTTAAAGTATTTATACTTTTTCACATATATTTATTATATAACATTTTTTTATATAGTTAAAGGTGATTTATGGCAAAAAAAAATAATGTTTTTATAAAATCAACATTAATTTTAATTATAAGTGGCTTTTTAACAAAGTTTATTGGTTTTGTTATTAGAATAATTTATACTAGAATCATCGGTCCTTATGGTATAAGTCTATATACTATTGCTACACCTACATATTCTTTATTACTTACTATTGCTACATTAGCAATTCCTATATCTATTTCTAAATTGGTTGCTGAAAATAAAGGTAGAAGTATTAGAATACTTACTACTGCTGCTTTCATTATTTTAACAATTAATTTATTTTTAATTATATTGATTTTTATTAGTGCTGATTTTATTGCCAATACTCTTTTAAAAGAACCTTTAGCTTCTCCTATATTAAAAGCTATGGTTTTAACTTTGCCATTTGTTTCAATTTCCAGCGTTTTAAAAGGTTATTTTGCGGGAAAACAAAACATGGTTCCTCATGCCACTAGTAATATTATTGAACAAATTATAAGACTTTTAATCATAGTTATTGTTTTACCAATTTTAATGGAAAAAAGTGTCATGATTGCTGTTCTTGGTTTGGTATTGTTAACTATCGCCTCGGAAATAAGTAGCATTATCGTGTTTTTTTTCTTTTTACCAAAAAAAATAAATTTTAATACTAATTTAAAACCTAATTTAATTATAACTAAAAATATACTAGATATTTCATTACCTACCGTATCAAGTAGAATTATTGGAAATATTGGCTATTTCTTTGAACCTATAATTCTAACTAATTTACTTTTATTTTCAGGCTACTCTAATTCTTTTATATTAGCTGAATATGGGGCTTATAATGCTTATAGTATTTCTTTACTTACTATGCCATCTTTTTTTATCGCTGCAGTGGCCACTTCTTTACTACCAGAAGTAAGCAAATTTTATGCAAACAAAAATTTAGAAATGACAAAAAGAAGGATAAAACAAGGTTTATTATTTGCTTTTGTGATTGGCTTATTTTTTTCTATAATTATTTTTATTTTTCGCGACCCTTTACTTTTTAGTTTATATAATACTACCATTGGAAGTAAATATATTAAAATACTTGCTCCAATATTTGTATTTTTTTACTTAGAAGGAGTTTTAACTGCTAGTCTTCAAGCACTAGGTTATGCAAAAACCACAATGAAAATTTCATTGTGGGGTGTTATTTTAAAATTAATAATTTTAACTATTTTCTCTTTATTACATATCGGTCTTTATAGTTTAGTTATTGC
>CALVSK010000040.1 GCA_944359015.1 uncultured Bacilli bacterium
TTACTACAACTAAATTATTTAAAACTGTGCTACCTTCCATCATTTCTCTAACCTCAAATCCATTATAACAAATACAAGTATAATTGCAATGTTTTTTTTTGCATTTTTTTAACTTTTTTATTAAAAAATATTTTTTTTGCTTTATTTTTCTATAAAAAAAACATTTTATTTTTTGTTGTAAATATATGTCAATACCTTGTGTAAATATGACAAGAAAAATTAATGTAGTTAAAGAAATTTTTTTTAAAAAAGCAAATTAGTTTATATTTATTGTTATTTTAACAATTAAAAAATTTTTTCCAAAATATGCTGTTTTTTGCTTGTCAAATTGTAATTATTATGATATTATATTTACGCAAATTGTTATGGCGATGTAGCTCAGTTGGCTAGAGCATCCGGTTCATACCCGGCAGGTCGTGTGTTCGAATCACACCGTCGCTACCAATTTTGTTTTATATTCAACTTATTGAATTTTTATAAAAATGTTTTCATTGTATGAAAGCATTTTTTATTTGTTATTATTATGATGATTAAATATGTTGCAAAAGGAAAAAAGTTTGTGCTTGGTTCATTATTAAAGATTAAGTAATCATCTTTTAAAATTTTTAACATTAAAAACCAAAAAATTAGTCAAGAAAACCTAAGTGAACATTGTATAACTTTGACAGCATTTAGTAGTTTGATTTGCAAAGGTATGTTATTTGATGAAATTAAGGATGGATTACGGCAGTGATGGTATACAATAACTTCCTAAGGACTTGTATTTTGGTTTAAGTAGTATTAGCGATTTAAAAAAATGGCAAGCCATACCCTTTAGAACCTGATTACTCTTTAATTAGAAGAAAAAAACAATATTATTATTTAATTATTTTGCTAATTAAGTTATAATATAGTTGGTGATTTAAATGTTGTCTTTTATGGTTTTGGAAAATGTTCATTCTAAATATATCGATGAAATTGATGATATAATTTTTAAATGGCAAAATAAACATATAAAAGATAATATAATTAAAGGTATTAACACTCAATCTTTTCCTATTACAATTGTTTTATCGAAAGACAAAATATTAGTCGGATTTTATCAAATAGTTGATAATGATACTAAAAATTCTTATTTATCACCATGGATTGCTAATGTGTTTATAAAAGAAGAATTTAGAAACAATGGTTATGGAAAAATGTTAATAAATTCTATTCCAAAATTTATGCAAAAATATAACATCAAAGATATTTATTTACACACTAGATTAATTAACTTTTATGAAAAATTTGGTTGGAAAAAACTAGAAGAATTAAAGTCAGATGATAATATTAAACGAAATATTTATAAATTAAGTATTTAAAAAAGCAATTTACTATCTAGGCAAATTGCTTTTTTATATTGCTATTCCATCTAAACTAAAACTTTTAGCATCTGTTATTTTTACATCAACTATTTTCCCTATTAATTCTTTATTTCCTTCAACATTTACTAATTTCATTGTTTCTGTATAACCACAAATTTTATTGTTTTTATCACTTTCTCCAGTTATTAATACAGGAACAATTTTGTCTATATATTTTTTATTATTTTCTAAAGAATATTTATTAACTAATGTATTTAATTGTTGTAATCTTTCTTCTTTTTCTTTTATAGAAACTTTATCTTCCATTAAAGCTGCTGCCGTTCCAACTCTTGGTGAAAAAATAAAAGTATATGCCCCATCAAATTTGCAATAATTAACAATATCTAATGTTTGCTCAAAGTCTTCTTCTGTTTCATTAGGAAAACCTACTATAATGTCAGTTGTTATACTAACATTTTTCACTTTTTCTTTTATTTTATTAAATAATTCTTTATATTCTTCAATAGTATATTTTCTGTTCATTTTTTTTAAAATTTTATCGCTTCCAGATTGGATTGGCAAATGAATATATGGCATTATATTATCATATTTTGCTATGATATCTATCATTTTATTTGTGAAATTCCATGGATGGCTTGTTACAAATCTTATTCGAGGTATTCCTATTTTTGCCACTTCTTCTAAAAGTGTAGAAAAATCATATCCTAAATTTAAATCATTACCATAAGCATTTACATTTTGACCCAATAAAGTTATTTCTTGGTATCCTTTTTCTTTTAAATCTTGAACTTCTTTTAATATTTCTTCTATTTTTCTACTTCTTTCTCTTCCCCTCGTAAATGGTACAATACAATAAGTGCAAAATTTATCACATCCATACGCAACATTTATCCAAGCAGATATTTTAGAATCTCTACTATATTTTACATTTTCAAATACTGTATCACTATTTGAATATACCTCTATTTGTTGTTTTTTATTGGCATTAAGTATTAGTTTTGGTAATTCGTTTATATTATGAGTTCCAATAACTATATCAATATAACTATGTTTTTTAATTATTTCTTCTATTTCACTGGGTTGCTCAGTTAAACAGCCACATAAGCATATTATTAAATCTTTTTTTTCTTTTTTTAAATGTTTACATCTTCCTAAATAACCAAATACTTTGTCTTTGGCATTTTCACGAATCGCACAAGTATTTAATACTACTACATCCGCTTCTTCTAATATTTCAGTTTTAATGCAACCTAATTTTTCTAAATAATATTTTATTTCTTCAGAATCATGAACATTCATTTGACATCCATATGTTCTTAAAAAATATTTTTTTCCTTTAAAAACTGGTTTTATATCTAAATCTAAATTAATATATTTTATATTGACCTTTTCTCTATTTCTTGCTACACATAAATCCGGCTTATTCATAGTACTTCCTCCAAGTCTTTATTTTATCACACCTATCTAAATTGTGAAAGCGGTATTTGGATAAGTGTGAAATAAAGTTAAGTAGAAAGGTTTGTACATAGAATGGATTTTATCCATTTAGGATAGAAAAAAGCTTATAAATATAATTGTATTTTTTATATTTTCGATAACCAAAACCCGCTTTCATTTACCATTTTACTTATTTATTTTTTTATTGCAAGCATTTCGACAAAACTAGAAAAAAAGTCTAAAATTATGACTCTTTTTGACTTTTTTCTACTTTTGTTTTGGAACTAATACTTTTATTCCACCCATATATGGTTCTAATACTTTTGGAATTTTAACACTACCATCTTTTTGATATCCTGTTTCTAATATAGCAATTAATGCTCTTGGACTAGCAATTACTGTATTATTTAAGGTTGTAACATATTTATTGCCATTTTCTGTTTTCATTCTTATTCCTAACCTTCTAGCTTGAGCATCTCCTAAAATTGAACAAGAACCTACTTCATAATATTTTTGTTGTCTGGGACTCCATGCTTCAATATCACATGATTTAACTTTTAAATCCGCCAAGTCTCCACTACAACATTCTAATGTTCTAACTGGTACATCTAAACTTCTAAAAAACTCTACTGTATAATTCCACATTTTGTTGTACCAATCCATTCCTTCTTCTGCTTTACACAAAACAATCATTTCTTGTTTTTCAAATTGATGGACTCTATATAAACCTCTTTCTTCCAAGCCGTGGGCTCCAACTTCTTTTCTAAAACATGGGGAATATGAAGTCATGGCAATTGGTAATTGTTTTTCATCTATTAATTGATTTTTAAATTTTCCAATCATTGAGTGTTCACTAGTGCCAATTAAATATAAATCTTCTCCTTCGATTTTATACATCATATTTTCCATTTCAGAAAATGACATAACTCCACTAACAACATCACTTCTTATCATAAATGGTGGTATAGCATATGTAAATCCTTTATTTATCATAAAATCCCTCGCATATGCTATGGTAGCTTCATGCAATCTTGCAATATCTCCAATTAGATAATAAAAACCGTTGCCACTTGTTCTTCCGGCACTATCTTTATCAAGTCCATTAAAAGCATCACATATATCAGCATGATATGGTATTTCATAATCTGGAACAAATGGTTCTCCAAACTTTTCATTTTCTACATTTTCTGAGTCATCTTTTCCTATTGGCACACTTTCATCAATAATGTTTGGAATTACCATCATTCTTGTTTTTATTTCATGTTCTAAATTTTCTTCACTTTGCTCTATTTTTTCTATTTCTTCATTTATTTTTGTTACTTCCTTTTTTATTTTTTCAGCTTCATTTTTCTTTCCTTCTCGCATTAATAAGCCAATTTCTTCACTTAATTTGTTCCTTTTAAAACGTAAATTATCTGCTTCTTGCTTATATTCACGATATGTTTTATCATATTCATATACTTCATCTACTAATCCTAATTTTTCTTCTTGAAATTTTTTCTTAATATTTTCTTTTACTAATTCTCTATTTTCTCTTATTAATTTAATATCTATCATTTTTTACTCCTCACTAAATAATTTATTCTCTATATTTTCTTTTAATATTTTCTTTACTTTTTCTTTATTAAATTGCTTTAAAAGCAATTTTTCTATATCCTTTTTTAATTCTTTATAAGGAAATATTATTTGTTCAATTCGATGATTAAACATTACTTTATCGTATGACATATCATCTGTTGATATTCCAACACAATCTATTCCTAGTATTTTTACTACTAATTTAATATGTTCTAAATATTTTTCTTTCAATAGATTTATACTTTCTTCTTTATCTGTTAAGAAAAAAGCATAACTTACTAGTCCTATTACTGGCTTAAATTGTTTTATTTTCTCTAATTGTTTTATATCGATATTTCTTGGGTGCTCATATAAATTTGATATATTCGAGTGACTTACTATTACCTTTGGCTCGTATCCATCTTTTTTCATATCTTCTAATACTTTTACTGTATCATAAAATGTTTCTTTATTCATGTGACTTAAATCTATGCATATATCTAATTCAATACATTTTTTTATAAATTTAACTCCCGCATCAGTTAGTCCCCCATCAAAAAACGTTCCACCACCATATTTATTTTTATTGTTCCATACTAACAATATACTCGATAAACCTAATTTTTTTAATATTTCTAAGTCCTCGATACTTTCAATGTAATCACAACCTTCAATGCTATATCTTACCTTGATTGTAGGAAAATATTCTTTAAATAATTTTGTAGAAATTCTAAACATTTCTATTACGTTTATACTTTTTCCTAACATTTCTGTTTGCATTTCTTCTTCACTCATAAAATAAAGATTTGCTATTACTCCAGTTACATTGTTATCATTAAAATTTTCTTGTAATTCTTTTATATATCGAAAATCATTTCTAATATAACAATAATAAAGTATTGATAATAAATCATAATGCATGTCTATCACTTAACCATCTCCTTTTAAAAAAATAAAAGAGATTGCTACCAAGGAGTGCGTAATGCACGGTGCCATCCCTTTTTTAACTTTATTTTTATAACGGTTTTTGCCGAGGTTTATTAAACCTAACTAAAAGGTAGATTCATTATATTTTTATTATTAGTTTCCATCTTCCACTAACTTTCTATGAAATATCCATATAATTACTTATCCTTTATTTTCGCTTGTAGTTATAATATACCACAATTTATGTAATTTGCCAATAATTATTGAAACGCTATCTAACTATACTTTATATTTATTAATTAATTTATTCTAAAAGGATTACTACTTGTTCCAGAACCACTCACATAGGTCGTGGAAGCGGTTAGATAGAAGGAGGGCCGGACCGCATACGAAGACGTCACGCCGCCGTAGTACACATACCCTAACGAAGCCACAATAAACGTAAGACGCGCATTAGAAGAAATGCGGGAAACTGTCCTTTCCACATCTCCTGAAAATAACCAATTTGTACTTGTTGCTGCTCTATAATCATAACTTGCTCCGCTACTGCTATATCCTGGATATCTCCAAAATGCAATTGCTGCTCCATAATAATAGTCACTTACATACATTATTCCTATTTTCATATTATCTGTTGTACTACTTGAACTACTTCCTACTTCATAATTGTATGCTGTTTGGGCTCCATTACTATAACCATTAGCATAAGTCATTCCTCCGACTTTCCAGGTATGCGTTGCTATTTTATTTTGCCATGTTGTGCTCAATGTATTGTAGTACGTTGTGTTTAATGTGCTTCTTATATCCGGTTTTGTACTATTATCCCATGTATTGATATCCTCACTATTCCACAAATAATATCCCATACTGTTTGACTTAATTATTTTCACTTCTGAACCAAATACTCCAATAATGCGGTATAAGTTATCTTCTGGGCATGTTGCTGCATCACTTCCAAAACATAAATAATTGTTTGGGTTTGCTCCAGAGTATCTGTAACTATTATCTGCTGCACTATTTGCTAAACTTGAGTTATGATAATATATTCCATTTGCTCCTTGGCTTGTATATAAACCTTTTAGATAATCAGCTAATAAAATAGGATTATCTGTTGTTGCACTTATACTCTCTGTATTTGATGTATAACCTGCTGTATCTTTTACATATACTTTAAAATTATAGGTTGTTACCGCACTTAATCCACTAAATGTGTAACTACTACTTGTGCTTTCTTCATAATTACTTCCATTATCTTTGGAATAATAATATGTTGCTATATTATTTGTTCCACCACTTGCTGTTACATTTAAAGTTATACTACTTGTTGTTATATTGCTTGCTGTTACATTGCTTATAGTTGGAATTACATATTTGTCAAAATAAACATAACATTTATCACTTTTATTTGTTTGCATTATCACTTTTTTTGTTTCGTCATTCCAAGAAAGTGTTCCCCCATTTTCACAACTTGATAATCTTTCATTAAAAATATATCCTGAGTTTGGCCAAGAAGTGTCCGTTGAAATTTGGTATTCGCCACTTCCTGCTTCTGTTTCATAAAGCATACTTATAGCATTTGATGAAACAAGGTTTTGTTCTTTTTCATTTTTTATTATTTTATTATTTGGTAATTTCTGTTCATATTTATAAAATGATACAAATATTAAGCCAATTAAACCAACCACAATTATTAACTTCTTCATATACTTCCTCCGCAGCGTATCTTTATAGGGTACTTTGCATATAATAATATTAGCAAATATTTTGTATCTTGTAAAGGTACATTTGCTAATTTAAAAAATTATTCATGATACGATTTTTTTAGTGATTAAATATGGAAATAAAGTGTAATAACTACAAAACTAAAGATATTATAAAATTTATGAGAGATTATTCAGAAAAGACTCAAACTGAATTTGCTAAAACTGTTAATAAAAAAAGAGGATGGTGTGCAAAACTTGAAGGCGGAGTCACCAATATTTCTTTGGAAACTTTTTTGAAATTAGCCGATAAGAATAATATTGATGTTATCATAAAGGAAAAATAAACTTTGCTTTTTGCCTTTATATATGATATATTCTTTATATGAATAGGAAGTGTGTTTATGATTTTAACTACTACATCAACTATTGAAAACAAAAATATTAAAGAATATCGAGGAATTGTTTTTGGCGAAGTTGTTACTGGTATTGACTTTGTAAGAGACTTTGGTGCTAGTATAACTAATTTTTTTGGTGGAAGGTCCGAAGAATATGAAGAAGAGTTAGTTAATGCTAGGGCTGATGCAATTAATGAAATGATTAAAAAAGCAGAAAAAATAGGTGCTAATGCTTTAGTTGGAGTTAATGTAAATACTGAAAGCATGCCAATGGCTGATAACAGAGGGTCTATGTTGGTAATTACAGTTTCTGGAACTGCTGTTGTAATTGATTAAAGGAGAATTTTATATGAACAAGAATGCTGATTATGTTGGAGTAGATGAAAAATATATTCCAGAAGATGAAAAATATG
>CALVSK010000041.1 GCA_944359015.1 uncultured Bacilli bacterium
TAACATAATATTACCAAACAACTAAAAAAAAGTAAATATTAACTATTTACTTTTAACACTATTTACACAATTTTACATTAATTTAAATCATTATTTTTTTGACTTTTATTAAATCTTTAATTCCACTAATAAAAAGAATTAAAGAAACAATAGTAAAAGGAAAACATAATGCTAAAATAAGTAACACACCACTTAAAAAATCACATTTTTTATAACCTATTAATGATGAAGAACAATTTACTCCCCGCAAAGAATATCCTACAGCAATAATCAATAAAACAATTAAAGGCAACATTTGTAGTACTATCCAAATTTTTAATTTCTTAATTTTTTTTAAAATTTTAAATCCCCCTATTATACATGTTGATAACTCGCGACCCTCGCCGTTTTAAATGCGGCGAGGGCTTTAATTTCTCCTTCTAACTTATTCTATATGGATGACTCTCAGTTCCATTTCCACCTACCAACAAGACATCAGAATTTAGATAAAAGACAGGCCTAATAGCAGCACCTGAATTAGTTAGAGAAAGGCCCCCTGCTCCTTCAAGCCTTAATTTACTAATAGTTTTTTCACATAAACCTTCAAAAAGCCAATTATCAGTTATTTGAGTTACTGAAATTCTGCCATCAGAATTGTAAATATCATAAGACCAACTATCTGAAGGCAAAGCAAAGCCATAATCACTTACATACATTAAACCTATTTTTTTATATATATAATTACCATTTTTTTCATTTTCCAAAATAGATTTAGGAACACCATAAAAAATACTACCTAAATACCAAATATAATTTTCAACTTTACTTTGCCACTCTTTAGTAAATGAATTAAGAAATCTTTCGTTTAAATTAATTATATTCAAATTATTATCAGCCCAGTCTATGTCTAAACCAGCATTTCCAAAATTATATGATGGAATGGTATCTAAATCTAAACTCCCTTTATAATATACATGGAAATTATTACCATAGCTTTCTGAAACAAAAGTATCAGTGTCAAATCCTAATACATTTCCTGAAATATAATCTGCTTTTATTAGCTTCACATTATATTTTCCATCATTATCATCGTCAAACACTCCAATTATTCGATATAAATTATTACTTGGGCATGTTGCTGCATCACTTCCAAAACATACATAATTATTGATTTGATAACGCAAATAACCTTCATTTTCCAAATCTGCTTCAATTTCTTTTAAATTATTATAATGAATACTTTCATCATATGTTTTAGTAAAATAAAATGAATCACAAAAATTTAAATCTAAAAATCCTTTTAAATTTCCATTACAATAAAAATTAATTAAACTAAAATCGTTTGCTTCGTTTTCTAGATTATATAATTCAATGTAACCTTCATCCAACGCTTTATCAGTTAAAAAATAATTATTTCCACTAAATCTATAAGAATTATCATTAGCATCTATACAATTTGTTATTTCAAAAGTTCCACTTCCCATTTCTTTAAATAATAACAAAGCACCATCACCTATCACACCATATCCAACACACTCACTTTGAAATGCTGGAACACCAGTTTCACCATTTATTCCGCTATATACTGGGAATTTACTTGTTTTACTCTCACATATTCCACTACTACTATTCCAATTTACTTCTTCAACCATTCCTATTGGAATTCCAACTGTAATTATTGATGCATCAAAATATTCTGTCACCCCATCACCATAAGTTAATGAAAATATTCTTTCACAATCAGTTTCATTAGTTGCTTGTTCAAATCCACCTTCATTATTAAGAGACAAAACATTATTACTATTATAAGTACATACACCTGATGACATACTTCCATTATGATAATAAAGTCCGTTTGAACCATCGGTATATGTACTTATTATATATTCTGCTAATGTTGATTGTTTTAACTCATCTTTTTGAATTATTAAATTTCCGTTAAATGTTTTTCCTGTATTAGCATTTTGATCACTATCTAAATTAACAAATGTTATTGTTATTTCCCATTCTTGTGTTTCTCCTATTGTAGTATTTGTTGATGTTATTTCATAATTATCTGCTATTGTTATTAATCCGTTTTTAGTTGTTATATCAAAACCCGATACATCTCCCACTGTTACATATTTATATCCATTTAATTCTGTTAATTTTTGTCCTTGAGGATCAGTTATTGTTAATATTAATTCTGCTGTTTCTTCTTGTGTTGTATATTCAAAATTATTATTTATTATATTTAAATATAAATAATAATGTTCTGTTGCTGTATTTGTTGAATTATTGGCTACCAATATTGCACATGCTGTTGTACTCCCACTTTTATTTCCCATTCCTTGACCAAAATCTTCTTGATTTGCCGTCAAAGATATTTCACTTCCTATTGTAAATGTTAACCTATCTGTTGTATTAGTTGTAACATTTATATTTTTTGTTACATCATTTCCTCCTTGAGATACAAAATAAGCAAATGTCGCAACACCACAAAATACTATAAGAGTTACCACTGCAATTATTGTCAATATTAACGATTTCTTTTTTTCATTCATAAGTTATTATCTCCTTACTTTATTACTTATAATTTATCACATATTCATTGCTTTTACAATAAGAGTTTTTATATTTTTTATTAATTTATCTGAAATATTACTTTTTTTAACCTTTCACACACATAAAAAAAATCAAACAATAAAGCTTTATTATTTGACATTATTTTACATTAATTTTTTTATTTGTTCATCAAAATTAGAACTATTACAAATAAATGAACCACAAACAACACCATCAGCAAGACTAACTTTTTTTATAGTTATATCATTTATACCACCATCAACATATACTTTAAAATTATATTTATTTTTATACTCATATAAAATTCCTAATTTTTTAGTTGTATCTTCAATAAATGTTTGACCACCTTTACCAGGTTTAACACTCATTAATAAAACACGATTTACTAAAGGAAAATACTTTATATATTCATTTATATCTTCATCTGGGTTAATAACTATGCCCACTTCAATGTTATTTTTTTTAATAACTTCAAAAGCAAGAATAGGATTTATTTCAGTAACTGGATGAATATAAATACAAGCCGTATTTAATTTAAAAAGAACATGAAAATATTTTGATGGGTCAATACACATTAAATGAACATCTAAAGGCTTTTTAGTATTTTTTAAATCATTATATAACTCATCAATATTAAAATTATTATTCTTTACATACAAACCATCCATTAAATCAACATGTATTCCATCAGCTATAGAATTATTTATTCTTTCTATTGTTTCTAATTTATCATATTTACTATTTATATAACTTACTACTACTCTCATATATCTCCTTTAAAAATCTAATATAATTAGTATATCTTGAGGGTAAAATTAAGAATTTAGATAATGCATCTTTTACTCCACAGTTTTTTTCTTGATTATGGGTACAATTTTTAAATGAACATTTATAATTTAAAAATTCATTAAAAGTTCCTTTTAAATCATCTACTGTAATATCAGTTAAATCAAGGGCACTAAACCCAGGAGTATCCACAAAATAGGTATTACCTAAAATATAAATTTCTGTATGTCTTGTAGTATGCACTCCTCGATTTAATGCTTCACTTATAGGTTTTGTTTCTAAATTAAGTTTTTTATCCAATTTATTTAGTAAAGTTGATTTCCCTGCTCCAGTTTGTCCAGTTAAAACAACAACCTTATTTTTTAAAACATATTTTATTAATAATGGGTGTTTATTTGTTAAAACTTTTATTCCTAGTTTTTTATAGTAATTCATTAATTTTTTTAAATCATTTAACTCTTCTTTATTTAATAAATCTAGTTTAGTTAAAATAATTATTGGTTCAATTTTATTTACTTTTATTATTGTAATTAATTTATCAAGTAAAGTAAGAGATAAATCAGGTTTTTTAACACTAGTTACAATTAAAGCAATATCCACATTTGCAACTACTGGCCGATTTAATTTATTTTTTCTTGATAAAATTTCATCAATAGTTAAAGTATCTATATTAACTTCAACAATATCACCAACAACAGGGGAAAGCCCCAAATTACGAAACTTTCCCCTAGCACTACACTCATATCGAACTTTATTTATTAAAACAGTATAATTATTACTTATTTGTTTAATAATACGCCCCTGCATTATTCTAATCCCCCACCATCATCTATTTCTTCATCAGTTGATGGTTCTTTAGCAACAGTAATTGTTAATTTAGCACCACTAACAACAGTTGTTCCAGCTGCTCTACTTTGTCTAATTATTGTACCTGGTTCATATTCTGTTGTTTCTTCATATTCAATTGTTAAGTTTATATCATAATCTTCAGCAAATTCTTCAACTTCAGTTATACTATATTCATCTAAAACAAAATCAGGATATTTATTATCAAGTTTAGGAATATATAAAGTAATTGAATCCCCTTCAGATAATTTTTCACCAGGTTCTACTGATTGTTCCATAATTATACCTTCTTCATAATCATTAGCATCAGCATCTTCAGGAATATCCTTACTTTCAACATAAACTTTTATATTTAAGGCTTCTAATTTACCTTTTACTTCATTATAATTTTTTCCAACATAATCTTCAATTTCAACAGTTACATCCCCTAAGGAAACATATAATGTAATTTCTGTTCCTTCTTTTCTATTTGAACCAGCTGCTGGAGTAGTTTTAGTTACATTACCTTCCGGTATAGTTTCACTTGCTTCTTGTCTTTGTTCATCTAAAACAACAAAACCAGCATCTTGTAAAGTTTTTATAGCATCACTAACAGTATATCCAGCAACATCAGGAATTTCTGATATTTTTGAAGAATTAATTTTAGGTATTAAAACCACAATTGTTGTTATAATTACAACTAACCCAACAAATATACTTGCCAGTATAATTATTATTTTGTTTTGGGAATTATCACTCTTATTAACTTTCTTTGCTATAATTTCTTCACCTTCTTTAACTTTTTGTTTTTCACTTTTTTCAAGTTCCTTTTTTTCATTTTGCTTAACTGTTTTCAATAATTTTGTATCATCATAATCATGTTCTGGATATTTAAAAGTTATTTTTAATTCATTAATTCTAGACTCATCTAAACACGTTTTTAAATCTTCATGCATTTCTCGAGCATCCGCATATCTATTTTTAGGATTTTTAGCAGTGGCTTTTAATATTATATTTTCAATACTTTGTGGTATATCAGGCTCTTCATCTTTAATACTAGGCATTGGCTCTTTTAAATGTTTAAGAGCAATTTCTACAGCATTATCACCTTTAAATGGCAATTTGCCAGTTAAAAGTTCATACATTAAAATTCCTATAGAATATATATCACTTTGTAAAGTTGCTCCTTTACCACTGGCTTGTTCTGGTGGCAAATAATGCACACTTCCCATTACTGAGTTAGTTTGCGTGAGTTGGGTAGCATTCATAGCAACCGCGATACCAAAATCAGTTATTTTTATAAGCCCATTATCTAGTATAAGTATATTTTGAGGTTTTATATCTCTATGAATTAAATAAGAATCATGAGCAACACTTAAACCATTAGTAATTTGCAAAACAATATCAACTACTTCTGGAACAGTCAATTTACCTCTTTTTTTCAATAAATTTTTTAAATGTTTTCCTTCAACATATTCCATTACTATATAATATTCACCATTATCTTCCCCGACATCATAAACTTCAACAATATTGGGGTTAGATAAACTACTAGCAGACAATGCTTCTCTTTGAAATCTTCTTACAAATTTCTCATCAGTTGCTAAATCTCCACGCAAAACTTTAACAGCAACATTTCTATCTAAAATAGTATCATAAGCTAAATAAACATTAGCCATACCACCTTCACCAATGGATTTTATAATTTGGTATCTATCACTAATTTTTTGCCCCTTCATTATCATGCTATATCACCACTTTCTCTAACTAAATATGCAATTGAAATATTATCATTACCCCCTCTAGCATTACATTTCTTTATCAACTTAATAACTTTTTCTTCGACAGTTAAATCATCTTCCAACAAAACTTTTTCAATTTGTTCATCACTAAGCATTCCAGTTAATCCATCACTGCAAAGTAAGACTGCATCACACCCATTATCTACAACAAAAATATCTGGTTCTGCTTTTTCTGCTGCTCCCAAAGCCTTCATTAAAACATTTTTTTTAGGATGATTCTTAGCTTGTTCTTCAGTCAAATCACCAGCATCAACTAATAAATTTACCAAAGTATGAGGTTTTGTTACTCGGTGTAGTTTATTATTTTTCATAACATAACCACTAGAATCACCAATATTTGCAAAAATCAAAAATTCTTTTGTTATAATAGCAGCCACTACAGTAGTACCTAAACCTTTAGAATTTTCATTTTTTTCACCATAATCTAGTATTTCTTTATTGATTTCATTTATATTATCACTTAACCAATTGACAGCATCAATTTTTGTTCCAATTGAAGCGCTCTCAGCAAACCTTTTACCTAAGTGAGTCAAAGTCAAAGCACTAGCTACTTCTCCTTTTCTATGGCCACCCATTCCATCAGCAACAAGCATTAAATATTCATCACTTATGTTTTTTAAAATAGTTACACTATCTTCATTATGTTCCCTAACTTTACCAGTATCTGTTAAATAAAAAGATTTCGTATTAATCACTCTCACTTCTTAATTGTCCACACGCTGCTTTAATATTACTGCCAAATTCTCTTCTTACAGTAACATTAATTCCTTTACTATTTAATATATTATAAAACTCATTAATTTTTTCCTTATCACTCTTCCTAAAACCAATATTTTTAGTCTCATTATAAGGTATTAAATTAACATATACATTCATTCCTTTTAATAGGTTAACTAAATTAATAGCATCTTCTTTTCTATCATTAACCATATTAAGCATAACATATTCTATAGTAACACGTCTATTAGTTTTTGCAATATATTCCCTTAAAACATCAATAATTGCTTCTATACTATACACTTTATTTACAGGCATTATCTTATTTCTAACTTCATTTGTAGCAGCATGTAAGGATATTGCTAAATTAACTTGCAAATCAAGTTCACTAAATTCTTTTATTTTAGGAACTAACCCACAAGTAGATACAGTAATATGTCTAGCCCCAATAGCAAGACCTTTTGCATCATTTATTATTTTTATAAACTTTATTATATTATCATAATTATCAAAAGGTTCTCCAATCCCCATTAGAACAACACTATTAATTTTCTTATTTATATATTTTTGAATAAGTAAAATTTGTTCAACAATTTCATAAGTCTCTAAATTTCTTACCTTTTTAAGTCTTCCACTTTCACAAAACCTACATCCCATATTACAGCCCACTTGACTAGATACACAAACTGATAAACCATAATTATGTTTCATCAAAACTGCTTCTATTTTTTCTCCATCCAATAAACGAAATAAAAATTTCTTAGTATCATCTTCTTCTAAAACCAATTCTAATTTAATAAAATCTGTATTAAAATCTTTTTTTAATTTTTCTTTTACATCTTTTTTTATATTTGAAAAATCATCTATATTATAAGCATTATGAATATATAACCACTCAAAAACTTGGATTGCTTTAAACTTTTTTTCACCCAATTTCAAAAAATAATCTTCCAACATTTTTCTTGTATATCCTAATAAATTTTCCATAAAACAATTATATCATACGGCAGACTTTGTCCGCAACCTAACCATTTAATTTTTTCAAAATAAAAAGCAAACCTCCTCTTGAAATAGTTT
>CALVSK010000042.1 GCA_944359015.1 uncultured Bacilli bacterium
TAAGCCGTAATAGTATAATGGTATTACAAATCCATGGTAAGGATTAAATCAGTGTTCAATTCACTGTTACGGCACCATTTAATAAAAAAACTCTTTACAAAAAAGGGTTTTTATTTTTGCAAAAAATATTAATAAAATATAAAACTCATAATAACAAATAATATGGAGGAATTATAATTTGAATAATTATGAAAAAGCAATAAAAAAAATTGAAAAATTAAGAGAAAATAACAAATATTATTGTTATATTCCAATGGAAATTATTGGCGCAACAGGCCCAACAGGACCAACAGGAACAACAGGCCCAACAGGACCTGCAGGAAGTTTAGGAGTAAATCCATATAATTTGTTTGTTCAATCATCAGCAGCTCCAGGAGAAGATGGAAGCCAGTTAGCACCTTTTCAAACAATAGAAGAAGGCTTAGCAGCCGTCAAAGAAAATGGGACAATAAATTTATTAAGTGGAATATATCCAGTTAATAAACAAATTGTTCTAAATACAGAAGGGGTAACTTTAAAAGGAATGCCTGGTTCAGAAATTTTACTTAAATCACCCATTGTACCAATATTATGTAATAAAGACAATATCACATTAGATGGACTTACAATAACTAGTGATAATGCATATCCGGTTGAGTTCATACAAATTGCTGGTAATGAAAATCAAATTTTAAACTGTCAAATATATGGACCAACCCAAAGTGGTGATTCATCAACGTGGATAGTAAATAGAGGATTTGTTACCCAAGGAAATACAATAAATTTATTAGTAAAAGAAAATATATTTCATACACTAAGGCAAGCTGCCTATTTAAATCCAAATTCAACAGGAACAATAATGAATAATGTTACATACAACACTAGAGGATATGTAGTTGACCAAGCAATTTTTATATTTTCAGGAAACTCATGGGGAATACCAGAAAATGCCGTAGACATAGCGCTTTTATCAGGAACCACTACCGGAGCACCATATGACCCATTAACTGCATTGGAATTGAGCAATAGTAATGCAACAATCAGTAATCAAAGATAACAAGGTAGAAGAAAATAAATATAATCAATTGACTTTTCAATAAGAGTAAATTATTATTAAAGTGGAGGTAGTTTAATGAACAAAAAGCAAAAAGTAGAGTTAATAATATCGACATTTTTAATTTTATGTGGAAGTATAATATTAATTTTTCCATTATTTCACTTTATAAAAGTAAAACTAATATTTATGGCAGTACTACTAATTTATACAATACTTAATTTAATAAAATACATATTAGTTAGAAAAACAAAAGACTATGAAGGATTGTTTACGGCATTAGCATCAATAGTTGTATTAATAATTGCATACTTTCTAAAAATAGATGAGGTTCCATGGTATTTAGCCTTAACATTATTTATCTGGATAATATTTATGTCATTAATAAAGTTAAAAAAAGCCGATTATTACAATGATAGAAATTCAAAAAATTGGATATCAGAAGTAATAATGTTAATATTATTTATATTAACAGGGTTACTAACAACAATTAATTTATATTATGAAAATGATATACAAATTTTAGTATTAGGATATTTTTATTTAATACATGGGATACTAGAACTAGTTGATCCGCTAAATAATTATTTGAGCAATAAAAAAAATTAAAAAATATTAATTTTTTTTTGGAATAATTTTTGTAATAAAAAATATACTTTTCTTAGAAAGAAAGGAAGATAATAATGGAAATATTAAAGGTTTCATCAAAATCAAATCCTAGCAAAGTAGCTGGGGCAATTGCTAATATCTACAGAGAAAAAAAATCAGTAGAAATCCAAACAGTAGGAGCTGGTTCGTTAAATCAAGCAATAAAGGCAATTGCAATTTGTCGAGGGTTTGTTGCTCCAACTGGAGATAATTTAGTAGTAATCCCAGCATTTAATGATATAATAATTAATGGAGAGCAAAAAACTGCAATAAAATTAATAGTAGAAAATAAATAAATGCAACTTTAAATATTGCATTTTTTTTACAAATAAAGTATACTTAAATAGTAATCATTACTAATAAAAGAGGTGTTAATTGAAAAATACAAAACAAAGAAAAGTCATATTAGAAATTATAAATAGAAGTAATGAGCACTTAAATGCATATGATATATATGAAGAAGCAAGAAAAACTTTGAAAAACATAAGTTTAGGAACCGTATATAGAAATTTAAATTGTTTATGTAATGAAAATTTAATAACAATTGTAAATGATGGACAAGAAAAAAAACGATACGACAAAATTGAAAAACATCAACATTTTATATGTACGAGGTGTAATAAAATAATTGATATATATGAACCGATAATTAAACCTTTGAAAAAATATGAAAATAATTTAGTAATGAATTACAAAATAATTTTAGAAGGTATTTGTGAAAAATGCCTAAAGGAGGAAGAAAATGGAATTAAAAGGAAGTAGAACAGAAGCAAATTTAATGGCAGCATTTGCTGGAGAATCACAAGCAAGAAATAAGTATACTTATTATGCTTCAAAAGCAAAAAAAGAAGGATACGAACAAATAGCAGCAATATTTGAAGAAACCGCAAATAATGAAAAAGAACATGCAAAATTATGGTTCAAAGAATTGCATGGTGGAGAAGTTCCTACAACTGCAGAAAATTTATTAGATGCTGCAGAAGGTGAAAATTATGAATGGACAGATATGTATGCTGAATTTGCCAAAGTAGCTCATGAAGAAGGATTTGAAAGAATAGCATTTCTTTTTGAAGGAGTAGCAGCAATAGAAAAGGAACATGAAGAAAGATATCGTAAATTATTAAAAAATGTTGAAGAAAAATTAGTGTTCAGCAAAGAAGGGGAAGCAATTTGGATATGTAGAAATTGTGGCCATATCGTAGTTGGTAAAGAAGCACCAAAAGTATGTCCAGTATGTGCACATCCTCAAGCATATTTTGAATTAAGAAAAGAAAATTATTAAAAAAGTTAGCAAATGCTAACTTTTTTATTGTAATAATAAAGTGGCTAAATAAGTACCTACAGTTACAGCCGTTGCCAAAACTAACACAATACTTGCAAAACCGGCCATACCTAAATTTTGCATTTTATCAACCTCTTCTTGTTCTAAAAAAACATAAGAGTTATTTTTTTTGCGTGTTAAAGACATTCCTTTTTCTAATGAATTATCTTGGGAAACATTTTGTTGTTGATTTAAGTCATCTACAACAAGTAGTCCTAAATTAGCTAATTCTTGTCTAATAATATCTGAAGCAACGCTATAAGAAAAATTGCCTTTAACAACTTGTTCAATAATTTCTTTTCTAACATTGAAATCAGCAACAAATGCAGTAATATCATTATCTTGTGAATGAGAAGAAAATAAAACTGAGTTATTCATAAACATAGTCAACCTTTTAAAATAATGACCAACAAAATTTTTTAAAACTGCTGACTCTTCTTCAGTAATAATCATTTCGTTTCTTAGCATTTCATAAACTTTAGATATTTCATTTGTACTTTGATAAAATAGACCATTTTTTATATAATCAAAAATATCTTGTGGAATCATTTGAAAAAAAACTGGAGACATTCTACTTAAAGAATAACCGGCTTGTTTTATACTATTGCCATTAAAATAAAGAATATCGTTTTCAGCATCATATTCAAAATCTTTTAAATTAGGATATTTTGCTTTATAATTTTCAAACATAGATTTAATGTTATCCCCTAAAGTAAATATTTTTTCCATTTAAATACAACTCCTACTTTACTATAACAAGTTTAACAAATTTTTAAATAAAAAACAAGCAATTATATAAAAAACAAAAAAATAACACATAATTTTAATAAAATAACACATTAATATAAAAAAATAAAAAAAATTATCTTTAAAATACAAAATTGCCAATTTGAATTTTTTTAAATAAATTGCTAATGTTACAGTGAAAGGAGGATAAAATGAATCAGGTGGTATTGGTTGGAAGATTAACTAGTAATCCCTGCGTTATAGAAACAGAAACCCAAAAAAAATATACAAGTATAACTTTAGCGGTACAAAGACCATTTAAAAATGCTGATGGAATATATGAGACTGATTTTATAAGATGTATATTATGGAATGGTATAGCATCTACTACGACTGAATTTTGTAAAATGGGTGATGTTGTAGGAATAAAAGGAAGATTACAAAGTAGAAAATATGAAGAAAATGAAGAAATAAAATTTATAACCGAAGTTATAGTTGAACGGATAACGTTTTTATCAAGTAATAAATAAAATGACAAAAATTTACAATAGGTAAAATTTGCGCATAATAACTTATTACTTAGTTATACTTTATATAACTAAAATAAAAAGTGAGGTTTAAGAATGCTTAAAGGTAATAGGTTAAAAGAAGCAAGGAAGAAAAAGGGGTTAACACAAGCAGAATTAGGATTACTAGTTGGAGTAGGCAAATCAGCAATATGTTGTTATGAAAAAGAAACAAGGAATCCCACAATAGAAACAGTAATGGAATTTATGCATGTGTTAGGAGTAAGTTCAGATTATCTTTTAGGAGCAGATAATTTAATAAAGGTAGAAAATATAAAACAATCAAAAAATACTGAATATAGGACATTAACGAAAGAAGAAATAATGTTTATAGATGAACTTAGAAAAGATAAGTTAGTATATGAAATATTATTTGATGAACCCAAAAGGGGAGCAGAACTAGTAAAAAAAAGAATTGGATAACTATTAAATATAGTTGTTTTTTTATAAAATTTTTTAGATAAACTTAACATATATTTTAATGGGTGAAGTTTTTTGAAACATTTTAGAAACTTAGGAATATTAGCAATAGCTGTATTTAGTTTTTTTTATACTGAAAAAATTGCTGAGTACACACTAAAAAATAATGAATTGTATAAAACAATTGAAAATGAAAAAAGTAAATATAATATTAAAAGTATATCAGCTGAAGTAAATGGTGAATATATTGTACCTGGATTAAATGGAATAACGGTAAATGTAAAAGATAGTTATTATAATATGAAGGATATAGACACGTTTAATGAGTATTATTTAAAATATGACATTGATTATCCCAAAGAGTCTATAGAAAACAATTTAGATAAAATAATAAATAAAGGCAATAAAGAGAAAAATAGTATTTCTTTTATACTAGAATATGATGAATCTATTATTCAATATTTTATAAATAATGGTTATGAAGCAAGTGTTTTAATACAAAAAGAAAATTTTAATAAAGATTTAAAGTTAGAACAAATTAATTTTGATTACACTAATTATAATGATTTAGAAACATTATTAAATAGACATACAATTAATACAGACATATGTTATATAAATGATAATAATATTGAGTTATGCAAAAAAAATAACAAGTATTTAGTACAAACAGATAAAATAATCAATGATTCGACAATAATAAAAATTAAACAAAATATAAATAGTGGGGACATATATTTGGTAAAGAAAAATACTGCCCCTAAAAATATCCAGATAATTATAAATAGTATATTATATAGAGATTTAGATATAGTAAGCTTAAGTAAATTAATCAGTGAAGAAAGACTAAGTAAATTAATCAGTGAAGAAAGACCTTGATTAATTATAGGTTTTTTGGTATAATCTAAATACCAAAGAACTTATTTTTTTTAGAAGGTGATTTTTTATGAGCAAAATTAAGATTTTGGGTTTAGGAGGACTATCTGAAAGTGGAAAGAACTCTTATGTAATAGAAATAGATGACGAAATTTATGTTTTTGATGCTGGAATAAAATTTGCTAGTGGCAATCTTTTAGGAATAGATTATATAATGCCTGATTTCAGTTATTTGATTAAAAATAGAAAGAGAATAAAGGGATTATTTATAACCCATGGACATAAAGAAAACATGGGAGCAGTAGCAGATATTTTAAAAGATATACCAGAATTAAAGGTATACGCAACAAAATTTACCAAATTTGAATTAATGGAAGATGGCGTAGATGAGAAAAACATTATAGTAATTACTCCACATAAAAAAATTAATTTTGAAAAGATATCAATATTTCCAATAGCGGTATCACATAGTTGTCCGGATTCAGTAATGTATGTAGTTAATACAAAAGATGGGGCAATATGTTATACAGGAGATTTTATAATAGACCCTAGCATGCTAGAATCCTATAATATGGACTTAGGAAAAATAGCATATATAGGAAAACAAGGAGTATTATGTTTGTTATCTGAATCGACTTTTGCCGAAAAGAATGGGCATACATCTCCAAAACACAGATTAGTAGAATTTTATAGAGATGTAATAAATCATCATGAGCAAAGAATATTATTTTCAGTATTGCCGAGTCATTTATATACAATAGCAGAAATTTTTGAGGCAGCTGCAAATTCACATAGAAAAATAGTAATTATGGGAAAAAGATTGCAAAATGTAATAAGTTTTAGTAAAAAAGAGGGATATTTAAATTATAATGATAGCATTATAGGAGATTTATCTAACATAAATGATGATAATGCTATATTGCTAATAATGGATGATAAAACAACACCATATGCCAATTTGAATAAAATATTAAATAATTATGATAAATATGTAACATTAAAAAGCAGTGATACTGTAGTATTTGCAGAACCAAAATATGACAGTACAGAAAAAATTCTTGTTAAATTGCAAAATGAATTAGCAATGTTTGGATGCAATATTGAAACAATTCCAAAAGATAAAGAGATATTATTGCATGCTTCAAGAGAAGATTTAATGTTAATGATAAAACTAATAAATCCAAAATATTATATGCCAGTTAAAGGTGAATATAGATATATGGTTAATAATGCAAATTTAGCAAATGCCTTAAAAGTTCCAGAAAGTAATATAATACTAAAACAAAATGGAGAAATAGTAACATTTATAGATGGGAAATTAATAGAAGATTATTCAAAAATAAAAGTAAATGATATATTTATTGATGGAACAAGTAATGATGATATTGGTGATTTAGTAATTAAAGATAGAGAAATGCTATCTGAAAATGGAATAGTTTTAATTAGTGCAACAGTTGACAAAAAAGATAAAGTATTAATAGTAGGACCAGAAGTTACAACTAGAGGATTTATTTACGTTAAAGATTCGCAAGATATGATTAAAGAAATAAAAAATATATGTGAAGTAATCATTAATAGAAACATAACGCCGACACATGTAGATTTTAATCAAATTAAAGTTGAAATAAGGGAAGAACTTAGCAAATATCTATATCAAGAAACAGAATGTAAACCAATGATAATAGCAGTTGTCCAAGAAGTATAGAAAAATTAATAAAAAATTCAAAATTGATTTTTGTCAAGACATAGTGACCAAAATAAGCAAAACAAAATTATCGTCTATATGGCGATTTTTTGAATTTAT
>CALVSK010000043.1 GCA_944359015.1 uncultured Bacilli bacterium
GTTAACTTAAAAATAGTATTAAAGAAATTATGAAAAATAATATTCCCAAAACCATTGTTGTTCGACTTATTACTAACTCTAATCCTCTTTCTTTTGTATGTTGGAATAAATTTTCATTTCCTCCAGTTATTATTTGACCTGCATCACTCGCTTTATTACCTTGTAATAACACAATTGCAATTAATAGTATAGATATAATTAATAAAATTGTTTCTAACATAATTTTCACTCCTGTTTCCTAAATAATCTATCATATTTAAAAAGAAAAAGCAACTTTTATGCTATTCTTTTTCTGTTGCCTTTTTCTTTTTTGGTTTAGTTTCACTATTTTCTTGGTTTATGTCTTCTTTTTCTTCAACTAAATCTTCTTTAATTTTTCCAGTTTTTACTATAGACTCAATTTGTTCCTTTGTTATGGTTTCATATTGCATTAAAGCCTCACTTAATTGTTCTATTAGTTTTTTATTTTCTCCAATGATTTTCTTAGCTTTTTCATAGCATTCTTCAATTATCTTTCTAGTTTGTTGATCTATTTCTAATGCTACTTGATCTGAAAAGTTTTTAGACTTAGTATAATCTCTTCCTAAAAATACACCTTCACTTTTTTCTTCGTATTGTACTGGGCCTAATTCACTCATACCATATTCTGTAACCATACTTCTAGCAATTCTTGTTGCTCTTTTTAAATCATCTGATGCTCCGGTCGATATTTCATTTAAAAACATTTCTTCACTTACTCTTCCACCAAGTAATCCTGTGATTTGAGCAAGTAATTCTGCTTTTGTGTGTACCGCAATCTTTTCTTCTTTTGGTAGCATCATTGTATATCCCCCGGCCATACCACGAGGTATTATTGTAATTTTATGAACTTCTTGAGCATCTTCTAATTTTAAGCCAATTACCGCGTGACCGGCTTCGTGAATTGAAACTAGTTTTTTCTCTTTATCTGTTATCTTCCTTGTTGTTTTTGCTGGACCTAATAAAACTCTGTCTGTTGCTTCATCTACTTCTTCCATTGTTATTGATGTTTTATTTCTTCTTACTGCTAATAATGCCGCCTCATTTAATAGATTTTCTAAGTCTGCTCCACTAAATCCTGGTGTTCTTAAACTTAAATTGCTTAAATTAACATCTTTTCCTATTATCTTATTTTTAGCGTGTACTTTTAATATTTGTTCACGTTCATTAGCATCAGGTAAGCTTACTGTAACTTGCCTATCAAATCTACCCGGTCTAAGAAGTGCTGGATCTAATACATCTGGCCTGTTGGTTGCTGCTATTATTATTATTCCTTCATTTTCACCAAAGCCATCCATTTCTGTAAGTAATTGATTTAATGTTTGCTCACGTTCATCATGACCTCCACCTAAACCAGTTCCTCTTTGACGTCCTACTGCATCTATTTCATCAATAAATATTAAGCAAGGAGCATTTCGTTTTGCTTCCTTAAACATGTCACGTACTCTACTTGCTCCAACTCCGACGAATAATTCTACAAAGTCAGAACCACTAATAAAGAAAAAAGGTACATTTGCTTCGCCAGCAATTGCTTTAGCAAGTAAAGTTTTACCTGTTCCTGGAGGACCTACTAATAATACTCCTTTAGGTATTCTTGCTCCCATTTTTTCAAACTTTTTAGGATTTTTCAAAAAGTCTATTAATTCTTCTACTTCTTCTTTTTCTTCTTTTAATCCTGCAACATCTTTAAAACTTTTTTTATCGTTATCATTACTTAATCTCGCTTTACTTCTTCCAAAATCCATTGAATTTTTATTTGAATTTGCTAATTTCATAAATAAGAAATACATTGCAACTACTAATAATACTAACGGCAATACATTGATTAGTATATATATAAATATATTTCCACCTGGATCAGCATTTGTATCATATTCTTCAATCTCGTTATTTTCGATTAATGCCAAAATATTATCTACTTCTGAACCTATTGCTTTAGCACTAAATGATTCATATTCATCATAACCTTCAAGTTTACCTTCAATATAATATATGCTTTCTTCACTTTTAGGAGTTACTGTTATTTCAGTTACATTATTTTCTTTTAATTCTGTTATTAATTCTCCAGTTGTTAATTCATTTACTTTTACTCCTTGCATGTTTAGTGCAAATATTACTACTAATACTACTCCCACCAATACTAGGTATGGTAATATATTTTTGAAATTATCATTTTGTTTTGTTTTCATATTCATTTTTTATCACCTTGCCTCACATTTAATTATTATATCATATTTTTCATTTTTGTCTTTAGCAAATTTTGATTTTTTTAATCCTGGAAGCCAAATTATGGTATCATTACTGTCAACTAATATTGGATATTCGTCCCTATTATCTTTTGAAACTTTACTATTAATAAAAATTTCATTAACTTTTTTTAAACTTCCTAAATTTTTGATTTCCATTTTATCGCCATTTTTTCTATTTCTTATTCTTAATGGTAATTTTAACTCATCACTTAATAAACATATGCAATTGTTACTTTTTTCATAATTACCTTTATTAAAATAAAATATAAAATTATCTATTTTTAAATTATTTTCTAAAATAATATTATAGATTTTTTTTGTTTCTTTTTTTATAATTTTTATTTTGCCATATTCATTTATACATTTATAATTATTATTAATATCTATACTTTTGTTATTTTTATCAAATAATGTTAACATCTCCCTTATTTGATTATCACTAATATCTAATATGTCTTCTTTTTGTATTTCTGATATTAATAACTCTAATGATTTTCTTTTTAAAAACATATCGTTTTTTTCTAGTTTGTTGATAATTATCGAGTTATCAACAATTATTTTGTTCTTTTTTATATATTTTATTACAAATTCATTATATGAGTTAAGTTCTTCACTAAACTTTAAATACTTTTGATGAATGTTTTTTTCTTCTTTTTTTAAAAATGGCAATATTTCTTTTCTATATCTATTTCTCGTATAGTTTGTTGAATTGTTACTTTCATCATTTTCATAAGGCACTTTGTTTTCTTTGTTATAATTTATTATTTTTTCTTTTGTTGTTGTTAATAACGGCCTTAAAATGTAATAACCCTTATTTTTGCTTTCTTTTTTAATACCTATATATCCATTTAAATTGCTTCCTCTAGTTAATCGCATTAAAACTGTCTCAACTAAGTCATCTCCATGATGTGCTGTTAGTAAGTATTGTGCTTTGTATTTTTTTATTAACTCTTCAAAAAAAACATATCTTCTTTTTCGGGCATCGTCTTCATTAAATTTTATTTTTTTATACTCATCTATTGTTAATAATTCAAAAATTATATTTTTATTTTTGCAATATTCTCTTACCATCTTTTCTTCTTCATCACTTTTTTTTCTTACTTTGTGATTAACATGTGCACAAATTATTTTCAATTTTTTAACCGTAGCAACGTTTGTTATTATGTTCAGTAAACACATCGAATCTGGTCCACCACTACAGGCAACTACCACACTATTATTTTCTTCAATTTTATTTTGAATGTATTTAATTTCTTCTTCCATTTTTGCCTCTTTACTTAATATTCTTCAGATTGTAAATTAGTAATTCCTTTAAATTACCATCCAAAATTTTGTTGGGTTCACTAAATTCAAAACCGCTTCGATGGTCTTTTACTAATTTATAAGGTTCTAGTATATAACTTCTTATTTGACTTCCAAAATTAATGCTGACATTTTCGCCCTTTAATGAATTTATTTTTGCATTTTGCTTTTCCTTTTCTAACATATATAATTTATTCCTTAAAATGTTTAATGCTATTTCTTTATTCTTTAATTGACTTCGCTCATTTTGACATGTTACAACTATTTTGGTTGGTAAATGTGTTATTCTTACTGCTGAATTACTTGTGTTAACTGATTGACCTCCAGCCCCACTAGAATGATATACATCTATTTTCAATTCTTCTTCTTTAATTTCAATGTTTATATTTTGTTTTATTTCTGGAATAACACTAACAGATGCAAATGATGTGTGTCTTCTTGCTCCTGAATCAAATGGAGAAATTCTTACTAATCTGTGTATTCCACTTTCATTTTTTAGATATCCGTAAGCATATTCTCCTTCTATTTTAAGAGTCACACTTTTAATGCCAGCTTCTTCTCCTTTTTGTTCTTCTATAATTTCATATTTGTAATTGTCTTTTTCACAAAACTTTTCGTACATTCTTGCAAGCATGCTTGCCCAATCACAAGATTCTGTTCCACCAGCACCTGGATGGATTTCTATATAACAATTTGCATCATCAAACTCTTTTGATAATATTGTTGATAATTCTAATTCTGCTATATTTGTTTCTAATGTTTCCAATGCATCTTCTATTAACATTATTATTTCTTCATCATCTGTCGTATTTAACATTTCTATATTTGCTCTTACTTCTTTTTCTATTTTGTCATATGTGTTTAATTTTTTTTCTATATTAGCAATTTTTTTGTTGATAACATTGGCGTTATCAACATCTTCCCAAAAACTTTCACTATTTCTTTGATTTAAAAGTTTTCTCAAATCTTCTCTTAATTTGGCAAGGTCAAAGATACCTCCCAATTTCTTCTGTTCTTGTTAATAATTCTATATTATTTGATAATAATTCATTTTTTTCCATTATTTCTCCCTTGTTACATTAGTATAACAAAAAAAATCCTTATTTTAAAGGATTTAATTGTTCTTTTTCCATAAACCGTGTATATTACAATACGCATAAACATCAATTACTTTTTCGTTATTACTTAAACTAAATTCCACTTTTGGTTCCATATTTGGTTCTAATGAAAAACTGTATTTTCCTTTAGTTGTATTTACACTTACCCACTTTATATAATGATTTTCTTCCATTGGATGCTCTATAGAGCCAATTTGAATTGTTACTATTTTATTTTCTTCAGTAATAACCGGTATATGTTTTTCTGCTGCTCCCTCATTTTCATTTGCAATTAACTCACTCATTTCTGTTCCACAACATACTATTGGAACTCCTGACTCTTCAATCATTTCAACTAAATTTCCACATTTTTTGCATATTAAATATTTTTTCATTTGCTCTCCTTCAATTTATAAATTTTTTAATTTAAATTATTTTCGTCCGCCTCTGCTACCGCCACTTAATTCCAATGCTTGCTGTTTATAATCTATTTGTTCTTTTATACTTTTCATCGCCCGTTTTGCTTCCTCAAGTGTTTGTTCTAAATCTTGTAAATCTGTTTTTTTGGTTGCTTGATGTATTCTTTCTGTCATTTCTTTATAAATTACCATTTGTTTATCTTGTAGTTGTTTAATTTCTTTTAATGCATCACTCATTTTATCACCTACTTTTTTAATTTATCATAACTTTGTTTTTAATGTCAACACTTCATTTATCTCTTATAGTTTGCCTTATTTTTATTTTTAAACAAATCCATAAGCTAAGGCAGTAAAATTCAATAAAAATCTTTTTCTATAATTATTATTTATTATTCTATTATATTTTAAAAGAGTTAATACTATATTTTTATCATTATTTTCTTTACCACTGGTATAAGGTAACATTTATATCATTAATATTATCTTTACTATAAATTTTTTATCTGCTGTAGACAAATTGAGGACAATATATACATCCGTTTCCTAATATAAGGATACTATATTTTATATACTATATCAACTTTATCAACTTTTCAAAATTAATAATTTTTTTATCTGGTGTGCTTATTTTAAAGTTTTTAACTCTTTTCTTGTACAAAATATTTCTTCAAAAATATTATATAATTTATCCGTCGCTTCATATTTACCTATTGCATAATATTTCTTGTCCATACCATAAGTTATTCATGATTCTGTATGGAGTGTTGTTCCAGCAACGTTGCAAGCCTTTACATTCATCGTGTATTATTTTAAAATTGAAATTTCTCTATATTTGTCATCACACTTTGTAAATATTATGCTCAAAATTTTTTGTTCTCAGTTGCTTCATTATCTTTTTTTACAATTTTTGTTCTATGGCTTTAATATATTGATTTGCTACAATCTTTAAATAATATTAAATGTATTTATCAACATATTTTTTTGGTTGCTCTTGTTTTGGAAAAGTTTTTGTTGAATACTTAATTGGTTTTTGTTGAAATTTCATGATATAATTTTAAAACATATAAAACCGACTTTATTAAAGCCGGTTCATTCTTTTAGTCACAAGTGTAACCATCTAATTGAGTTTCTTTAAAATCATCTATAGTAATATTTGAAAGCGAATATAGAGCATTTTCATTGTAGGAACTTCCTAATATTTCTTTTATTTTTTCTCCATCTAACTTTGTGTAATCAATTGTAGTTACGATTTTAACAGATGTGTTGCTTTCTTTTGTAAATGTTATATTATAACCGCTTACTTCATTTAATGATTCTGCTAGTAATTGGCTGAAATAAATAGATGTGTCAACGAAGTCAGCATCCATTTCTTCAATGCTTGTTTGTTCCACTTTAGTAACTATTTTATCTACATAGGTTACCGCCATAGTAGTTTTGGTGCTATAACCTTCTTCACTTATTTCTGTTTTTGTGCAAATAAGTGTTCCAGAACTATTTTCACAACCTGTTATAAAAAGCATTCCAAAAGTTATCAAGATTATTAGATATTTTTTCATTTCTTACCTCCTTTATCTAATATATTTTCAATATTATTATATTTGATATTTTTATATAATGCAAGATCTTTTTAGTTATTTTTTCAAATACTTATTATTTATACTTATTTTAATACTTTTTTTGTTCTTATTTTGCAATTTTTTATAATTACAAAGTACTAAATATATAGTGTCGTAAATATAAACTTTTCTACAACTTCCAACTGTTTTAGTTGTACTTAAATATCATCTACTTTTTTCGTTATCTTTGGAATATACATTTTTATTTATTTTTATAATTCTATTCTCTAAATCAATATCATTCCCAGTTAACGCAAGTACCTCTTCTTTTCTCATAATTGTATAACAAGCGGTGAGAAATGCACATATAAACCAATCATTCCTTTCACTTTGTTCAAGGCACACATAGTAATGAAAACTTGAACAAAATTTATTTTATAT
>CALVSK010000044.1 GCA_944359015.1 uncultured Bacilli bacterium
AAAATCATATATGAAAGATGGAAAATTAACGGTTGAAGGTATTAAATCTATTTATACTTCTATGGGAGCAACTTGTGGGTAATAAAAAATATTAATTGACTATGATAATTAATGTAAAATGAAATCTTCTAATTTATGAAGATTTTTTTCTACAAAAAAATTTAAAAACATTTCAAATATTATTAAATATATGTTAAAATAGAATAGTACGAAAGTTATAAAGAGGTGCTTGTTATGACTAAAATTATATCACTTGTTAATCAAAAAGGAGGCGTTGGAAAAACTACAACTAGTATTAATTTATCAGCTGCTTTAGGCAAATTGGGGAAAAGAGTATTATTAATTGATATGGACCCTCAAAGTAATGCTACAACAGGGTTAGGTTTAAATTCTAATGATTTTAAAAATGACATATATGAACTTATTTCTGGGAAATGTGAAATAAAAAAAGCTATTAAAAAAACCAAATTTCAAAATTTAAGTATTATACCTTCAACTATTAATTTGGCAGGCATAGATGTTGAATTTATAAAAAAAATGCTTGAAGATAAAGAATTTCAACAAAATATGCAACTTAAGTTGAAACTTGATGAAATAAAAGATAATTATGATTATATAATTATTGATTGTCAACCATCTTTAGGAGTTGGAACGATGAATGCGTTAGTAGCTAGTGATTCAGTGATTATTCCTGTTCAATGTGAGTTTTTTGCTCTTGAAGGAATAACTTTATTACTTAACTCAATTATTATGGTACAATCTAGTATGAATCCAAATTTAAGAATTGAAGGAGTACTTCTTACAATGCTTGATGGCAGAACTAATATAGGACTTGAAGTAATTGAAGAAATTAGGAAGTATTTTAAAGATAAAGTATTTAATACAATAATTCCTAGATTAGTTAGATTAGTAGAGGCTCCTAGTCATGGAAAACCTATAAATGAATATGATCCTACAAGTCGTGCTACTGAAGCATATTCAAATTTAGCAAAGGAAGTGATTAGTAGAGATGGAAACTAAAAAGAAAGCTTTAGGAAAAGGTTTAGAACAATTGTTTTCAAATACAGTAATTGATTTTGATAATTTTGAAAAAGATATAGTTGAAGAGAATTCTAAAGATGTTACTGAAATATTAATAGATGATATTAGAAGTAATCCTTATCAACCAAGAAAAACTTTTGATATTGAATCTTTAAATGAGTTAGCAAAATCTATTAAAGAATATGGAATCGTTCAACCAATAATAGTTAAAAAAAGCATTAAAGGTTATGAACTTATTGCTGGTGAAAGAAGAACTAAAGCTGCTAAAATAGCTGGATTAGAAAAAATTCCTGCTATTATAAAGGATTTTGATGACCAAGAAATGATGGAAATTGCTCTTGTGGAAAATATACAAAGGGAAGATTTAAATCCGATAGATGAAGCAACATCAATTAGTAATATTATTAAATTAAGAGGCTATACCCAAGAAGAATTTGCTAATAAATTTGGAAAAAGTAGAACTTATGTTACAAATATTTTAGGTTTATTAAAATTACCTGATGAAGTTAGAAAAATGGTTGAAAAAAGAAGTTTATCAATGTCTCATGCTAGAGTTTTAAGTAAAATGGATGATGAAAATAAAGTTATTGATTTAGCTAAAAAAGTAATAACTGATAATTTAAGTGTTCATGAATTAGAAAAACTTAGTCAAGAAGAGAAAGTAACTAAATATAATACAAAAAGTAAAAGTAATTTTGAACATAAATATAGAATGTATGAAAATATAATTATGGAAGGACTTAATACTAAAGTACGTGTTCATAAGAATAAAATTGAAATATTTTTTGATGGGGTTGATGAATTAGAAAGTGTTTTAGCAAAAATGAATTTGAATTTAGAGGATGAATAATGAAAATTGTTGATTTTACATTAAATGATGAAGTCATAATGAAAAAACCACATGCTTGTCAAACAAATTTATGGACTGTTGTTAGAAATGGTTCAGATATTAAAATTAAGTGTAATAATTGTGGGAGAGAAATAATGATGGATAGATTAGAATTTATGCGTAAACTTAAAAAGGTGATAAAGAATGAAAAAAATTAAGAAAACTGAAAAAATTGGATTGCATCCAGTCATGTTTTTATTAATATTATGTTTTATTGTTATTGTTTTAAGTGGTATTTTGAGTTTTTTTAATATACAGGCTACTTATAATAAAGTTTCAACTTTAACTGGTGATTATTATGTTACCACAGAATCTGTTACTTCATTGTTTAGTTTAAGTGGATTGAAATATATTTTTACTTCTACAGTTAAAAATTTTACTAATTTTGCTGTTTTATCAAATTTAATTATTATATTAATTGGTATTGGTATAATGGTTAAAAGTGGTTTTTTAAAAACAGTTATTACTTTATTAACTAAAAAAGTTAAAAAGAATACTGTTACTTTTGTATTAGTATTTCTATGCATTATTTCTAGTATTATAGGTGACTTGTCTTTTGTAATATTTATACCTTTAAGTGCATTATTATTTTTATATGGTAAAAGAAGTCCTATGATTGGAATTATAACTTCTTTTGCTGCTCTTACATGTGGTAATGCTATTAGTATTTTTTTAACAAGTATTGATTCAAGTTTATTAACTCTTACTTTGAATAGTGCACATATAATTGATGGTGGTTATAGTATTTCGTCATTTGGGTATGTTTTTATTAATTTAGTAGCGTTAATAATTTTAAGTTTTGTGATAACTAATATAAGTGAAAATATTATTGCTAAAAAAGTTCCAAAATATGATTTTCCTGAAGAAGAAATTGAAGATGATTTAGTTTTAACTAAAAGAAAAATGCGAGGCTTAGTTTATGCTTTTGGTGCTGGAGCTATATATTTTTTAATATTTTTATATAATATTATTCCTGGTCTTCCTTTATCTGGCAATTTATTAGATTATAGTCAAACTTTATACATTGATAAATTATTTAGTTATGATTCATTTTTTAGTAATGGTTTTGTATTTATAGTAGCAGTTTTATTTGTAATTTGGGGTTTATGTTATGGAATTGGTGCAAAAACAATTACTAATAATAAAGAATTTATTGATGCTCTTGGATATTCATTAAATAAAATTGGAAAAATTATTGTTATGATTTTTGCTGTTTCTATTTTTATAAACATTTTTAAATATTCGAATATTGGTGGTGTTTTTACAGCTGCGTTGGCAAATATAGTTAGTAAATCAAATTTTGGTGCTTTTCCATTAATAATTTTATTATTTATAGTAAGTGCTGGAGCATCACTTTTGCTACCTAATACCCTTAATAGTTGGGCAATACTTTCATCAACTGTTCCTACATTGTTTAGTGCTGGAATAAGTCCAGAGTTTAGTCAATTAATTTTTAGATTGGGTAATTCTATTTCTTTAGGATTAACACCAGTATTTGCCTATTTTATTGTATATCTTGCCTTTTTAGCTAATTATAATCAAAGCAATAAAGCAATTACCGTTGGTACTGCGATTAAATATCAATTACCTTATGCCCTTATAACTTTTTTGACTTTTTTAGGTATTATAATAATTTGGTATATATTAGGGTTGCCACTTGGTTATCAAACTAGTGTTGCACCATAGAATGGGGGAATTTTTATGAGTTTAAAAGCTGGTATCGTAGGTTTACCTAATGTAGGTAAATCAACTTTATTTAATGCGATTACTAAACAAAATATTTTAGCTGCCAATTATCCTTTTGCTACAATAGAACCCAATGTAGGTATTGTTTTTGTTCCAGATACTAGAATAGATTATTTAAAAAATTTATATCAACCTGTTAGTGTTGTTCCTACTACTTTTGAATTTACGGATATTGCTGGCTTAGTAAAGGGAGCTTCAAAAGGGGAAGGTTTGGGAAATAAATTTTTATCTCATATTAGAGAAGTTGATGCTATTGTCGAAGTTGTTCGTTGCTTTGATGATGCAAATATAACTCATGTTACGGGTAAGACTAATCCAGTTAGTGATATTGAAATTATTAATATTGAATTAGTCTTTGCAGATTTGGATATAATAAATAATCGATTAGAAAAAATTGAAAAAAAAGCAGAAACTACAAAGGATAAAGATGCTTTGTTTGAAGTAGAAGTTTTAAAAAAATGTAAAGTTAATTTGGAAGCTAATGTTCCTCTTCGTCGTATTAGTTTTGAAGAAGATGCTTTAAAGTTATTAAAAAATTATAATTTACTTACGTTAAAGCCAATTATTTATGTTGCTAATGTTGATGAAGAAACAATAGTTGTTGGAGATAATGATTATTCTTTGGCAGTAAAAAATTATGCCGAGTCAGAAGGCTCTGGAGTTATAGTAATGTGTGCTAAATTAGAAGCTGATTTAGCAGGTTTACAAAATGAAGAAAGACAAGAATTTTTAGAAACTGTTGGTATTTCTAATAGTGGATTGGATAAATTGATATTTGCAACATATAATTTATTGGGCTTGGCTACCTTTTTTACTGTTGGAAAAGATGAAGTAAGAGCTTGGACTTTTAAAAAAGGAATGAAAGCTCCTGAATGTGCTGGTATTATTCATAGCGATTTTCAACGAGGTTTTATTAAAGCCGAAGTAATGAGTTTTGATGATTTATATACTTATAATGATGAAAAAAAAGTGAAAGAAGCAGGAAAGTTGCGAATTGAAGGAAAAGAGTATATAATAAAAGATGGAGATATATGTTATTTCCGATTTAATGTTTAAAGGAGGATAGTCTGAAAAATAAAATAAAATTTATTTTAAAGAAAAATCTAAAAAAGGGCAGACTTCCCCTTACCCCAAGTTAAAGTCGAAATTTTAACTATTCGAGTAAGGCATTCTGTTGTCTAATTAAATCAATTAAATCATCAGATGTAAGACCTAAAGACATTAATTGTTTAAGAGATTGTTTAAAGTTGTTCCTAGTATATTTTAGTCTATCTTTATCAGATGTTTCATTTGAAGCAATATCTGTAGGATTCCAAACTTCACCAGTAGATAACATGTGATAAATAGCAACTAAAATCTTTCTAGCAATGGCAATGGTGGCACGTTTCTTTCCACGACGTTTAGAAATTTTGTTAAATTTATTAGCATAATAAGAATTGTTTTTATCTTTGATAGCACAATGTGCGACCTCAACTAAACAAGGTTTAAGATAAATACCAGCACGAGAAATTTTAACCGATTTCTTTTTACCAGCAGATTCATTACAACCAGGAGCAAGACCAGCCCAAGAAGTAAGTTTGTAATGATTAGAAAATTGTGTCATATCAGTGCCAATTTCTGAAAGAATAGTAATTGCAGAGTTTCTATCAACACCAGGAATAGTCATAAGAAGAGTAATATAATCTTCATAAGGGACAACTAGAGTATCAACAATATCTCTTAATTCATTAATACGATTAGTTAAATAATCAATGTGATCTTTGACAAATTTAATTCTTAGTTTTTGTTCATAAGTAAAAGAAATCCCTGTAATAGAAGATAAGATATCTTCATGAGAAGATTTGCAATTTTTACGTAAACATTTTATAATATCCTCATCTGAGAAAGAGTCATTATTTAAAATAGTTTCAATAATATCTTGACTAGATTTACCAAAAATATCAGTAAAAACCATATCAAGTTTGCAATTACCAACAGTAAGAGCATTGGTAAATCTGTTTTTCTCAGAAGTTTTATTACAGGTAAGTTTGTAAAGATATCTAGTATATTCTCTTAAGATTCTAAAATCTTTAGAAGGAATAAAACTAGAACGAACAATCCCTAATTTGAACAAGTCTGCGATCCATTTCGCATCCTTGTCATCGTCTTTCTCACCTTTGATAGCTCTAACCCATTTAGGATTGGCAACGACGAAGTTAGAAATATAACCTTCTAATGCATTGTAGACTGGAATATAATACTTTCCAGTAGATTCCATACAAACATTATGACAGTCGTTATCAAGTAGCTAGTTTCTAAATGAGATTAATTGGTTATTAAAGGTAGAGAAACGCTTTTTGTAATATTTAGGCAAAGGTCCAGTTGAATCGCAAATAACAGCGACAATAAAAGATTTGTGAACATCAACACCACATGCTTTTGGATAAATAACTTCCATAAATAAATCATTCCTTTCAAAAAATATTTTTGAAGGAGTGAGTTGTCTATGTAGGTAACACTAAGAATTAACTAAAGTCAATGATTAATCTACAGCCTTGATAGGACTACTTATGTGTGCTTGAAACACCTACATTTGCACTGTTTTATATGCTGGTTTAATCCATAATGAGTTACAGGAAGTCTGCAACTCCTCCCGCCGTGCTTTGTAGTGCACACTCCTTCAAGACTGATATTATAAAATTAAAATAAATTTTGTTCAAGTTTTCATTACTATGTGTGCCTTGAACAAAGTGAAAGGAATGATTGGTTTATATGGAAAATAAGTTGATTAGTAAATCTTTTTTGTGGATGTGTTTTGGTTTATTAGTAACATTTTTAACGGGTTATTTTGTTTCTAATAATGAAGTAATGTTAGAAAATATATATGGCGGAAATATGTACTTGCTATTTGTAATAATTGAATTTATATTGGTAATTGTTTTATCTGCAAGAGTTATGAAAATGCAACCAACAACTGCTAAAGTATGTTTTTTACTTTATTCTTTTGTTAGTGGTTTGACTTTTGCTTCAATATTTATATTTTTTGAAATAAGTTCAATTATGTTTATATTTTTAATTTCTGCTATAGTTTTTGCTATTATGGCTTTAATTGGGTATTTTACTAATATTGATTTAACTAGAATAGGAACATATTTACTTTTTGCTTTACTAGCAGTTGTAATTGTTTCTTTAATTAATATCTTTATTGGAAGTTCTACATTGTCATTAGTTATTTCAATAATTTGTGTTTTATTATTTTTAGGTATTACTGCTTATGATGTGCAAAAAATTAAAGCACTTCAAAGTAGTGGAATGCCAGAAGATAATTTGGCAATTTATGGTGCTTTGGAGTTATATTTAGATTTTATTAATTTATTTATTCATTTGCTT
>CALVSK010000045.1 GCA_944359015.1 uncultured Bacilli bacterium
TCAATAATATTAAAATCAGGAAAATAAGTTTTTGGAAAATAAAATTCAGAATAAGATATTTGCCATAACATAAAATTACTTATTCTATTTTCACCACTAGTTCTTATTAAATAATCTATATCAGGTAATTTTTGATATAAAAATTGACTAAATAAATTCTCATCTATATCATCTATATTTATTTTTTTATCAACTACATTTTGACATATTTTTTTGGTAGCATCAACTATTTCTAATCTACCACCATAACCCAAACAAAAATTAACAACTAATCCTGTATTATTTTTTGTAACATTTTCTAAAACATGTACAACCTCTTTTAGCTTTGATTCAAGTAAATTTATATTACCTGAAAATAATATTTTAATATTTTCATTACAATAGTCTTCTTTTACTTTATTAAACCATTTAATTGCCAAATCCATTATATAATTTACTTCATCTTTTGGTCTTTTAAAATTTTCTGTTGAAAAAACATACAAACTTAGATATTTAGCAATTTGGTTTTTATTAATATATAAAATCAATTTTTGTAAATTTTTAGAACCAGCTTTATGCCCCGTACTTCTAGATAAGCCTTTTTCCTTTGCCCATCTACCATTTCCATCAACAATTATTCCCAAATGATTAATTTTATACATTTTCATCACCACTTAAATTATATCAAAAAAAAGAAATAACTAAAATTATTTTCTCTTTTTCATCCTTTTTTTCTTTATAAAAAATAATATAATTAAAAATAATACAAAAACAAAAATTAAATATATATATGAGTAATAATAATTTATATCTTGTTCCAAATAAATATCGGTTTTATATAATAAATCTTCTTGATTATAAATAAATACTGTTCCTAATTTATCCCCTTTTTTTACTTTATAATCTAAATTTTGTAAACCTTCATATTCATAAGTTAGATTATCAACTGTTCCATTTTCTAAAAATAAATCAACATTTTCATTAACTTTAATATCATATTGCTCAATATTTGCAAATTTTACTGGAATTGATTTAATAATCATTTCATTATTAATAATTTCTTGATAACTATAATTTTCATCATAATAAGAATAAATATTAATTGAATCAAAAACAGCACTTTTACTATCATTAACGTTTGAGTTTATAACTACTAACAAATAATTAACGTCATTTAAATTTGTAATTGATGCTAAACACCTACCAGCACCTTTAGTAAAACCACTTTTTGAACCATCAATTAAATTTATATCTAATAAATTTTTATATGGATAAAGTGTACACTCCAGTTTCACGCCATTAGTTGTTACATATTCTTTAGTTTCAAATATTTCTTTAAAAGTAGCATTTTCTAAAGCATATTTTAATAAATTTGCTACATCACCAGCAGTTGAATAATTGTTTTCATCATCTTTACCAATTGGATTAGAAAAAGATGTATTTTTCAATCCTATATTTTTGGCCATTTCATTCATTTTCGCTATAAATTTATCATACCCTAAAGTATTATTAACTAAAGCATTTACGGCTTCTGCACCACTTGGTAATAATACCCCATATAATAAATCTTTATAAGTTACAACATCTCCGATATTAAACCCCGCTTTAGAATATCCTTCAGTTCCTAAAAAATCATTAGAATTAATAGTAACAGTAGAATCTAAATTATCAATTTCATTTAAAGCAACTAAAGCAGTCATTATTTTCGTTAAACTAGCAATATTTGTTTTTTCATTACTATTTTGTTCAAATAATAATTCATTATCATTCATATTATATAAAATTACATATTCAGCACTAAAATCTAAATCAAGTGCAAAAACATTTAGAACTGGAAATAATAAAAAAAGTGTAAATAATAATATAAATTTTTTTATCATTTTAATTCGTAAATTGTTCCTTCTCTAGTATCTTTTAAAACAATACCTTTTTTTAACAACTTTTCTCTTATTTCATCAGCAAATTCATAATTTTTATTCTTTTTTGCTTCATTTCTCTTATTTATCATTTCTAATATATATTCTTCATTTTCTACTTTTTCTTTATTTTTACTTAATAAATCTAAGCTTAATACTTTATCCCATTTATCTATTAAATTATATTTAGTATCATTATTTACATCACTTTTAAGCAAATCATAAAGTGTTGTTATTGCATTTGCAGTATTCAAATCATCTTCTAAACATGCCTTAAATTTTTCATTCCAAAAATTATATTCTTCTAAATTTATGTTTTCTCCAAACTTTAAATTTCTAGTTTTATTTAATAATTTTTTATATGCATTTTCTGCACCATCCAATGAATGATAAGAAAAAACTAACTGATGACGATAATGACTCATTAAGCACATATATCTAAAACTTAAAGGATTATATCCTTTTTCTTTTAATAAACTAATTGTAAGAATAGCACCATGACTCTTACTCATTTTTCCTGATGCGTCATTTAAATGTTCATTATGAAACCAATAATTACACCACTTATGTCCCAAATAAGATTCACTTTGAGCAATTTCATTTGTATGATGTGGAAAAATATTATCAACACCACCACCGTGGATATCTAAATATTCTCCCAAATATTTAATACTTATTCCACTACATTCAATATGCCAACCAGGATACCCTAAACCCCAAGGACTATTCCATTTTAATTCTTGTTCATCAAATTTCGATTTAGTAAACCACAAAACAAAATCATTTTGATTTTTCTTTGCAGCATCTTCTAGAACACTATCGCGAACACCAACAAATAATTCATCGGCTTTATGATTAGTAAGTTGATAATAATCAGATAACTTAGTAGTATCAAAATAAACATTACCACCGGCATGATATGCATAACCTTCATCAAGCAATTTAGAAATTATTTTTATATATTCATCTATATTAGCAGTAGCAGGGCTTACAATATCAGGAACTCTATTATTAATAAGTTCAAAATCATGAAAAAAAGCATCAGTATAAAATCTAGCAATATCCATAACTGTTTTATTTTCTTTTTTAGCACTAGCAACCATTTTATCATCACCAAAATCAGCATCACTAGTTAAATGTCCAACATCAGTGATATTCATAACTCTTACAACATTATAACCTAAATATCTAAGTGTTTTATCTAAAATATCATGACCAATATAATTACGCATATTACCGATATGAGCATAATGATATACAGTTGGTCCACAAGTATAAAAACTTACTTGATTATTATTCCAAGGAATAAATTCCTCAACATTTCTTGTTAATGTATTATATATTTTCATATTTCTCCTAATCATCATTTTTAGTTAATTTTAAAGTTGCAATTTTACCATCTTCCACTTCAATTAATTCTATAGTATATTCCAAACTTAACTTATCAATTTTTACTTTAGTAGGTTCCAAAGTTCCCAAATCAACAATTGTAAACTTATTATTATTAATTATAAAGACTTTAACTAAATATTGCCCTTCTCGTTCACAACTTACATCCAAACATCTATCATCTTTAATATTTAATAATTTTACAACTACTTCTTCACCAACAACAGCATAGTCCATTTCTTCTAAAGCAAAATATTTATTATAATCAACATTATATTTTTCAACATCAATAAACACATGATAAACTGCATAACCTAATAAACACAAAATCAAAACCCCAACTAGTATTCTTATTAACTTTCTCATTTTAATCTACCTAATATTACATCTTTACCAATTAAATATAAAGTATCAGCAAGTTCAGGACCATGCATAAAACCACTAGCTTTTATTCTAATTGGCATATATAATAATTTTCCTTTTACACCTAAATTATTTTTAACATTATTTATTGCTTCATTAATATTTTCTACGTTCCATTCATCAATCTTTATTATTTCTTTTTCAAATTCATTTATAACATCATTTATTACACTATCACTTTTTAAAAACTCTTTTTCTTCTTCATCGAGTACAATATCTTCGATAAAAAAGTTATTAGTTAAATCATTGATTTCTGCTCCATAATTTAAATGTGTCTTATAAATTAATAATAATTTATCAACCCATTCTTCACTTTTATTAGATACATCATGTTTAAAAAATCTTTTTATCCAATTCAAATATTCATTATCATCCATTTTATTAATATATTGATGATTAAACCATTGTAATTTTTTTACATCATATTGGCTTGAAGATTTAGTAATTCTAGATTCATCAAAATTTTTAATTAACTCTTCCATAGTAAATATTTCTTGATTAATACTAGGACTCCAACCAAGTAAACATAAATAATTTACAATAGCATTAGGTAAATAACCTTCATTATATAAATCCATAAATGAAGCATCACCATTTCTTTTGGAAAGTTTATTACCATCTTCTCCTAAAACCATGGCAACATGAGCATAAACCGGTTTTTCCCAACCAAAAGCCTCATACAAAAGATTATATTTAGCAGTTTGGTCTAAATATTCTTTACCTCTAATAACATGAGTAATATTCATTAAATGGTCATCTACTACATTAGCGAAATTATAAGTTGGAAATCCATCGCTTTTAAGAAGTATTTGATCATCTAAAATATTATTATCAATTTTAACTTTTCCATAAACTACATCTTCAACAATCGTTGTTCCAACTTTAGGCATTTTTTGTCTAATAACATAAGGAACTCCATCTTTTAAATTTTTTTCAATAGTTTCTTTACTTAATCTAAAGCACCTACCATCATACAAAAATGGCTTTTTACGAGCATTAGCATGTTCACGCATTTTTTCTAACTCTTCTTCACTACAAAAACAATAATATGCCTTTCCTTTTTCTACTAACTCTAAAGCATACTTTTTATAAATATCTTTGCGTTCACTTTGAATATATGGCCCATAACCTTTATCATTATTTGGTCCTTCATCAATAACAAACCCACATAAACTTAAAGTATTATATATAAAATCTATTGCACCATCAACTTTTCTTTCTTGATCAGTATCTTCAATTCTAAGAATAAAAGAACCATTATATTTTTTGGCAAGCAAATATTCAAATATAGCAGTTCTTAAATTTCCAATATGCATATAACCTGTTGGACTAGGTGCAAAACGTGTTCTTACTTCCATATTCCTCAACTCCACCAATATTTTATCAAACAATGCCAAAAAAGTCTATTAACTACTAGAAAAATACATTAAGCTTTTTAATAAAATTTTTGTACATTTTTTTAAATCTTTTTTCTGCATTTTATATTCATTTGCATAGTAATCTAAATTATTTAAAATTTCTTGTAAAAATATTCTAGTATCTTGATTATTAGAATTTTTCAAAAAATCACTAGCAAATAATATCCCATCAAAAAAACCTAACTTATAATACTTTATCAAATTATTCCTTTTAAACATAATAATCACTAATTAATTATTATGTTTAAAATTATTAATTATTAAAAAGAGCATCTAATTCGGGAAATTTTTGCAAAATAATTTTTTTTAAATAAATAACTTTTTTATTTAAATTAACATATTTTTCTAAATTATAATTTAAACATATTTTTTCAAATAATCTTGCTCTATCTTCTAGTTCGTTACTTCTTGCATAATTATCAACAAAATAAACATCTTCATTATATTTAAAATCTTCTAAAGTATCATTAAAGCTTTTATTTGTATAATAAATATTATTATAATAAAATCCCTCATAATTTAAAGTATTCCAATCAGCAAAAACTAGATTATAATTTTTTAAATAATCTTCAATGGCATGCATTGTTTCATGAAATAAAATTGATAAAACAGCATCTTCATTATCAATTGAAATAACTATATAATATTTATTATTTTTTCTTGTATATAAACCAGCTACATTTTTATTATTATCATTAGTATAAATACTATTTACTAAAAATATTTCAATTCCATTCATACTTTTATCTTTAAATTTCTCAAAAAAGTGAGAACCCATTTTTAAAAAATAAATATTTAAATAATCCAAAGCCTGAGTAATTTTATCAATATCCTTTTCTAAATATACCCTATATTTTTCATTAAAAAAAATTTCTCCATCATATGAAATATCAACATTATATTTAATATTATACTCATTAATTAAACTTTCTAAAGTACAATTATCTTCAACATTATTACCATAAAATAAATTAATAACATACATTTTATTTAAAGTAAAAATATATAAATTATTATTTTTTAAAATCATATCCAAAATATTATCTTCAATATTTTCAACATTTATTTTATTTACCATATTAGAATTTACTAAATTATAAACATAAATTAAATTATCTTCTAATAAATATAAATTATAATTATCATCAAAGGCAATAACATTATTATTATTATTATTATTTATAGGATTAACAAATTCATAATATTTATCTTGTTTCAAATCATAATATTTTATTTTATTATTATTAATAATTAAATAACCATTATCTACTTTTTTATAACTTTTTATATAATTATCAATCAATTCATTTTCTCTATATAATTGCAAATTATCATAATCATATTTAATATAAAAGCAATCATTTAAACAATAAAAATCTAAAACATTGTTAAAATCAATATTTGATATACTTTCTTTTATATAATTTAAATGACTATCATAAAAAAAAGTTTGTTTATCATCAAAACAGTGAACATAAACTTCATCAAAACTATTATATAAAGAGCAAGTACCATTTAAAGTTTTAGAAAAAGTTTGATTATTTTGTAATTCAATATCAATTATTTTTATATAAAAAGTACGCTTTATCATTATTAACTAATTTATCAATTTGTTGAAAACCTACAACATCAGTTATAAACGATGCATAATAAACACCTGTAATCTCTTTATCTTCAGTTTTAAAAAAATAAAAACTAAAATAAAAAAAGACAACTAATATAACTACAACTAATCCTAGTAAAAATTCAAACAATTGTCTTTTTAGCATAAACCAAACACCTTGCTGTTTATTTTAACACAACAAAATAAAAAATAAAAGTTATTTCATTCTTGAAATAACTA
>CALVSK010000046.1 GCA_944359015.1 uncultured Bacilli bacterium
GCGGTTACTAATTGATAAACTTTTTTATTAATAATATCACCAATAGCATAAACACCTTTTATTGGAGTTTCAAAATTTTCATCGACTATTATATAACCATTTTCATCTAATATATTTTTATCAACAATTTCTGTTGCAGGTCTATAACCTATATAAACAAAAACTCCAGCAACATTTATGGATTGTCCATTTGATAACGTAATAGATTTTAACTTGCCATCCTCTTCATTCATATCAGAAATATTAGCATTATAAACAATTTCTATTTTTTTATTATTTTTAACTTCTTCAACAAATGCTTCATCACCTCTAAAACCATCTCTACGATTAATAAGGTATATTTTATTTACAATTTTTGATAAATACAAAGCTTCTTGCAAAGCACTATTACCAGTACCAACAATAGCGATATCTTTATTTTTATAAAAGTATCCATCACATAATGCACATGTAGAAACACCACGACCAAGTAAATCTTTTTCTTTATCTAACCCTAAATATTTTGGCTTTCGCCCCATAGCTAATATAATCTTTTTACAACTATATTCATTTTTAGTGGTTTTTACTTTTTTTACTTCATCATTTAAATCAAAACTTAAAACTTCTTCAAAAGAATATGGTATTTTAAGTTCTTCAACTTGTTTTAACAATTGACTAGAAAAATCTGGTCCACTAATATTTATAAGTCCTGGATAATTACTAATCATATCAATACTATTTAATAAGCCTCCAGGCATACCCTTATCAATAATTAATACATTCTTATTACTTCTTTTAGCATAAATACCAGCGGTAATTCCACTAATACCCATACCAATTATAATAATATCATACATTTATATCACGTATAATCAATCAATAAAAAATATTAATTAATTTTTTATTAATTGACTCCTTTCTATTTATATTTTTTGTAATACATTAGCTAAAATCTAACAGTTTCTTGATTATCTTGTTCATACAAATCTTCATATCTACTTTTTCTACTTGTAATCATTATAATTAATAAACCAACTACAATCATTGCAATAGATACTATTTGAGCCATTTTAAAACCACCAAGCATCAAAGAATCCGTACGCATTGATTCAATAAAGAATCTTCCTAACCCATACCACATTAAATAAACTGCCGTAGGTTGTCCCACTTTGGTAATTTTTAATCTTCTAATAATTAAAATAATTATAACACCTAATAAACACCATAAAGATTCATATAAAAATGTAGGCTCATAATAAACTCCACCAATATTCATCCCATTAATTATAAAATCAGGAATATGTAAATTTTGTAAATGTTCCAAAGTTGTAACGGCTCCATGAGCTTCTTGATTAAAAAAGTTTCCCCATCTACCTATGGCTTGAGCTAAAAGTAACGCTGGGGCAATAAAATCCAACATTCTTATAATTCGCATTTTATATTTTTTGCAATAAAGAATACAAGTTAATAATCCAAATAAAATTCCTCCATGAATGGCTAAGCCACCTTCCCAAATTTTAAATACATCCCAAAAATTTGAATACAAATTTAAGTTGAATAATACATAATATGCTCTTGCACCTATAATACCCATAATAATTGTCCAAAAACACAAATTAAAAACAAAATCAGTTGGATATTTATATCTTTTTGCTTCTTTTAAAATTAACCAAATTGCTAAAAAAACTCCAATAATTATTAGCAATGAATACCACTCTATTTTAAAATTACCTAAAGTTAAAGCATAACGACTCATTTATTTCACCATCCAACACTATTATATCAATTTTTTTAAATCTTTTTCAATTATTTAAGTATTTTTTGTAAAAATTCACCAGTATAAGATTCTTTACACTTAGCAACTTTTTCTGGTGTCCCAGTAGCAACAATTTTGCCACCATATTCTCCACCATCAGGTCCTAAATCAATTATGTAATCAGCCACTTTAATAACATCTAAATTATGTTCTATTACAATAACAGTATCACCATTATCTACAATTCTATTTAAAATGACCAATAATTTTTTAATATCATCTGTATGAAGGCCAGTAGTTGGCTCATCTAAAATAAATAAAGATTTTCCTGTTGCTTTCTTTTGTAACTCTTTAGCCAACTTAACACGTCCTGCTTCTCCACCAGATAAAGTTGGTGCCGATTGTCCAAGTTTTATATAAGATAAACCAACATCCATCATAACTTTTAATTTATTATAAATTTTTGGAACATTTTCAAAAAATTCAATTGCTTCACTAACGCGCATATCTAAAACTTCACTTATATTTTTTCCTTTATATTTAATTTGCAAAGTTTCTTTATTATATCTTTTACCATTACAAACATCACACGGAACATATACATCTGCTAAAAAATGCATTTCAATTTTCTTTACACCATCACCCCAACAATTTTCACATCTACCACCTTTAACATTAAACGAAAAACGACTTTTATCATAACCACGTAATTTAGCTTCTTTAGTTGATGCAAATAAATCCCTTATATCATCAAAAACTCCAACATATGTAGCGGGATTACTTCTTGGAGTTCGACCTATAGCATCTTGAGTAATTTGAACAACCTTATCAATATTTTCCAAACCAAGAATATCTTTATGTTTTCCAGGGACAACTTTAGTTTTATACAAATTATTAGCTAAAGTTTTATATAAAACTTCATTAATTAAAGATGATTTACCAGAACCAGACACTCCCGTTACAACAACCAAATTATTTAAAGGAATATCAACATTAATATTTTTCAAATTATTTTCTTTAGCGCCTTTAATAGTTATTTTTAATCCATTTCCTTTTCTTCTAGTTTTAGGAACTTCTATTTTTTCTTCACCACTTAAATATTTTCCAGTTAAACTATTGGGATTTTTCATAACTTCAGTTGGAGTTCCAGCAGCCATAACATAACCACCATAATCACCAGCCCCAGGTCCAATATCAATTAAATAATCCGATGCAAGCATAGTATCAGTATCATGTTCAACAACAATTAAAGAATTACCTAAATCACGCATTTCTTTTAATGAATTTATTAATTTTTCATTGTCTTTTTGATGAAGTCCAATACTTGGTTCATCTAAAACATATAAAACCCCAGATAAACGAGAACCTATTTGAGTAGCCAATCTTATTCTTTGAGCTTCTCCCCCTGATAATGTACCAGCACTTCTTGTCAAAGATAAATAAGATAAACCAACATTATTTAAAAATTCCAATCTAGAAATTATTTCTTTTAGTATTAAACCACTTATCTCTTTTTCTTCTTCACTTAATTTTAATTTTTTTATAAAAGTCAATAAATCTTCAATTGACATATTAGTCATATCATAAATATTTTTACCATTTATATAAATAGATAAAACATCTTTTTTTAATCTTTTACCTTTACAAATTGGACACTCAGTTTCAATCATAAAACCATCTAGCCAATCTCTAATCCACCCACTCTTAGTTTCAATATATCGTCTTTCCAAAGCAGGAATAACGCCTTCATAAGTACTTGTTGTATTTCTAGTATTACCATTTTTAGACACATAATTAAATTCAATTAATTCATCAGTACCATATAATATATAATTTAATTTATTTTTTGGAATATCTTTTAAGGGCATATTCATATCAATATCATACAAACGGCACACGGTTTCAATTTGGGTATAATAAGTTGTAGAATCCATACTAACTGCAGATATACCACCATCCATAATAGATTTATTCCAATTAGGAATGAGCAAATCTTCGCTTATTTTTAATTTTGTTCCCAATCCTTTACATTCCGGACATGCCCCATAGGGAGCATTAAAAGAAAATAATCTTGGTTCCAACTCTGGTATTGAAAAATTACATTTTACACAAGCATAATTTTCACTCATCAAGATTTCTTCATCTTCAATTAAAACAACAACTTTTCCATTAGCTTTTTTAGTTGCAACTTCTAAAGCTTCAAAAATACGACTTCTTTCAGTTTCATCTACTCTTATTTTATCTATTATCAAATCAATATTATCTTTTATATTTTTTTCCAAAACAATATCTTCATTTAAACTTAATACTTTACCATTAACTCTAACCTTTGAATAACCATCTTTTCTAAGTTCATTAAATAAATCTTTATGTGTACCCTTTTCACCATGAACAAGCGGTGCCATTATCGTTACAATTTTATCAGCATATTCCATAACTTTATTTGTCATTTCATCAATACTTTGAGAAGTTATAGGAATGTGATGAGTAGGACAATATGGAACTCCTATTCTAGCAAATAAAAGACGCAGATAATCATAAATTTCTGTTATTGTACCAACAGTTGATCTAGGATTTTTGTTTGTAGATTTTTGGTCAATTGATATTGATGGACTTAATCCTTCAATAGAATCGACATCTGGTTTTTCACTTACCCCAATAAATTGTCTCGCATAAGCGGATAAACTTTCTACATATCTTCTTTGCCCTTCTGCATAAATAGTATCAAAAGCTAAACTACTTTTACCACTACCTGATACACCGGTCATAACAACTAATTTATTCTTAGGAATTTCAATATCAATATTTTTTAAGTTATTTTCTCTAGCACCTTTTATAATTATTTTATCATTATTTGGCATAAAATCCACCTCTTCTGCATTAAATATTCTATCATATTTTGAAATTAAAATACATAAATAAAAGTAATATAAAATATTAAATATTAATAAATAAAAACAAAAATTATAAAATTTACAATAATTTGACATTTTTTGATAAATATGCTAAAATAATCTCGAAAAAAAATGAATGAGACAAAGGGGGTACATTTATGTACGAAGAAGGAAACAAACAAATAAAATTAAATTGGGGTTCACTAGCTATTAAACTTGTAATTTTAGCTTTAATAGTATTTATTATTTGTTTAATTATAACAAAATTAACTGACAATAAAACTAAAACAAACAGTTTAGCTATGGAAAATTCAGAATACATCACCAATATTACTTTAATGAAAGACGCCGCATTTGAATATTTTACACCATCAAAACTTCCGGAAGATATTGGTGAAACTAAAAAATTAACTTTAGCACAAATGACTAATCAAAAACTACTTATTGACTTTACTGATGATGGACAAACTTGTAACACAACAACCAGTTATATACAAGCAACAAAAACCGCAGATGGTAATTATGCTTTAAAAGTTAGCTTAGATTGTAATGAGAAATCTGATTTTATAGTAACAACTATAGAACAAGACATTTGTATTATCGAAGGTAATTGCGACAATACAAATAATAATACAAATACAGATGTAATCATTGACAATGAGGATGATGAAGACAAAAATACAACTGATTCAGAAACAAATAACAATACATCTAACACAAATGATAGTACAACAAATAATAGTTCTACTAATAATTCTAGTAGCAATCAATCATCATCTACTTCAACATCAACTAAGGTAACGACAACTGTTAAAACTACAGTTAAAATAACTATAAATTGTTCAACAGGAATATGTTGTACAACCAATTGTCCTACAACACCAGATGAAGATAAACCAGATAAACCAGATAAACCAGACAAACCAGACAAGCCAGATACTCCTGATAAACCTGATGAACCTACAGAAGAAAAAACATTATACTACAAACATATTAAATGGTCAGAATGGGAAGATGGAAAATCATATTTAAGCAACGCTGAAAACAAACAATTTTCAACTACAACTTATGATTATTGCAAATCTACTAATAAAACTTATTATTCTACAAGTTATGTTACTAATTCAACAAGCAATAACTCAACATATCAATACGAATTACAATTATTAGATTTAGACAAAGATGAAATAGAAAATGTTAAAATATACAACGAATCATACTTTTCAAGTAGTCTTACAGATTATAGAAATTATTTAAATAATAAAAATAACATATACATGACAAACAATAATGAAAAATATAATACCACACCAAACAGTATAACAGCATTTAGAGAATCTGCACTAAAAAGTTCAAACTTTACATTTAGTTTAAGTTCACCTTATTTAAAAAATGGAATATATAGTACAAAAGTAACAATAAACTATAAAAACAATAATAACATTACTCCATATTATGCAAGCAATTTAGGATATAATGTATACTTTGTACCAATAAAATTTGTTGTTAACTACATAGACAACAATGATTGTATAAGAGACAGTATAGATAATAAAAATAAATATAATGGATATGTAATGAAAAATAAGAAAACTGAATATTATTGGATGCATAGAACTTATGAAAACAAATGGAGCACTGAAAAAGTACTTGAAGGTTACGAATACACAGGAATATCTGAATATAGATAAAATGCCAAAAGGCATTTTTTTATGCTATAAAACTAAAATTCAATTATAATAAATAATAAAAAAAAGAAGTCTTTTAGACTCCCTTTTAAATTTCCACAAAATATATTTAATAATTAATTACCATCTGAGTTGGCATCCCCAAAATTAGTATTATATGCATCTGTACATACTTGACCATTTGGACTTGAAATACATTTTGCACAAACTTCATATTTATTCTCAACAGATGTATCAACTAATCCAATAACTAAAGAAACAATAGTTGGAATAAAGAATATAGCAACAGCAGCAACTAATCTCATAGCTAAAGATTTAATAGCTTTAGAAATAGCCTTATCATCACTTGATACAACAGCTTTTCCTAAGTCTATCATTCCTAATATAATTAATATTATAGGTATAACAATTTTAAAAACCATTAAAAAATATCCAATTGTTCTCCAAATATTTGCGGAAGAACTACAAATATTATCAACTGTTCCCATAAGTAATAACACTCCTCTCCTAATAATAATTTTACATTATAAGACATTTAAAGTCAACCATTTATAA
>CALVSK010000047.1 GCA_944359015.1 uncultured Bacilli bacterium
AAAAAAAACAAAAAAGCGAAAGAAAACTTAATTTCTAACGCTATAAGTGATACAATCTAATTGACGAAAGAAGATGTATCACATGAACTATTTTAACACAAAAAGGCCTATTTTCATAGTTCCCTCAAATAAATGCTATGAGGAATATGAAAAAATTGATAAATTTATAGAAATTTTAAATAAAAGTGGCATTGCAAAAATAATAAAAAGTGTACAAAAAAATATTGGTAGAAAAGGATATGATCCATATAATTTGGTGGCAACAATAATTTATTGTTTCTCAAAATTTAAAAGTTCAATACGTGAAATAGAAAAAATATGTATTTTCGATTTAAGAGTAATGTATATAATGGAACAAGAACAACCAAGTGATAGTGCCATTAAAGATTGTATTAATAAATATATTTTACCTTATCAATATGAAATTTTTACTATGATTACAAAAACAATTATAGAAGAATTTCAATTAGATATAAGTAAACAATATTTAGATGGAACAAAAATAGAAGCCAATGCAAATAAATATAAATTCGTTTGGAAACCTACTAAATTTCATCAAAAACTAGATGTTAAAATTAAAGAATTATTATTAGCAATGAAAATAGAATTTAATAATGAAAAAATGATTAAAAGTATTGATTTATCTAAAAAAATAGATGAATATGTTATCAGAGAAAACATCAATATAAACACTATTCCCTCTGCAAAAGGGAAACGATTAACTAAAGAACAAAAAAATTATAAACTTGCATATCAATATTTAATTAAGCTATTAGAGTATGAAGAGAAAGAGCGTATCTGTGGGGAAAATAGAAATTCGTATTTCAAAACAGATAAAGATGCTACTGCAATGGTATTAAAAGAAGATTATTATTCTAAATTAAGTCATGATTTTCATGCTGGTTATAATGTTCAAATTTTAGTATCAAGCAGTTTAATTACAATGTATGGTGTGTTTCAAGACAGAAGTGATTATTATACTTTTATTCCTATGAATGATTTATATTTTAAATATTACAATAGTTATCCAAGAAATGAATGTGCCGATTCTGGTTATGGTATTTATATAAATTATAAATATATGAGGGAACATGACATAAATAATTATGTAAAATTTCAATCGTGGTCTGGAGAAGCAGATGGGAAAAGACCTCAACTATTCTATATGTTTTCTGATGGGGTAATGTGTTTAAATACATGTATTGGTGAAGAAGTTTCTTTTGATGGAAAATATCATCAAAGGAATAAGGATGGTAAACTATATAAATTTACAGGATGTAATAATTGCAATTATGCTTATATTTGTAAGAAAAATTTAAAAAATAAGGATTTAGATTACAGATTGTATGAATTGATTCCAGACTATGAATTACTAAAAGAGCAAGCAAGAGAAAATTTACTTAGTACTAAAGGTATTGAGATAAGAATAAATAGAAGTATTCAAGTAGAAGGAACTTTCGGACAAATTAAACAAAATATGAATTACGATCGAATAAGAAGACGAGGATTAGAAAAGGCATCTTGTGAAATAATGCTCATGTGTCTAGGTAGAAATATTAGAAAAGTATTTACTTTAATAGATAGTGACAATATCAAAAGTAATTATTGGGAAAAGACACCTAATTTAAAAAAGGAAAAATTTCCTTTTCCAAAACAAAAAAAGCCAAAGAAAAAAGCCGAGTAAAAATTATTCATTTCTACTCAGCCCCTATGATTCAAATGGTGGAACTAGTATTGATAGTGTCGTAGTAAAAGATGGTGAAAAAGCTCCGATGCCAAATGGTCCTATTAGAGATAATTATATATTTACAGGTTGGTATTTAAATGATGAAGAATATGACTTTGACACTCCAGTAAATGAAGATATAACTTTGGTTGCAAAATGGGAAAAGAATATAGATAGTAGTAATAATGGGGAGGCAAGTTCAAATGATGATAATTCAAGTATAAGTAAAATTAACTTAAATGATAACTTAAATGCAACTGTTTATTATGAAGATACTGGTGGTAAAACATGTTTTTTCTATATGTTTATAGATAATTTACAAGAAGTATATCCAAATGCAAAAATAACAAATTATTCTAAAACAATAAAACATGTAACTTATAATCCATTTGAAGAAAAAGAAGACTATGAATTATCTGATACAGATTTAGCAAATTCTAATTTGAAAATTAATACAAGTAAAGAAGAAAAGTTAAAAAATATTTTTGATAAAGAACAAAATGCAAAAGGTATAAATATTGATAAATTTGAAATAATCAATCATAGAATATATTTTACATATAGTTATATTACATTTAATGGTTTAAATATTGCTGGTGGAACAAAAGCAAATCAAGAAATTACAAATGCATTATCTGGTTCTATATTATTTCAAGGTCCATGTGGCGATTCTAACTATTATAAAAATGTAACTGTAGATGAAGAAATATGTGATGAATTTAATTTAGTATGTGGAAGATGGTAAAATGAAATTTATTAGTAAAATAATTCTATTATTATTTTCCTTTTTATTTGTTAATAATGTATATGCTATATCTAATCCATACGGAAAATATCAAGATTTATATGGTGAGAAAACTATAAGATGTACTTGGTATGCATGGCAACAAGCATACGATAATTTGAATATAGCTTTACCAGGATGGGGTAATGCTCAAACTTGGTATAATAGTGCGATAAGTTCTGGATATAGTGTTGGTAAAGAACCAAAAGCAAATTCAATTGTAGTATACTCATCAAGTGATGGATATGGTCATGTGGCATATGTTGTATCAGTTGATAACGAACAAAAAACTATGAAAGTAAATGAAGCTGGTATCGTAGGTGTTGGTAACGATGGAATATTAACTAATACTACAAAATATACATCTAGTGGAAATTTAATTGGTTTTATTTACTTAAATGAAGGCATAAATGAAAGTAATAAAAATGAAAATTATATAAGTGAAGGTAATAATTCTATTGTTAATAAATCTTCTAATAATAATTTGAAATATTTAGTAATTGAAGGGGTTGAGTTAGATTTTGATAAAAATATATTAAAATATGATTTACTTGTAAATTATGATGTTCAAGTAATTACAATTAAAGCAACAGCCGAAAATGAAAAGGCAAAGATATATGGTACTGGTCAAAAAGCATTGCAGATTGGAGATAATACTTTTAATATAAAAGTTATGGCTGAAAATGGAGATGAAAAAGAATATTTCATAAATATTAAAAGAGAAGATAGTAATATGGAATTTAGCGAAGAAGTAAATAAATTAGAAAATGTAAAAGAAAGCAAAAAAATATCTTTGAGAGTAATATTTGTAATAGGAATTTTAATAGTAATATTGGTCAATATAGTTTTAATTTTATTTAAAAAATTTAATAAAAAAAATAATTAGTTTATCTTTTTTTAGTGTAAAATCATAATTATTTATTTTTTTTTCTTGACTAATCAGCAGTTTTAAATTATTATTAGGATAGGAGGATAAGATGAAAAGAATTTTAAGTTTTATGGCAGTTGCATTATTGTTAACGTTTATAGGTTCTAATGTTGCATTTGCTGATGAATTTTCAGTAAGCAATGTAACAGAATTAAATGAAAAACTTGCAAGTGCTAAAGATGGGGATGTTTTGGTTTTAGCAGATGGTTCGTACAATGTAGATTTGGTTTTGACTAGCAGCGTAACTATTAAAGGTACAAGTACAGAAAATACCATAATAAACGGTTCTATTACAATTGGAAAAGCAGATATCAATGTTACTTTAGATACATTGTCAGTAACTAAAGCCGGTACAATTATAAAGGTAGATGCTAAAAGTACTGTAAATCTTAACAAAGTTAATGCTTTTTATGCTGGCTACACTGATACTTTTGAAAGAAATTCTGCAGATGGTGTATTTTTAACTAAAAATGGTAGTGGGTCAATTGTTAACATTACTGATAGTAAAATTGTTGCAAAATATGCAATATGGGTAAATGGAGAAGAAAATACTGTTAACATTAATTCTTCAGTAATTAATGGGTGGTCTGCAATTGATATTTCTAATGGAAGCAGTTCTGTTGATACCGCTAAAAATAATAAGGTTATAGTAAATGATTCTGAAATAATAGGTACTAATGTATATAACGGACCTACTGATTCTTATGGAGTTATTGTTATCGGGGGACAAGAAAATCTAGTTTTAGATATTACTGAATCTACTGTTAAAAATGAATTTCCTGTAGAAGGAAATGTAATGGATGTTATATTAATTTCTGATGCATATGTTGTATCTAAAAATACTGATGTTACAATTACTAAGACTGATTTAATAAATAATGATGCTGCAGTTGATGGAAGTGCTATAATTAATTATAGTTCAGAAGATATTCAAAAAGAAAATAATATAATAAAGATGAATGAAACTACAATTACTTCGGCAAATGACTTAGTTTATAATGTTCTAAATGATTATGTAACATTAACTTTGGTTAACGAAGGTGAATCATCTATATACGTCTTACCACTTAATACTTCAGTTTCTGAAGATTTGTTAAAGGTTGCTGAAGTTGAAGGTTATACTTTCGATGGATGGTTTATTGATGAAGAATTTAAAACTGCTTTTGATAGCAAAACACTTTTAGATGGTGATTTAACTTTATATGCTAAATTTACAAAGAAAGTTGAAGACCCTGTAATTGATAAACCAGTAGTTGATGAACCTACTGTAGATGAACCTGTAGTTGAAGAACCAGTAGTAGAAAACCCAAGTACTAACGATAATATTGTAATGTATGTGGTTGCTAGTTTAATTTCAATTATTGGCATTGGTGGAGTTGGCTACTATTTTAAAAAAAAATTAGTTAAGTAGATTAATTAAATTGAATTGTTAAAAATATGCTAAAAGATGGTTTTTTAGCATATTTTTTATTGGGGGTACTTATGTTTTATAATAATATTCATACAAGAATTCGTTATGTTTTTTTAGTTGTTATATTAATTCTTATAATTGCTATTTGTAAAGTGTTTTTTATACAAGTTTTTGCTTATGAAGAATTAAGTAGTTTGGCTGAATCTTTGTGGAGTAGAAAATTACCTATTTCTGCTGACAGGGGAGAAATTATTGATAGAAATGGGGTAGTTTTAGCTACAAATATTACAACTACTTCTTTAGTAGTTATTCCAAATCAAATTGTTGATAAGAAAGATGCTGCAAAAAAAATAAGCGAAATATTAAATTGTAATTATGAAGATATGTTAGCGCATTTATCTAAAAAGACATCAATTGAAAGAGTACATCCGGAAGGTAGACAACTTGATTATGAAACTGCAGAAAAAATAGATAGTTTAAAGATTGATGGAGTTTATTTAGTAAAAGAATCTAAAAGGTATTATCCTTATGATGATTTGTTAAGTCATATTTTGGGTTATGTAGGAATTGATAATCAAGGTTTATCAGGTTTAGAACTTTATTATGATGAATATTTAACCGGAGAAGATGGTTCTATAAAATACTTTTCTGATGGGAAGGGACATAAGTTGGAACTGGCAGAAATATATGAAGCCCCAACTAGTGGTATTACTTTACAGTTGACAATTGATATTGAATTACAACAATCTCTTGAAAATGAGCTGGATAATGCTATAAGTAAATATGATGCTGAAAGTGCTATAGCGATTGCAATGAATCCTAATAATGGTGAAGTTCTTGCAATGGCTAGTAGACCAAATTTTGATTCAAATAATTATCAAAATTATAGTAGTGAAACTATAAATCGTAATTTACCTATTTGGATGACTTTTGAACCGGGTTCAACTTTTAAAATAATTACTTTAACTAGTGCTATTGAAGAAAATTTAATTAATATTTTTGAGAATAGATACACTGATACTGGTGCTATTACAGTAGATGGTGCTACATTACATTGTTGGAAGCATGGAGGACATGGTAATCAGTTGTACTTAGAAGTAGTTGAAAATTCTTGTAATC
>CALVSK010000048.1 GCA_944359015.1 uncultured Bacilli bacterium
AAAAAATAAAAAGTTGAAATTTAACTTTTTATTTTTCATTTGAATCATCAACAATAGATATAGCACCAACTGGGCAAGATTCAATAGCATTTTGTAAATTACTAGAATCTAAATTCTCATTATTTAAAACTTCCGCCTTACCATCACCAAAAGTAAAATGTTCTTCATCTAAAGATGTGCACATTCCACAACCGATGCAATTTTCGTTTATTTCTATTTTCTTCATTAAATCCTCCTTATAAATAACATTATATAAAATAGTTTTTTAAAAATCAATTATAAATATTTAAAAAAAATATAAAATATGTTATTATTTAAAAGAGGTAAAGATATGGATTCTAGATTAGAAAAATATAGCGAAGAAAAAAATTTATCAAGAGTATCAAGAAATTCAGAGTTGTACAAAGAAATAAACAATAATGAACTTGATAATTTTAGTGTTAAAAGTAATGCAACAGTTATAGGAAATCAAGAACCAGAAATAGATATAGAAAAAATAAAAAAAATATTAGACACAAAGTACAAAGAAGGGCCTAAAAGAAAAAGTATTAGAATTGAACCAACGAAAGAAGAAAGCAGATTATTAGATGATACTCCAACAAAAGAATATGATATAAATGTAATATTAGAAAAAGCCAAAGATGAAAAAGAAGAAACCTATGAAGAAGTAAGGGCAAAAAAATTAAGAAATACACAATTTGATATATTAAACAACTTAAATATAAAGGAACCAAAAGAGGAAATAGAAAAAAACAATTCAAAAAAAGCTGAAGAGGACTTAATTGAGTTAATAAATACGATTACTATTAATGAATCTAAGAAAAAAGCAATAGAAGAAGAAAAAGAATTAGACCCTTTAAATATTTTAGAAGATTTAAAAGGAGATGAAGGAACAGCAGTTTATGAAAAAATGGTAGAAGAAGTAACAAATACTAATTTAGAAAAAGCTGAAGAACAAATAAAAGAAAATCAAAAAGCAATTGACAACTCATTTTATACAAACAATTTATTTAAGAAAAAAGATTTTGAAGAAGATAATAATGAGTTTAATGAAGATGAAAAATTAAATATATGGATTAAAATATTAATTGTATTAGTAATAATATTATTTTTAGCAGGAATATTTTTATTTTTAAAATCATTTCTTAAATTTTAAAACATAAAATTAAGTATGAGAAAACTAAAAATAAGAAAAAATTATAAAATATCAAGAATTTTATTTATAGTAATTTCATTGATATTTTTTTTAACTCTTAATTTAATAATAATATATTATAAAAAAGTATCTCCCAAAATTATAAATTTAGCAGAAGTAAAGTTGCAAAAATTTACAGAATCATTTTTAAGTAATAACATAGGTTACGATATATTAAACGATGAAAACATTGATAATATATTGGTTATAAATAAAAATGAAGAGGGAGAAATATTATATGTCGACTACAATTTGGACCAAGCATATTTAGCATTAGATGTAGTAACAAATGAAATTTATGAATTAATAAGAAATTTAGAACAAGGGAAATTTAGTGATATAAAAGATAGTGAATTAGAAGCAAGCAAAAATGGTTTAATACTAAAAATGCCATTATTTATATCATCTAATTATCCGTTATTAGCAAATTTAGGCCCCAAGATTTATACAAAAATAAATTTTGTTGGAAGTATACTTACAAACATAAAAAGTCAAATAACAGATTATGGAATGAATAATGCGTTGGTAGAATTATATGTAACTATAAAAATCAATGAAGAATTAATAACACCAGTAACTAATGAAGTATTAGAAACGGAATATGATGTTTTAATAGCATCTAAAGTAATAAATGGCAGAGTACCAGCATATTATGGTGGAGCAATAATAGAAAAAAGCAGTTTATTATCTATTCCAATAGAGAATTAAATGTGTTATAATTCAAAATAGGTGAGAATATGCATAAAGTATTTATTAATGAAGCATTTGAAAAAGCTATTAATGACTATTTGCAAAGCTCCGATAAGGTTCAGGGAGTAATTTACAATTCTTTTTTAGTAGTAGTGATAAGATTATTAAAAAATTTATATGGAGAATTAGATTTAATAAATCCGTATAAAATGAATGATGAAGAATTATTAAAGGAAAACTTATCGAAATATGGATATTCAAAATTTAAAGTAGAATTATTTTTATCAAATTTACAATTATTTTATGATATAGAAAAAGAAAATCAAAACAAGCAAATAAAAACAAAAAATCACTATTTTATAACAGTACAAAAAGATATAATTGATATGTTAATTTGTAAGAAGTTAAATTTTGATTTAAAACAAAGTGATGTAACAGATTTTTATTCATTATTATATACACCGTATTCAAACAACCCATTACAAGTATCCTATAATTTTTTAAATGCTGAAGATGTATTTGAAATAGATAGGTATTTTAAAAAACAGATGAAAGAAAATATAAAAATTGTAAAAGTAAAAGAAAAGCCATTATTAAATGTAAAAGCTTATGAATTATTAAAATACAGTATGGAAGATATTAATAATATGGATATTAATGAAATAGAAAAAGTAAATCATCAAGTTTATGATTATTTTAAAATAAGAGAAAACGCTATAAATAAAGAATATTTATTAGAAAAAGCCTTAGAAGCAATCGAAAGAGAAAATAACAAAGTAACATCGGGAAATGGATATGTAGATATTTTATTAATAATGGGTATAATATGTACAATAATTATGGTTGTAGGAATATTTACATTTATTATAATATAGGAAATGAAATGAAAACAATAATATTAAATAATAAAAAGTATGAAATAATAGAAAATTATAAAGATGCATTACAAGTAGAAGATATTGAAGAAAAAATCACAGATTATTTTGATAACTTTGATTATATACTTGGAGATTATGCGTATGGAAAAGTTAGGTTAAAAGGGTTTAATGAAAAAACAAATAAAAATTATAAAAGTATAAATGATTATAATAAGATAAAAGAATATATAAAAAACAATTGTGCTTATGATTGTAAATATTTTATTTTAAGATTAATTATTGAAAAATAAATTTATATTTGTTATAATTTAAAAAGATAAAGAAGGGATTGATTAAAGTGGATAAAATAAAAATAAATTTAGTATCTGGAGCGACACTTGAAAAACCGTTAGTAACTGCTTTTAAGGGAAACGGTGGAACATATATAGTATTTGATAATGAAATGAATGGGACAATGGGATTACCAATCATTTTAGTATCCAAATTAGCGAATAATATTTTAACAAAAATAGAAGACCAAAACGAATGGGCAGCAGTAAAGGAAAGTTTAAGATTAATTATATCAGGAAATCAAGTGGATTATGTTAAAGTTGAAGCAATGCTATCCGCAAATGATATATTTTTTTCTCAGCTAACATTACCAATAGCATCATTTGAAGCATTAAAAAACAATTATAAGCCTAATGATGAAGTTGGAAATAATTCTCAAGTTGCTCCAACTTTAAATGAAATTGCACAACCTATGGGAACAAGTAATGAAGTTCAAGAAAATAATATAAATCCGCAAGTTGATAATGCTAATAATGGGATGAGTATTGAACCACAAATTATTCAACCACAAGTAGAAGTAGTACCAGAAAACAATGTTGAAAATACGAATGTAACAATGGAACCTAATGTAGAACCAGTAATGCCTACACCACCAATAAATAGTCAAAATATTGCAGCAGTTGAAAAAACAAATATAGCTCCCGAAAATGCACCAAATATTGCAAATACAGTAGTATCAGAAAACCCAATTAACAATGTGCCAACAGATTTTACTGCTGACAAAGAAGCATTTTTGAAAGCTTGTGAAAATATGTTTGATGCTTTAGTAGCAAAATTTAATAATAAACAATAAACTAGGAATGTATTCCTAGTTTTTATTATATAATTTTAATATGAAAAACACATTAAAATATTATTATGATATAGAAATTGATGATTTAAAAGAACAAGATGGTAAATATTTTTTTAAATATCAAAACAGATATTATTTTTTTGTTTTTTTTAATAGAAATATTGAAGAATTAGAAGATATATTAACATGTATCAAAAATATGTTTGAACGTGGAATAGATGTTCATAAAATGATATATAATAAATTTGGTCAAATATTAACAAAAATCAATGATTATAATTATGTGTTAATGGAAGTTAATAATTATTTAGAAAAATTTGATATAAATGATATAGTTAATATATCCAATAAATTAACTTTAAATAATGAAAGTACCCTATTATATAGAAATAATTGGGAAGAGTTATGGAGTAAAAAAGTTGATTATTTTGAATATCAAATAAGAGAGTTAGGACTTAATAAACCAGTTGTTAAAGACTCGTTAAGTTACTATATAGGCTTAGCAGAAAATGCTATAAGTTATACTCATAATACAAATATTAAATATCCTAAAAGTGGTAGTATAGTTTTATCCCATCGAAGAATATTTTATCCTAATTATAAATTAAATTTTTTTAATCCACTTTCCTTTATATTTGACTTAGAGGTTAGAGATATAAGTGAATATTTAAAAGCAATGTTTTTCTCTAACCAAGATTTAGAAGAAGAAACTTTTGAAGAATTAGAATATTTTTTGAAAATAAAAAGATTAACAAATTATGAATATGCAATGTTATATTCTCGTTTGTTATATCCTTCATATTATTTTGACATCTATGAAGATATAATGAATAAAGAAAAAAATGAAGAAGATTTATTAAAGATAATAAAAAAAAGTACATTATATGAAGAATTTTTAAAAAAAGCATATTTAGAGATTTCTAAATATGCCGCAATTGATAAAATAGATTGGATTATAAATCAACATTAATTATACCTTTTAATTCAGAAACAGTTCCTTTAAAAAAATCAAGTAAAGTATCATTAATAGTATTATCTTGATAAATACAATTTTGACAAGAACCAGATAATTTAATAAATAAATATCCATCTTCATATTTAACAAATTCTATATCTCCACCATCCATAATTAAATATGGTCTAATATCATCAATCAAACTTTTTAGTTTTTCTTCCATATACATCACCAACATTATTATAGATGTTAAACCTTGTTAAGTAAATATTTTTTTGTTATACTAAAAATAGTTTGAGGTGAATAAATGGCAAAATATAAAGTAGGAGACATAATAAAATGTAGTGTGTGTGGCATAACAGAATATGGTTTTTTTGTAAATATAGATAAAGAATATGTGGGTTTATGTCACATATCAGAAGTATCAAATGATTTTGTAAAAGACATTAATGATTTTGTCCATAACGGAGAAATAATTTACTGTCAAATAATTGAAATAGACGAACATAACAAAAAAATGAAATTGTCTATTAAAAATATATACTTTAAAACCGAGGAAGATGGAAATAGAATAGTTGAATCAAGAAAAGGATTTTTGCCACTTAAAAATATGTTACCTAAATGGATAGAAGCCAAATTATTAGAATATACTAAAAATAAAAAAAACTAGAATTAAGTCTAGTTATTTTTTTATGGTGCCCAAGGCCGGACTTGAACCGGCACGGGTTATTACACCCGCAGGATTTTAAGTCCTGTGCGTCTACCTATTCCGCCACTTGGGCATAAGGCACTTGTCTTAATTAAATAAGACTACTTAATTATAATATGAAAAAATAATAATTTCAAGAGTTTTTTTGAAAAAATTCTTACAA
>CALVSK010000049.1 GCA_944359015.1 uncultured Bacilli bacterium
ATTGGCTTATTTTTTATTTCAAATTCAAATGTATTAGTGTTATTAATTAAATCATATAAAATACTTGCTTGTAACTCATATCTATATTGAATAGAATCTTTATCTACTTTAATTGGTATTTCAAAGTTTTTAAATCTACTTAAATAATTTTTACCATTTTTATTAAAACCCAATATTCTTATATAATTAATGTCAATGTTATCAATCTTTTTAAAATTATTAAGTATATGAATAAGCATTCTATTTAATTTATTATATGTATATCTTTTTGTTTTTATATTATTTATGAAATCATCTAAATTATTAGATAACATAATATATTTTTTTAAACGATATTCAATTCCTTCATCAACATCTAAAATTTCATTTAAAGTAGTAGAAGTTAAAATTTTAAATTTTAATAAATTAAAATATAGAGAATAATTAATATTAATTAAATTACCAATAATAGAATTTGGTAAATATTTTTTTATGTCCAAGTTATTATTTAATTTATTCCTAATATTTGAAGCACTAACAATTTGTTCATTACTAATTAAGTCATGATAACTATTAGTTCTTTTTATTGTAACTGGTTCAATACTATAATTATTTTTTAGAATGGCTTTAATATATGAAATACCTAATAAATCGTTGGGAGTAAAAGAAAAATTATCTATTTCTAAAGATTTAGCCAAAGCTGTTGGGTAATTTACTCCGTCTTTTAAATATTTTTTTAAATTTAATTTATATTTTTCTTCAAGTTGTAAAGAAGCAATACTTTTTAGTTTTTCAATATCATTACATTCACTACCAAAAACTAATTTTGATATTTTAAAATTATTTAATATTTTAATAGCATAGTGGGCAAAATTATCCGCAGATTGCGTTCCATAAATAAAAGGTAATTCTAAAACAATATCAATATTATTTTCTAAAGCAATTTTTACTTTATCTTCCTTTGTTAAAATTGATATTTCTCCTCGTTGTAAAAAATATCCATTTACAACTAAAATAATTAAAGAATTAGGATAAAGTTCTTTTATTCTATTTATATGATATAAATGCCCATTATGAAATGGGTTATATTCACAAATAATACCTATAATTTCCATAAAGACTCCTTAATAAATTAGAAAAATTATAACACATAATTAAAACAATGTAAAATATGTTATAATGTTTGGGGAGTGATACATATGATTATAGCTATAGTTGGCCCAACTGGAGTAGGTAAGACAAAGATGAGTATTGAAATTGCAAAATGGCTCAATGCTCCGATTATAAATTGTGATGCAGTTCAAATATATAAAGGTTTAAATATTGGAAGTGCCAAAGTAACAGATGAAGAAAAAGAAAATATAAAACATTATTTAATCGATATAAAGAAGCCAGATGAAAACTACACAGTAAAAGATTATCAAGAAGATGCTAGAAAAATAATAAAAAAGTACGAAAATTCAAATATTATTTTTTGTGGAGGAACAGGCCTTTATTTATCTGCAGCTTTAATGAATTATAAATTTTATGAAGATGAAAATAATGTTCATTGTGATAACTTAACTAATGAAGAATTATATGAATTAGCTTTAAAAAAAGATAAAAGTATGACAATTAATAAAAATAATAGAGTAAGATTAATAAGATTTTTAAATAAAAAGATTATAGAAAAGGAAGAATTAAAAAATATATATGATAATGTAATAATTATTGGTTTAACTACAAATAGAAATAATTTATATAAAATTATAAATGATAGAGTAGATAAGATGTTTAATGATGGATTAGTTGCTGAAGTAAAAGAATTAAATAAAAACTATCCAAATTCTAGAGTATTAAAAACAGCGATAGGGTATAAAGAAGTATTAGAATATATAAATAAAACAATAACTTTAGATGAATGCATAGATAAGATAAAAAAAGCAAGTAGACATTATGCTAAAAGACAATATACATGGTTTAATAATAAAATGAAAGTTACATGGTTTGAAGTTGATTATGAAAATTTTAATAATACAATAAAAGAAGTAAAAGAATATATTAGTAATTGTAAAAAATAGATAATTATGCTATATTTGTTAAAGGATATTTAGGTGGTAATATGAATTCTAAAAAAAGGGGCATTATATTTTTATTTTTAGGGTTATTTACATTAATAACAAGCATAGTTTTTTTTGTAATTGGAAATAATTCAACATATTTAATTAATAATATTTATAAAAGAATAGCTTTAACAGTAATTATTCTTTCCCTTATCTTAATTATTTATAGTATTTTTTTATTGATAAGATTTAGATATGCAATTGGTTTTAAAAAGAAAAAAAGTATAATATTTACTAGTTTAATTTCAATTTATATAATTGGATGCTTAACATTTTTATTTATTTTATATGGTCCAAGTGAAAAATTTAAAACTTGGCTAATAACAACAGCAATGAGTACTATGAATCATCAATATTACTGTAAATGGTTTTATAGTGATGAAGTAATTTATGAAATATTAAGTAAAAATTATGTTGGTGAATCTGATGAATCAACTAATCCAAATCTTATAACTTTTGATAAAACGGTAGTATATGCTAATGAATATGAAAAAGAAATATTAGAGAATAAAGAAGATAATCTATATAAGTTAATAGAATTTGAAGTTAATGGTTGTGATGCATACTTAGCAGTAATTTATGATGCTAGTAAAATTAGTGTAGGAATAAGCAAATGGTTAGGAAAAAGTGGTCAATATATTTATGATATGGCCAAAGAACAAAATGCAATACTTGCCATAAATGGTGGAGGATTTTTTGATCCTAATTATAACAGTAAAGGAGGTAATCCATTAGGAGTAACCATAATGGATAATAAAATAATTACGGATGATGCCTATAATTCTAATAATGGTGGAGTAATTGGTTTTAATAAAGAAAATAAATTAGTTTTAATGCGTAATATTAATGCAAATGATGCAATAAAATTAGGAATCAGAGATGCAGTAACAATGGGGCCATTTTTAATCGTCAATGGTAAAATGGCTGACATTAAAGGAAATGGTGGCTGGGGTTATGCTGCTAGAACAGCAATTGGTCAAAGAAAAGATGGAATTGTATTAATGCTTGTAGTAGATTCAAATGAATTTAGAACTAAAGGGGCATCAATTAAAGATTTAGCAGAAATAATGCAAAATTATGGAGCAATAAACGCCGCTAATTTAGATGGTGGAACATCTAGTGCAATGGTAATTAACAATGAATTAGTAAATGATCCAATAGATTCAGCACTAAGGCACAAAACTAGAGGTATTCCCACAATATTTAAAGTAACAAAATAAAGGGACTATCGAGAAATTAAATAATTAGTTTTCTTGACAGTCCCTTTTATAAATTTAGTTATTCAAAATTCTTTAATGACTAATTAAATTAATTATTATTCCATTTATATTTTGTATATCTTCCCCCAGAAATTTTAATAATCTTATCTTCTTTAAGTAATTTATTTAAAACTCTTTCAATTGTTGTTTCACTTAAATCAGGACATTTACTTAATATAAGCGTTTTATCTATTGGAATAATATTATTTTTAAATATATTTATGATTCTATCATAAGCAGTTATTTTTTTGCTACCAACAATATTTATCCTAGAAGCAAAATCTTCATAAGCCTTTAAGATTACACCTAAATAATATTCTACAAAATATGAGTAATCATTTTTATTATCGTGCCAAAGAATTGAACTTTTTTCTAAAGAATCATAATAACTTTCCTTTGTTTCTTCGATTATTTTTTCAATACTTATATATTTACCAACCACATAACCAGCTTTATATAATAGTAATAAAGTTAATAATCTACTCATTCTACCATTGCCATCATTAAAAGGGTGAATTGATACAAAATCTAATATAAATATAGGAATTAAAACTAATAAATCGCATTTTTCATTATTAACTAATTGATTGTAATTTTTACATAATTCTTCTATTGCAATTGGTGTTGAAGCCGGAGATAGTGGAGTAAATCTTATTTTCTTTTCTCCTAAGTCATTAGTTTCTTCAATATAGTTTTGTGAATTTTTAAACTTTCCACCATAACTATAACCAGTATATTTATATAAATCCCTATGTAATTGTAAAATTATATTTTGGTTAATATCAATAAAATTGAAATTTTCATGAATTAACGATAATGCATCTCTGTAACCAGCAATTTCTTCTTCATTTCTATTTTTAGGCTCTAATTTTTTGTTAACGATTTCATTAATTCTTTTATCAGTAGTACAAATGCCTTCAATTTTATTTGATGAAGAAGTACTTTCTATTTTAGCCACTTTTAATAATGTTTCTAAAGAGTTTTTTTTTGTATCTAATAAATATGATTGTTTGCCTTTATATTCATGAATTTTACTTATTAAGTTAATAATATTACTATTAGATATTATGCTATTATATTCTTTTAATAGGTTAAATGTTCTCAAATTGCATCATTTTCCTTTCATTTGCATCAATATACCACAAAATGATGCAATTGGCAATATGTTTGATGCAAATAAAATTACATAACATAGTTGCAACTATTACAAAATATTTATTTAGACATATAACATTGCTATTTTCATTAATTTAAAATAATTGAGGATTTTTTTTCATGTGCTTAATCTTGTCATAATTGGAATTTAACAAAATTGCTGCTCTTGCTTTTTTAAAAAATTCATATATTTCTTCATTTTGAAGAGTCTTTTAATTAAATTCTAAATAATAAAGAGAATTAAAATTATGTTCTTCAATAACAGTTTCTCCTTTATCAGCTTCTTTCATAGCATCAGTTGAAACTAAAAAATAAGTATGAAATAAATAATCTTTATTATCACTACTAACAGGGTCATCCCACGTTAAATCAATATGTAGCCACTTTCCTTCAAAATAAACGGCATTCCAAATATGACCAGTCGAAGAATAAGATATTTCTCCAGGAGTAGTAGCAATTTTATAATTATCAAAACCCAATTTATATAAAAATATTGCCATTAAATCTGTATATCCATTACAAGTTGCATAACCATCAAATAAAGGCCCATAAGCGGTATAAGAATTATAATTGCTATCATCATTTTCATTACGTTCAACATCATATTTTGTATTATTTACTATATAATCATGAACAGTTTTAATTTTATCATAATCATCCATATCATTTGTTATAATTTTATTTATTATTTCATCTACTTTTTCTTCGATACTATGAATTTCCTCTTCGTTATATAAATATGAAATAGTTAAATTAATTTCTCCGTTTTCATTAATACTAGTTTTAACATTTGTAAAACTATTAAAGGGGTGAACATAATTATTTAAATGCGTTAGAATTAATTCATCACTACTTATTTTAGAAACATCATTTATACATGAGGAATATTCCTCTGGACAATAAAAGGTAAATTCTGTCCAACCATTATTAATAGCACTGTAATAAATATTTAAAATATCTTGAAAAGAATAGGGAATATATGTATCAGTTCTTTGAACATATAAATAATCATTATTTTTAGCATAATCATTTTTTTCATTTATTACTAAATCTGGCTCATGACTCACAAATAAAGCTATTGTAGATGAAATATCATCTATT
>CALVSK010000050.1 GCA_944359015.1 uncultured Bacilli bacterium
ATACTCTTATTTTTTAAATTTAATAACCTTATTTACTCCCCATATAATTACTGGTACTAATAGATTAATGATTAATGTATAAATGTATGCTTTCATAATGTTTTTGCTAATTAACATGTATATTATTAATACAATTATAATACTAAAATATATAATATAATTAATGTATTCCTCTTTTGCTTTTATATTTATATTTTTGTAATTATCTATTAAATCATATAAAACATATACAATATTAGTTATTATTATTATTAAATATAAATATGGCATAACTCTAGTGTCCGCAAAATTGTTGTATATTATATACACTAATAAAAAAAATACACTATCAATCCTAATTATATGAAAAGGATGATTTATAATCATATTTTTTTTGTACTCATCTTTTAATATATATTTTCGTAAAATTTCTCTTTTTACTACTAAATATAAATAAAACGCCCATAATATTATACTAAAATATTCAATTACTTCTATCATTTTGTACTCTCCCAAATTCACAACCACAATAATCTTGACGATATAAATTGTACTTTTTACTTATTAATATGCTATTCTTATATCCATCTTTTTTCTTAAAATCACTAACTAGAAATTTAATACCGTGTTTTTCTTCAATTTTTTTTCCTAATTCATTTATTATTTTACTATTTTTGTGGGGACTAACTGTTAATGTCGTAGCAAAATATTCACATTTTAACTCTTTAGCTTTTATAGCTGTTTTTTCTAACCTTAAATTAAAACATATCACGCACCTTGCTCCACCTTCTTTTTCTTTTTCTAACCCTTTAACTTTTAGTCTGTATTCAGTATTTTCATAATCACCATCTAAAAATCTAATATTTTTATTATTTAATTCTTGTATATATCTTATTTGCTCATTTTTCCTTTTTTCATATTCTTCTATTGGTTCGATATTAGGATTATAATAATATACTGTAATATCAAAATAATTAACTAAAAACTCTAGTACTGTTGTTGAACACGGTCCACAACAACTATGAAGTAGTAACTTTGGTTTTCTTCCTTTTAAACTACTTATAATATTAAGCATTTCATTGTGATAATTCATTTTCATCACCTACTTCTTTATCTAATGCACTAAATGGAGTAAATACTATTGTATCTTGTGCTCCACTTGAATAAACACTATCTAAATGTATAATTCCTTTAGCATCTAAATTTGAATAAATAACTTTGTACCTATTTAAATTTTCAAAATTCACTAAATCTATATATACATAATTTCCATCATTCATTTTTAATATAAATCTACTGTCATTTATTGTTATATCATCTTTTATGTCTGGACTATATTCTATTTCACTTATATAGGATACTATATCATCATCTACTTGTGCCATTTTTTCTATTAATTTTTCATATAAATCACTTTGAACATAATTTATTAATGTCGGCAAACCTATAATTGTCTCATCTTCTATTTCTTCTTTATTAGATAAAACTATTGTTTTATTCAAATAATTGTAAAAAAGTGCTTTTGCTTCAGTTATATTAATTCTAATTGCCCCAGTTAAACTCTTTTTAATATCAACTTCTTCAATTATCGCATTTTTTAATAAATTTTTCTTTATTTTAGTTGTACTAATTTTAAATATACTTTCTCCATTTTCAATATTTGCAAGTTTTATAATCTCTGAATCAGTTATTAAATTATTACCATTTATAACAATTCTTTTAATAGGCAAAGTAAAAACATAATAAATTATCATTATGATTAAATATAAGGATAATATTATTACTAATAATGCTTTTTTATTTAATTTTTTCTTTGCCTTTGTTTTTTTCATTATATCACCATTTAACTATTACTTGCTCTAACTTTAACTCTACTTTAAATTTTTCTTTTACTTCCTTTTTTATAATTTCTATTAAATTTATTATATCATGACTTGTTGCATTATTATAATTAATTATAAAATTAGCATGTTTTTCACTTACTTTTGCTCCACCGACGCTTATGTTTTTTAGGCCTGAATGTTCTATTAAATACCCTGCCGCTAAACCCGGAGGATTTGCAAAAACTGAGCCAGCATTCTTATATTCTAAAGGTTGAGTATTTTTTCTTTTTATAAAATTTTTGCTAATCTCTTCTTTTATTAGGGCTACATCACCTTTTACTCCTTTAATTTTTGCTGCTACTATTACTATTTTTTTATTTTTAAACTCTGTCCATCTGTAATCATAATCAATTTTTTCTTTTTTTATCTCTTTTATTTCATAATTTTCATCAATTATAAATACACTATTTAAGTAATCAAAAATATTTATGCCATATGCTCCAGCATTTCCTACTATTGCTCCGCCAAGTTGCCCTGGTATTCCTTTTAATACTCCATAATTTGTGTACCCATCATCTAACATTTTATCTATTAAAGTTGTTAAATATATTCCGGCTTCAGCATATATTTCATCACCTGTCACTTCGTATGCGGTTAAATTACTTAAATTAATTATTACACCATCAAAATATTCATCAGGTAATATAACATTTGAACCGCCACCTAAAAGGTACCATTTTATTTTGTTAGTATCTAAATACTTTATTAATTTAATTAAACTTACTTTATTATATGGTTTAACTAAATACTTTGCTTTTACACTAATTCCATAGGTATTATAATTTTTTAAATCTATATTTTCTAATACTTCTCCAAAATCTTTCATTTAATTAATTCCTTTATATGATTATAAATAATTGTTGATGCATCTTTATTATTTAATTTTTCTAAATTTTTCTTCATTTCATTGTATTTTTTTTCATTATACATAAGTTCATTTATAGTAATTAAGATTGTATCAGGATTTAAATTTTTTTCTTCAATTACCATGGCTACATTCATATTTACTAAATCTAAAGCATTATAATATTGATGATTATTTGCAACATAAGGACTAGGCACTAATATACTAGGTATCTTTAATGCTAAAATTTCACTTATTGTACTTGCACCTGCTCTAGATATTAATAAATCTGCACTTTTCATAAGTCCTGCTAAATTATCAAAATATGGTACTACCTTTACATTCTTAGGAAATTTTGCATCTTTTATAAAATCATCATAATAATTTTTCCCAGTTACATATAATATTTTATATTTTTCTTCACCTACTATATTTAAAAATGTTTTAAATTTTTGATTAAATGTTACACTTCCTAATGAACCAGCAACAATTATTATTAATCTGTCACTTTCTTTAAATCCTATTTCAGTTTTAGGTATTTTTTTTATTGTTAATGCATTTTCACCACAAGGATTACCTGTGTATACCACTTTTCTTGCCGTTTTAAAATATTGACTAGAATTTTTAAATGATACACCAACTAAATCAACATATTTAGAAAGAGTAATATTAGATTTTCCAGCAATACTGTTTTGTTCATGAATAAATGTTTTAATCCCTAAACTATGGGCTGCCCTTATAACTGGATATGTCACATAGCCACCGACCCCTATTACTATATCGGGTTTAAATTCTTTCATAATTTCTTTACATTTATTTATTGCTTTATAAATCAAATATACATTTTTTATATCTCTAAATATTTTTGTTTTACTAAATCCATATATTTCAATTGGAATATATTTAATATTCATTTTAGGTACTATTTCTTTTTCCATTCTATCATGTGTACCTATATATAAAACTTCTAAATTTATTTCTTTTTCTTGAAATTTTTTTATAATTGCTAAGGCAGGATAAATATGTCCTCCAGTACCTCCAGCAGAAACAATAATTTTCAAATTAATCACCTTAATATAATTATACAATAAAAAATACTTTTTTTATTATTAAAAGTACTTTTTTATAAAATTCATTTCATTATTTAACACTATTTTTTATTTAATTTGTAATCATCTATTATATACGTATAATTTTTATTAGCGTTTATTACCGCATATATAATTACTTTAATATTTCTTTTTTTAAAACTATTTATAATGTAATCTGATGCTATTGCATCAAGTAAACATATAAAATCAAATTCATACTCATCATCGCTATTTAATATATAATTTAATACCCCTAATTTATATTTATTTGTATATTCTTTAATTTTCTTTATAACTTTACTATTAAATGACATAAGCATTATATTTCTTTTATATTTATTTAATATCTTTATTAATCTTTTTATATTAATATTAAAATCTTTTATTTCTATTAATATTATCTTATCTGTTTTAATTTTTAATATATCTTCTAATTTACATATATTTTTTAATTCATTATAATTTAATTTATTTATTAATTTACCATTATACATTACATTATGATATAAAATAAATATATTATCTTTTGTAACTCTTAAATCAGTTTCAATACCTATATACTTATCACTTTTTAATCCAGCAACTAACGCTTCGTAGGAATTATCTTTGACATTTTTATTATATATTCCTCGATG
>CALVSK010000051.1 GCA_944359015.1 uncultured Bacilli bacterium
AAAAACGATAGTTTTAATATATCATTTTTAAAAATTTATTTTTTAAGATATTGAATTTTTGGATATTCTCTTTTTAAAACACTAAATGCTGGTGCCATAGTATATGTGCTAGCTTCTGTATTTTCGCAATATACTTCATAACCATCATCTTTTAATACTTGTAATTTATCAACTAATGCATCTATGTAGTAACGAAATTCCCATAAATTATAAAAGGAATTTTTTCTGCATGGACACGATTGCACACAGATTTCTTTTGGCCTTTTTAATATGCTAGCAACTATATCATCCAATGCATCACATGGGCATGTTGCAATTAATATATCATAAATTGTTGTATCAGTATCTTGGGTAAATTGTTCTTTTTTAGTTTTTATACCTTCCATTTTTATCGGAATAGTTTTTGGGTCCATACATGTTAATTGTAAATTTCTTTTTATTTTTTCTTTTAATATTAATGAAAATCCTGGTAAGTATCCACTAGCTACTTCTAAAATTTTTTTGCGGTCTATATTTGGAAATCTATTTAATAAATATTCTAAAAACATTGTGTATACATTTCTTTCTTTTATAATTTTGCCTGGAAATAAATAACTAAGTATTTGCATTATAAAATCATAATTTTGTACTTCTTCAGCAGTATAAATTTCTAAAAAAAGTTTTTGAAGTGGCTCTGAATAATAATTTTTATAAGCGTCTATAAAATTTTGTATTTTTTCTTTTTGCTCTTTAGTAAATTCCATGAAATTTTCCTTCTTTTTGTCAGTTATTATAACTTTTTTATTTTATAATGTCAAATTAAAAAAAGATAAGTTTTTTAGTTACTTATCTATATTATTTATTTTTTTATGGCAATTCCTAATTCTTTTAACTGATATTCATCAACATTATTTGGGCAATCGCTCATTAAATCACTTGCACTTGCTGTTTTAGGAAAGGCTATAACATCTCGAATATTTTCAGTATTTGTTAAAAGCATTACCAATCTATCCATACCAAATGCCAATCCACCATGAGGTGGTGTACCATATTTGAGAGCATCTACAAAAAATCCGAATTTTTCTCTTATTTGTTGTGGTGTTAGTTCTAATGCTTCAAACATTTTTTCTTGTATTTTTTCATCATGGATACGTATTGAGCCGCCTCCAGCTTCATAACCATTGATTACTATATCATATGCTTTTGAATAGCAATGGGCTTTATCATTTAATAATTTGTCAACATCGCTATCTTTTGGTGCTGTAAATGGGTGATGTGTTGCCATAAAACGATTTTCTTCTTCACTCCATTCAAAAGCTGGAAAATCAACTACCCAAAGCATTTTATAATCATTTTTGTCAATTAAATTTAAGTCTCGTCCTAACTTACACCTTAGGGCTCCAAGTGCTGTTTTTACCACACTTTTCTTTCCACTTATAAAAAAGGCTATGTCATTTTTTTCTAAATTTAATTCACTTATAATTTTATTTTTTTCTTCTTCATTTATTATTTTACTAATTGAACCATTTAACTCTTCTTCTAATTTTAAGTATATTAAGCCATTTGCTTTATATGTTTTTACATAATCAGTTAGTTTGTCTATTTCTTTTCTTGAATATTTGTCTGCAGCATTTTTGGCTACTATAGCATTAATTATTCCACCATTTTCTATATTTTCTTTTATAAAACTTACTGTTGTATTAGAAAATAAATTTGTAACTTCCTGTATTTTCATATCAAATCTTAAATCTGGTTTATCGGAACCATATATTGCTATTGCATCATCATATTTCATTTTCATTAATGGCAATTTTATATCTATCCCCTTAATTTCTTTGAAAATATGAGCTACTAGACGTTCTGCTAGAGCCATAACATCAAGTTCATCAACAAAACTCATTTCTATATCTATTTGGGTAAATTCTGGTTGTCTATCTGCTCTTAAATCTTCGTCACGAAAACATTTTGCTATTTGAAAATAACGTCCTATTCCTCCAATCATTAATAATTGTTTAAATATTTGCGGGGATTGTGGTAACGCATAAAATTTTCCTTTATTAACTCTCGAAGGCACTAAATAATCTCTTGCCCCTTCTGGCGTACTCTTACATAAAATTGGGGTTTCCACTTCTATGAATCTTTCTTTATCTAAAAAATTTCTAACTGCCAATATTGCTTTATGTCTAGTTATTAGTTTATTGCTTATATTATTTCTTCTAATATCTAAATAACGATATTTTAATCTAGTGTCTTCTAATGCTGTTGTTGTATCACTTATTTCAAACGGTACTTCTAATGAAGTATTTAATATTTCTAAATTATTAACTACTACTTCTATTTCTCCGGTTGCAATATTTTTATTAGCGTTTTCTCTGGCAACTATTGTTCCTTCAACACTTATAACATATTCATTTTTTAACTCTAATGCTTCTTTATATGATTTACTTTCAGGTTTTACTAATAATTGGATTACTCCAGTTCTGTCTCTTAAATCAATAAATATTATTCCTCCTAAATTTCGTACTTTTGCTACCCAACCATTTAATTTTACATTTTCACCAACATTTTTAATATTGTAATCTGTGTTTAATTGCATTTTTCTTTCCTCCTTATAAATAAAAAAATTCTATAATTTAAGGACGGTTTTACCGCGGTGCCACCTTAATTCATAGAATTTATGCTCTTTTATCTTTAATGCAGATTTACATTTATCCTTGTATTTATTCGTCTTCAATTAATATCAAATACAAATTTTCACCAAATATTTGCTCTCTAAAAATTTTTATTAATTTACTAAAATAAATAGATAATTACTATTAAAATATACTATATTTTTGTCTAATTGTCAACACTTCTAACTAGTTTCATTCCATGTTCAAATGCTTGTTGTTCTAATAATATCTTTTCTCTAAATTCTTTATCTTTTATTCCACTCATAAGTGATTTTATATATTCTGTATTTCCAGAATATGTTATTCTATTAGTTATTTCTTTATAATTTTTTCCGACATAACTAGCCCCTAAAACTAAATATATTCCTGTGCTAATTTCTAAAAAAACAATATGAATATCTTTATTGTTTACTTCCATTACGTTAAATCCAGGGTTATGAGTCATTTCTACTCTTCTAAAATTTTTTGTATTTTCCTTTTTAATTTTTCCTAGTAAACCATATACTCTCTTTTTAACACTATTATCTATCTCTTCTAAATCTCCTTTTATGTATGGATTACAATTATTATCTACTAAATAAATTAAGTTGGTTTTTGCTTTTTCTTGTTCCCATGGTGTAATTAAAATTCTTAATGCTTCAAAAAGACTTGTTTTTTCTTCATTTAAATATTCCATATCTTCTGGCAAGCATTCTTTTTGTAAAGCATCTAAATTTTGTAAATCCTTTAAAATATCTACTAATTGTTTGGATTTTTCACTGTAATTGTCTATTTCTTGCGAAGCTTTTTTTAATAATTCTTGTTCTTCTTCAGTAAAGATTGATTGGCTTTCTTCGTGAGTAGCTTGTTCATCTTCCTTAGCAAAAATTATTTCTTTTGAAGCGAGCTTAATAACTGGTTCCTCTTCTAAATCACTCATTAATTTTTTTAAATATTCTTCTTCATAATCACTAACCATGCCGTTTTTAACTTGTTCTAATAATTCAATTAATTGTCTAGGATAGTCAATTGAACAATAATATGGTTTTGGGTTAGAAACAAATAACTCTTTCATTAACATTGCAAAAATATTAGGGTTTTCATGAACTAAAAATTTTCCATCTATAGAGAAATATTTGCCAAGTTGAATAATTAATGGTTTCATTTGCGTATTTTCAAAACGTTTAACTTTTTTACTATTAAACTTTATTGCAGAACCTAATATGGTTTTAAAGTCTTTATAACTTATTTTTGAGGCTTGATATGCTTCAATTAAACAAAATATCAAAAGATTAACATCATTTATTATATTTATGGCACTATCATTTCCTAAAGCATTAATTAATATTTGAATATTTTTTATATATTCTCCGTCTTGTTCAATCCAAAATTCTAAATCACATCTAAAATTACTTAATATTTCATCTGTTGAAGTATTATTTATGTTACCATAAAGGTCATGTAGTTTATCTACTTCTTTTTTTAATAAAAATGTTGTTGCTTTATTTTGCATAACATCACGAAAAATCGTTAGTGTTTTTTCTTTATTTTTTTTCTCTTTTTTTAAACTCTCTCTTAATTCTTTTAAATAATCTTTAAATTTAATAAATGCATTATTTGACATTATACCCCCAACTTTCCCTTAATAGTCTTTTATACTATCATAAAACTTGGGTTTTGTAAATAAAACACTTTTAATTATTGATTTTTGTCAAGACATAGTGACCAAAATAAGCAAAACAAAATTATCGTCTATATGGCGATTTTTTGAATTTAT
>CALVSK010000052.1 GCA_944359015.1 uncultured Bacilli bacterium
TAAAACCAATTGTATTAATGACAAAAAAAGAAAAACGTGGTAGTGTTTTGTGGATAATATTTATTTTTGCTATTTTTATTGCTGTAGCAATATATTTACCAGATATAACATTGTATGTAAATAATTATTTGAATAATGGGGATATAACTACTAATATTCCAAATAATCCTGTTGATGAAGATAATGATGAAGAAGAAGTAGAAGAAATAGAAGAATATAATATATCTTCAGATTTGAAAATAGAAATGGAAGAATTTGATTTTTCAAATATAGTTGTTGAAAATGATACAATTTCTTTTTCTGTTACTAATAAAACAGAAAATATGTTGGAGTTTTCTTCTTTTAACTATTTTGTTAATCTTTATACTAGTGGAAAAATGCTTATTCAAAGAATAATGTTAAGAGATACAAGTATTGCTCCTTCGGAAACAAAAATATTAACTTATGATTTAAAATCTAGTAACCCTGGTATTATTTCAATTTCTAAAATAACTGTAGATGAATATCCTGCTCATATAGTTAATACTGATGATGCGGGGAATGGTACTTTAAAATGTCAAAAAGATTATGAAGTTGTTAGTTATTTATTAAAAGATAATAAAGTTTATGCAATTGATGATGTTTTTCAAGTTGAAGCTACTGATGCCAATTATGGTTCTTTATATAGTAGTTATGTAGCTTTATCCACTACTTATAATAGTATTAATGGTATTACTTCTTCAGTTAATGTAGAAAATAATTTGCTTACTTTTTCTACTAGTATTAATTTAAATTATGTTACTGAAAATGCGTTTAATTCGAAAATATATTATCCTTTGAATACTGATGCTAAGGTAATGAATTTTGAGTTAGAAGCAAGTGGTTATACTTGTAATTAGGTGAATAATGAAATTGTGCATTAATGATTTTGAAGGTCCTTTAGATTTATTGTTACATTCAGTTAAAAGTTCTAAAATGGATATTTATGATATTGATACAAAATATATAATAGATAAATATTTAGAGTTTATTAATGAAATTGATAAAAATGATTTAAATAGTACAAGTGAATATCTTGTTATGGCCTCAGAATTAATTCATTTGAAGAGTAGGTTACTTCTTAATTTGGATAATGATAATGAAGAAGATAGTGATTTTACAATAAATAGTGAGGAAGATTTAAAAAATAAATTAATCGAGTATGAAAAGTATCAGTCCATTTCTAATGTTTTTAGAGATTTAGAGGAAAAAAGAAGTCAATATTATACTAAAGTTCCCGAAAATATTAATAATTTTTTTGATGAAAAATTGAAACTTGAAGGTAGTTTAGAACCTAATGTTTTACGGGATGCCATGGTTGAATTACAAAAAAGAATGTTTTATCAAAAACCACTTAATACTAAGATAACTAAAAAAGAATTAAGTGTAGAAGAAAGAAAAAACTATATAAGAGATTTCTTAAAAAATAATAATAAAGTAAGTTTTTTTAGTTTATTTGAGAATTATAATAAAGAAGTAGTTATTGTTACTTTTTTATCTATATTGGATTTATGTAAAAATCAAGAAATTACTATTAAACAAGATGAAAATTTTAAAGATATTTTAATAGAAAAGGTGTAAAATAATGGATAAATTAGCAATTTTGGAAGGTTTATTATTTGTTGTTGGTGATGAAGGAATTACTTTAGATAATATATGTGATATTATGTCTATAAATAAAAGTGATGCTCAAGAATTATTAAAAAAACTAAGAGAAGAATATAATAAAGAAAATAGGGGAATACGTATTAGTTTTATTGGAGAATCTTTTAAATTGACAACAAAACAAGAACATAAAGTTTATTATCAAAAATTATTAACTTCGAAAAATAGTGATGTTCTTAGCCAGTCTGCTTTGGAAACTTTGGCAATTATTGCTTATAATCAACCAATTACTAGGATGGAAATTGATGAATTGCGTGGGATTTCTAGTGTAAATATGATTAGAAAATTATTGGCTAAAGATTTAATTAAAATATCTGGTAAAAGTGCACTTCCTGGTAAACCTAATTTATATAAAACTACGAGTGAATTTTTGGATTATTTTGGTTTAGCATCTATTTCTGATTTACCAGAACTTCCTGTTGGTAATACCAGTAATAGTGAAGAACAAGATTTGTTTACTTCAATTTATAAGGAAGAAAATAATGATGCTAAGTGATTTAGTAAATAATTCCGAAGTAAAAAATATAACTTTTAAAATTGATGATATAAAATTTAATAATTTTGATAATATAATTTTTACAAATTGTGTTTTTGAAAAAGTAAATTTTAGTGTTTTGCAATTTAATAATTTGCAATTTATTAAGTGTGAATTTGTAGATTGTCTGTTTGATAATTTAATTATTAGAAATTGTATTTTTAAAAATTCTAAATTAACAAATATTAATTTTTTACTTTGTGATATAAAAAAAACATTATTTGAAGATAGTAAACTAGTTTATGTTGATTTTAATAGTGGAATTATAGTTGATTCTGATTTATCTATTTGTAATGTTTTTTATATTTTTATGAACAATACCTTTGTTAAAAATGTTAAATTTTTTAATAATGATATTGAAACAATTGAATTAATAGATTTAAAGGCTCAAGATTTAGATTTATGTTCATCAAAAATAAAAAGTATTAAAGGTAATGTAAATAATTTTGCTGGTATTATATTTTCTTTAGAACAAATTTTAAATTTATTGCAAGAAATTGGGATAATTATTAGTTAAAAAGTCATATTATTAGTAGGTGATAATATGACTTTAAAAAAAATTAAAATAATTAATGTTATAGTTTTTTTTGTTTTATCTTTTGTTTGGCATTTTGTTTATGATTTAATACCTTGCTTTTTAACTTCTATATTTTTTCCAGTTAATGAAAGTATTTGGGAACATATGAAAATTATTTTTGGGGTTATTATTTTTGGCTCATTAATTAGTTTGATTTTGATGAATAAATTTAAAATTAAACATAATAATTTTTATGTTGAAATAATTACTAAAGGTATTTTAGGAGTAATTTTTTATTTAATTATATTTATTCCAATTTATAAGTTAATTGGAGAAAATATGTTTGTTGCTATTACTCTTATGTTGGGGACTTATTGTTTAATGGAATTTTTAGGTTATTATATTTTAAAAATGGATGACTTAAATATTAAAATAATGCCCATAATTTTAATTGTGCTTGTTTATGTTTTATTTGCCTTATTGACTTATTATCCTAGACATAATTTTTTGTTTTTTGATGAATCTAAATTTATTTATGGAATATTAAAAAAGTAAAGTGCTAATTTACACTTTACTATACCATTCCAGCACCATCTACTGATAATATTGCTCCAGTTACAAAACTTGCCATTGGGCTTGCTAAATATAAAAATGCATTTGCTATATCTATTGGTTCGCCGATTCTTCCAATTGGTATGCTTTTTATTATAGGGTCAATTACTTCTTTTGGTAAACATGATACCATTTCTGTATTTATTACTCCTGGTGCTACAGCATTTACTCTAATGTTGTATTTTCCTAATTCGCGTGCTAGTGATTTGGTTAATCCATTTACAGCAAATTTGCTCGTAGGGTAGCCACAACCTGATGGTTGACCATAAATGGATACCATTGATGATGTATTTAATATTACACCACCAGTATTTTTTTTCATGTATGGAACTACTAATTTTGAACAAATAAACAATGCATTTACATTTAAATTTATTATTTTTTGAAATTCACTATAAGGATAGTTTTCTAACGGTGTACTTGATGATATTCCTGCATTGTTTATTAAAATATCTATTTTTCCAAATTTTTCATATACCTTTTTATATATTTCTTCAATTTCATTTTCTTCATTTAAATTTGGCCAAAATCCTAAAATTTTTTCTTTATATTTACTTAATTTTTCCAAAGCGGTATTAACACTTTCTTCTTTACTTCCTAATATTACAACATTTGCATTATTTTCTAAAAATAATTTGGCTGTTGCAAAACCAATTCCTCTAGTTGCTCCAGTTATAATTGCAACTTTTCCATTTAACATTATTTTCACCTTCCTATTATAAGTATACCAAAAAATTTTTATACTAAAAAGGTTTGAATAATTTTTGTTTTATGTTATAATCTATTTGTGCCCGAGTGGCGGAATGGTAGACGCGGCGGACTCAAAATCCGTTGGTAGCAATACCATGTCGGTTCAAGTCCG
>CALVSK010000053.1 GCA_944359015.1 uncultured Bacilli bacterium
TCAGGAATTGAATCTGCAAAAGATATGTTGGATTTATTGTATATAATTCCTTATGGGTCACTTGGTTTTGCTTTTTCTGTTATTTATTATAAAACTGATAATATTTGGGTAAATATTTTTGTTCATATGCTCCATAATGGAATTGTTTATTCATTGTTAATTTTGTTTGTATAGGTGTTTTATGGAAGAAAAAAAAGAAATCGAAAAAGAAACTAAAACAAACAACAACTTTAATAGAAAATTTATTAATACATTAATTTTTATAATGATTATCTGCATTGGTTTAATAATGTATTCCAGATATGCAGGGACGAAAGGTTTAATTGTAAAAGAGTATAGAATTACTGATGAGAAAATTCCATATAATTTTAGTGGCATTAAAATTGTACATTTTTCTGATTTGTTATATAAAAGTACTGTAAACATAGATGATATTAAAAATATGGTAGAGCGCATAAATGAACTTAAACCTGATTTAGTATTTTTTACTGGAGGTCTTTTGAGTAAAGGTAAGAGCTTGACTGATGAAGAGACCCAAGAACTTTCTAGTGTTTTAAAAGAAATTGATTACACTATTGGTAAGTTTGCTGTTAAAGGTGATGAAGACGGAGACGAATTTACTATTGTAATGACTGATTCAGATTTTATAGTATTAAATAATTCTGGTACTTTTGTCTATAATAAGGCTTTGACGCCAATCTATGTTGCTGGTTTAGCTAGTTCGATTAGTGATGCTATAAATTTAGATACTGCATTTGAACTTGTTGACTCTGATACAAATAAAGACGCGTATTTTAAAATCCTTTTGATGCATGAAGGCGACAGTGCAACTTCTGTTTTAAAAAGTCGTGATGATGTTGATTTAATACTTGCCGGTAATTCACTTAATGGCAGTATTGTTTTGCCTTTTTATGGCGGGCTGTTTGAAAGTAGGGGAAGCACTAAATATAAAAAACCATTTTATGAAGTCAATGATACTTTGATTTATGTTAGTAGTGGGCTTGGTACTAAAGATGTTAGTTATAGATTTAATAATAAGCCATCATTTAATTTTTATAGATTAAAAAGTCTATAACAAAATAAAACACTTCGCATATTTTATAGTAAGCGAGGTGTTTTTTATGTATTATAATGGTTTTAGAAATATTACTTATAAAAAGTATCCAGGTGATGATAGATTCGTGCCTTTTGCTGGACCTTTTTTATTGGGAGCACTTACAGGCGGGGTAGCAACTGCTATTTTTAACCCATATAGACCTAGACCAGTTCCACCTAGACCTTATCCACCAAGACCATACCCACCATATGGGCCATATATGTATTAAATTGGAAGCACAATTTTGGCTATAGTTCCTTTATTAGGTATAGATGTGTAATTTAATGAGCCATTATGTGCTTCTATTATTTCTTTTGAAAGACATACTCCCAAACCAGTACCGTAATGCTTTGTAGTATAAAAAGGAGTGAAAATTTTTTCTAAAGTTTCTTTATCCATTCCTTCGCCATTATCTTTAACTATAATATAAAGTGAACTATTAGAGTAAAACGTAGTTAATGTAATTAAACTTTTATCTTTATCTGAGGCTTCAATAGAGTTTTTAATTAAATTTACTAAAACTTGTTTCATTCTATTGTAATCTGCATTTATTGTAATATCACTTTCACACTTAATCTCATATTTTATTTTTTTTGCCTTGAATAAAGGAACCATTGTTTGTTTTATATCATCAAACAAATCAATTATTTTCATGTCTTTTTTTATTACATTTACCCTTGATAAATCTTTAAAATCATTTAATAGTTCAAGTGATCTATCTACCTCATTATTAATTATATCTATATATCTTTTACTCTTTTCCGGGTTATTTACATCAAATAAGCTGATATATCCTTTTACAACAGCTAAAGGATTCTTTATTTCATGAGTAATTTTAAATAGCGAAGTTTGTATATGATCTTCTTTTTCTACATCTCTCATCGCTAAATATATATTCATCATTTCTTTCTCTTCCTTTATAAAACAAGCAATAATTATATTAATTATAAAATATATAATTGATGTTGAAACAATAATAACTATTTCTTCACTACTTTTTAAATAAGGTATACTAAAAAATATATAAAATGATATATTTATTATCGAATATATATTTATAAATTTTTTATTTGAAAATGTTTTTCTTAAATATATATTATATACAAAATAATATACACTTATTAGTACTAAGCCACCTAACATACTGTAATTATCTTTTGTAAAAAGTAAATCTATTATAATTATATTCATAAAAATTGTTATATTAGTTCTTTTGTATAAAAAAGCAAAAAGTACTGGAAGAGTAATAAGTATCATTTGTTCAGTTTCATTTATGGAATTATTAAAATACAAACACATAAAGAAACTACTTAGTAGTGATATATCCAATAATGTTTTACTTTTTTTCTCGTTTAAATTCTTCTTTTTTATTGAATAAAAAAAGTATAAGAACAACGGATATGTAATAGTAATAATATTAAACAATAAAGCATCAAAAAAATACATAATTTCACCTCAATTTTATGATACAACTATACCGTGTCGAAACTTGTCGAATTATGCATTTTTTTATAAGAATTTGTATTATTTTAAATCTTTAATATATTTCTTCAATTGTTTAGCATTAGGCCCATATATTATTTTTAATTGATTATCAATTTCAACAATTCCTTTAGCGCCTAACTTTTGTATACCATCTTTATTTACTATACTAACGTCTCTTACAGTAACCTTTAATCTGGATAGGTTTGATTCAACATCAAGTATATTATCTTTCCCACCTAAATATTCAATTAGCTTATTTATTTTTATATTAAAGTCTTTTTTATTCATTTTAATAACAATAAATGAAATTATTATTAATATTAATAATATAACAATATAATGCCAATACATATTTTATCACCTATTTAATTATACAATATTATAAAAAAAAAAGAAACAATTAGTTACAATTTGTACAAGTCGTTTCTTTTATTAAATTCATGTAATTAGATAACCTCGTCTTTAAATTAGATATTTTTTCACTTGTCCAGTATGTATCTGGTGTTCCATCCTCATCAGTAACTATTGATGTTTCATTGTCGTGCCCAAGAATAACTCCATCTTTTACAAATGTTACATCAGGGACATATACTCTTTCATTTCCTTCGTCATCAGTAGGTAAATAATTTTTTAACAGTTCAGTTATCTTCTTATAGCTCTCAGTATTATTTGTTCTAGCATCTTTAATGTTAAAGTAATAAATAGTTTCAATGTCATTTTCCTTAGCCACTTCATTTAAGTATACGACATACTGTTGACACCATGCACACTCAGGAAATCCTAAATAAACAACACCAGTTCCATTTTTCAAAATATCTATAATTTTTGTCGCACTTACATAATCAAATACATTATCTTCTGAAACCTTCGTATATTCTTCGCTAAATCTAATAGCATCTTTATCTTGACTATCACTAGGTTTTATATATTTCCATATAAAGAAACATAGTATAGCTAACAAAATTACTATAATACATAACAACAATAAATTATTTTTTTTCATTCTTACACTTCCTTGTACTTTAAATTATAGCATATTTGTTTTCTCACTTCAAATATTTATGTAAATAAAAACTCCTAAAATTTAGGAGTTTATTTTTTTATAAGCATTCTACATAAGTATCGTTTAAACATCTTACACCACATATGCAATTAATGTTTATTGTAAATATTGAATCTGTACTTACATATGGATATATACTTGTCGTATCTGTGTTAGGCGCTAGCACACGGAATGTACAGCAGCAATCATCAACTTTTTCAACTCTAAACACATTAGAGCATCCAGTTGTTGTTCCGTCAGTACATGTTGTGTTTGTTCTCGTAGTAGGCATGCTCCATGGAGTACCGTTGCATCCATATATCATTATTGGTCTAGTGTTACATACTATACAGTTTGATCCTCCTCCAAGTGCTGGTCTGTCACAAGAATTTAAACAATTTTCAGGACATGCGTTTGATTGTAGAACGTTTATTA
>CALVSK010000054.1 GCA_944359015.1 uncultured Bacilli bacterium
AGGCGATTGGCAAACCAAAAAAGCCTCCAAATGGAGGCCGCCAGTATTTGGCCTTATAGGCCTTTACCAAAAACCACATCTTATAGGCGTGGATTTTTATTGGATTATTCTGTTGTAGTTGTTTGTTGTAGTGATAATAGTAAATTTTGCATGTAATTTGAATATTGTTTATTTATTTCACTATCTACTATTTCCATGTCATATTCTTTGCGGTAATATTGTAATGCTTTAATCATAGCATCAGTATTATTATTCATATATTCTTCACCAAGTGTTTCTTTAATATCATCAGTTAAATTTTCAAGAGTATCTTTTTCATAAGTTTTAATTTTTAAAATTACATGATATCCAAGTTCTGTTGTTATAACTTCAGTTGAATATTCTCCGTCTTTTAATTTAGTTGCGGCATCAATTAATTCATCATAAGAGTCGGATAAATCACCATAATTTATTTTTCCTAAATTTCCACCATCATCTTTTGTAGATTCATCTTCTGAATATTCTTTAGCAAGTTCACTAAATTTTTCTTCAATATCTTCTTTATTCTTTTTTGCTTCATCAAGTTTACTAATAATTTCTTTAATAGTATCTTTAGATTTTTTTTCAGCTTCATCAATTTCATCATCAGTTGCATCATCATCAACATTTGGTGTAACTAATATATGAGCAATTTCCATATCTCCAATGGCTTTTTCATTATAATATTCTTCAACATCTTCATCAGTAATTTGTAATTTAGCATATTCTTCAGTAGCATGACTTTGAAGAAGTGATACATACATATATTCACGATAAGCATCTATTGATTGGTATCCAGTTTGTTGTTGTAAAACTTCTAAAAATTCATTTTCACCACCGTAAGTTTCAATAAAGGCATCGATATAAGAATCCGCTTGTTCATGAGCTTCTTCTACATAATCTTTAAATTCAGTTTCTAATACGTAAGTATCAACCATATTAATTAAAGTTTGTAATCCAAAACTATCTTTAATTTGAGTGTAAAAATCATCAACACTTATTTTTTCACCATTTTCAAATGTTACTATTGCTTCATCCCCATTTTTTAAAGTTGGTATTTTACCACAACCACTAGCTAATAGTAATACTAGACATAATCCAAATATTTTTTTCTTCATTTCTATCTCTCCTTACCAAAATATTATAGCAAGTTTTATTTTTAAATACAACAAAATCCCTATTTTTTCACTGATAAAAAGCACTCACACTTATTTAAAGTTACCATACAATACTAATGAAAAGACAAATAAAGGAGGAATGACTTATGAATCATTGTGGAAATGGCCTTGGTGCTGCTATAATCTTAGTATTATTTATTTTATTAATAATTATAGTAGGGGCTTTTATCTAAATAATAATTTAAGGAGGTTAACATGAGTTGTTGTAAAAAAGAATGCAATCCTTGTGATGGCAATGGTTTTACTGCTAATTATGCTTTTATAGTATTAATATTATTTATATTACTTGCCATTATTTGGGGTGGAGCATTTTATTAAAGAGGAAATTACCTCTTTTTTTTATAATTCATTTATATTATAATAATCATATGTTGGAGGATATGTATGTTAAGTGTAAAAAATATAACAAAGAAGTATGATAAATTAGTTGCTGTAGATAATTTATCTTTTTTGTTAGAAGATGGAGAAATATTTGGCTTACTTGGAGAAAATGGGGCAGGTAAAACAACAACTTTTAGAGTTATTATGGGACTTTTAGAGCCAAATAATGGAGAAGTATTATTAAATGGTAAAAAAATTAATTATGACATTTCCGATGAAATTGGCTTTGTTACTGAAGAAAGAAGTTTGCTTACAAAATTAACTGTAAAAGAACAAATAGAATTTTATGGTACGTTAAAAGGATTAAATAGGCAAGAAATAGAAAAAAGACTTGATAAATGGTTAGAAAAATTTGAAATTACTGGTTATAAAGACCGTAAAATAAAAGAATTATCTAAAGGTAACCAACAAAAAATTCAGTTTATTTCTGCTGTAATCCATGAACCTAAATTATTAATTTTAGATGAGCCATTTACAGGATTGGACCCTATTAATGTTAAATTACTTAAAGATGCAATAAAAGAATTAAAAGATAAAGGTTGTTCAATTATTTTTTCATCGCATCAAATGGAATACATTGAAGATTTTTGCGAAAAATTAATAATATTAGTTAAAGGTAAAGCCATACTTAATGGTAAATTATCTGATATTAAAGAAAGTTATGGCATAAAAAATATATTGGTACGAGGAAACAATTTAAATATAGAGAAATTAAATAAGATAAAAGGAGTTTTAAGCATTAATAAAATAAAAGGAGAATATGAAATAAAAATTGAAAACAAAAATATTGCTAAAGATGTTTTTGAGGCAATAAAGGATTTGGAAATTACAAAATATGTTTTAGTTGAGCCAAGTCTTAATGAAATATTTATTGAAAAAGTAGGTGGAATCCATGAATAAAAAATTTTGGTATTTAACTAAATTAAGTTTAAATAAAAAAATAAAATCCAAATGGTTTTTAATTACAAATATTATTTTATTAATTGCTTTAGTTTGTCTTATGAATATTTCTTCGATAATTGAATTTTTTGGTGGAGATTTTGCCAATGACACAAATATTATAGTGATTGATAATACAGAATCTGCTTATAGTTATTTTGCCAATAATATTGAAGCAATTTCGGAAGAAGAAAACATAATTGTAGAAAAAAGTGCCAGCGACTTAAATTCTTTAAAAGATGAATTAGAAAATGATGAAGTAATAGTAGTATTTAATGGAGATGATGAAAAATTTTTAACAGCTCAAGTTATAAGTAATGAAAAAATTGATAATTTAACTTATCAAATCATCTTACAAGCATTAAATAGTACTAAAACTACTATAGGAATGATAAAAAGTAATATAAATCCCACAATATTACAAAACATATCATCTAGTATTGAAGTAGAAAGAACAATATTAAGTGAAAAAACATCAACAGATGAAAACATGGATTTAATAATGAGCAGTGTTTTTCCAACATTAATATTACCATTTTTTATGTTAATAATCTTTTTAGTTCAAATGGTTGGTGGGGAAATTTGTGAAGAAAAAACTACTAGAAGTATGGAAATAATTATCTCAAATGTTTCACCAAAACAACATTTAATGTCAAAGGTATTAGCGAGTAATCTGTTTGTAATTATTCAAGGTTTATTATTAGTTTTATATGTAGCAATAGGATTTTATATAAGCCATTTACTAGGAGCATCTTTGGTAGATTTACCAATAGATTTTGGAAGTTTAATAGACACATTAAAAGCATCTGGCATATTTGGCAAATTGATATTTATTATACCATTAACCATAATTTTAATAATTTTATCCTTTGTATCTTATTCATTAGTGGCAGGTATTTTAGCATCGATGACTGTTAATATAGAAGATTTTAATCAATTACAATCACCAATTATGTTGATTTCTATAGCAGGATATTATTTAGCAATTATGGCTGCAATGTTTGATGGTTCCTTATTTATAAGATTTATTTCGTATTTACCATTTTTATCAGTTTTCATTAGTCCAACATTATTCTTATTAGGACAAATTACCATATTTGATATGTTAATTTCTATAATTGTGTTAATAATATTTGTTTTAGCCTTACTAAAATTTGGTTTAAAAGTATATAAAGTAGGAATATTAAATTATTCAAGTACCAAAATATGGTCAAAAATTGTTAAAGCATTTAATGCCCCAAATTAAAAGAACGAATTATTTCGTTCTTTTAATTTGGCAAAGTAGTAATATTAAGTTGTGCTCCCATACTGTTTAATACATCTGTATATTTATTATAAATCCTTTCATAATCTTTTAAATAACTATCATCTTTCATCATGCTAAATGGAATTACAATGTGTCCATCATGATTTGCTGTAGTAATAGGATTACCATTATATTTTGTAAAAA
>CALVSK010000055.1 GCA_944359015.1 uncultured Bacilli bacterium
ACTTATTTAGTTCATTTTTGCAGTTTATTTGAGAAAATGTGCAAGATTTAAAATCTCACAATCCCTTTATTTATAAGAATTTCGCAAAGGGGTTTACTAAATCGGTATCAAGCAGTTGATACTCGTTTTATGCAACCACTTATCATTATTTTCAATCATTTTTTACACCTTCCTCATTATTATTTTGTATTTTTAAATCTACATATTTCCATATTCTTTTATATTATGTTAATTGTTCTTCCTTTTTTATTTGGGCAACTGACGATATAAAGGAATTATAACATAATTATTAGCCATTATTTCAGGAAGTTTCATTATTGTTTCCTTTAGTGAATTCTATTCTATAATTAAATATTCTGGATAATAACACTAAAGAGTAATAACCTAAAGTTAAAATTACCTTTGGTTTTACGATTTCAATTTATTTTAAAAGATACTCACTGCAATTCAAAGTTGATGTTTTCAAATTAATATTATTTTCTCGATAAAGATTCCCTTTTCTTGCACACATAATGGCATTTGTTATATAAATATTATCTAAATATTATCCATTATCACATAATTCTTTTATATATTTTTCCAACATTTTTTTAGTATTGCTCTTTTCTAATTCAATTAGTTCATTCCAATTACTTTTATCTTTGTTTAACAAATTAGTCTTCATCTTAATTTTTTTCCTTTTTATCTTCTAATAATTTTTCATCTATATATTTATAATTTAAAAAGTTTTTGTTGCTTATAACCGTTCTACCTAATTCTTTTTCTAAATTATCTCTAGTAATTTTAGCAATATTGCCACCACGTTTTGCAACTTATCTATTTTGCTCTAATCCAAATGGTTTATGTTCTTTTGCAAGTTCTCTTGTTACAATTTCCCCTAAATCAGTAAGTGCAACTTCGATATCGGTCATATTATCCCTTAAGGATTCTTTTCTTATACCTTTAAATTTTTTATATTCGCTTGACTTCATACCTGACCAGCTCTTATAAATTTCATTTGTTAGAATGCCATATTCATAATCTTTTGTTATTCCTTGTTCTTTCCAAACATCTGTTAATTTAAATCTATCCACTATTCCTGTAAGTCTTGTTTTTATCCATTTATCGTTATAACCCCTTCTTCGATAATATTCTACTGCTCTATTAACTGCTATCTCTGGATTAAACACTTCATCTATTCTCTCACTTCCAAGATTTGCAAGCCACAATTTGAAAGGTTCTGCCTTTGGGCTTGGAACTGATTCTATGAGTCTTAAAATACCTTTTGTATCCAATGTATCAGTCTCTCTTAATTTACCATCTTGAGCTTTCATTTTCAACTGCACGATTTTTTCGTGCAGTTCGCTTCCTTCATTAATTAGTTTTCTTTTTAAATCACTCCAATAATTTCTCGGAATCTTTGCATTAGTTAATGCTGCAATAATATCTACAATACTAAAGTAATACTCTTCTTTTTCACTATTCCAAATACTTCTTATTTCATTGTCTTCAAATAAATTTGATATTGTTTCTAAATTGTTATCCAAAATCTACACCTTCTTTCTAATTATATTATAAGAGGGATTGCATTGTCGTAATCACCCATTAAATTTCTTTAATAGAATCACTTAATTATGTTTATTTTCATGCTTTTTGAGTGATTTTTGCTATTTTTTAATCAAATTATGCAAAATCAGAATTTGCGTTTTTCCTTATTTATAAAGTTTTTCTTAAGTTATTGCAATAAATCGGTATCAATCAATTAATATTTGTCAACTACAACAAAGTTTCTGTCACTTTTTAATGTTTTACCATTCGACAAGTTTTTAAAACTTGCAAGTCCCATACATTCTTCATTTGAATCCGCTATATATAATTTCCAATGAAGTTTGATAAGGGATAGCATAATGAAATTTATTTTGTATTGTTTTATAAAAATTATTTGCTATTTCACTATCTTTAACATAATCAATACTACATTCTGCAAATATGGCTGTAATTTTTTGATAAAAAATTCTTTCACTTGTTCTAATTAATTTTATTTTTTTAGTAATTCGTTAAAATATTCTAAATCACTTCTATTGTCTTTTTAAAATCTATCTTCATTTAAATTGTAGCCTTTAACAATATATTGTTTTAATAATTTGTTAGCCCATATTCTAAATTTAATAGCTTTCTTAAAATTTACTCTAAAACCTCACAACCGCTTATTTACAAAATTTTTAAAGGAATTGTAAAAAATCGTAATTAACTAGTTGATACTCGTTTTATTAAAAACTTTATTTTGATTTTCATTCATTTTAGTCACTTCCTTATTACTTTTCTTTATCTATTTTTTATATTTTTTTCATTAAATTCTAAATACTTTTGTTCTGTAAGAATATATTCAAAATCTTCTACTGGTTCATCAACAAAAGTATATTGTACCATACGAGTTTTTTTTAATCTTTCAAAACCCAATTTTTCCATTACTCTCCAAGAAGGTTCATTTGCAATAGCAGCTCCAGTTATAATTTCTTTAATTTCACACTTTAAAAACATGTAATCGATTATTCCTTTAGCAGCTTCGGTAGCATATCCTTGTCCTTGATACTTTGGATCTATTAACCACCCAACGCCCCTTATACTAGGGTCATCAATAGAATCATCTTCTATATTTCTCTCATGACAAGAAAGTCGTCCAATGCATTCACCAGTTTTTTTTAAAAATATGCTCCATCCAAATACATCTTTATCCTTAGCATGTTTCATATCTTCTTCATAATATTCTTTTTGTATATTCCAATCTTTTAATTTTTCCCTAAATTTTTGTGGTACAGTTAAAAAATATTTGTTAACTTCGGGAATCATTAATACTTTTCATAAATAATATTGTTCATCCATAGTCTGCGCTTTTAACACTAATCTATCGGTTTTTATTGTAGAACTACCCAAATATCTCATATATACCTCGCTTTTTCTTTTATTAATTCAACACTATGTGATTCAAATTAGATAAAACCATTAATTCATTTATAACTGAATAATTTCTTATATTAGAAGTTTTAGTTAAAACAAGATTTTATTTTTTCTTATAATATTATAGATAATAAATTTTAGTTATTTGATTATTTATAATTTTAAACTATATTTATCCAATATTTTAAATAAGTTATATCATTTTCCTTGTCATAATAACTTTCATAAAATGTTCCTCCATTTTTTTCTATTATCTTTTTTGAAGCAATATTAAAATCTTTACAACTAACCATAACTTTATCTTTATTCTTTTTTTTAAATTCTTCAAGTGCCAGTTTTAATATTATATTTCCATAACCATTATTTCTTTTAGTAGGCCTTATACTATAACCAACATGCCCTCCAAAGAGAAGTAAAGATGGTATATCTTCCCATCTTAAACACACTCCACCAATTATAAAATCATCATCCAAAACCGCAACGTATTGCGTACTTATAGAAAAATTACTAGGAATTTTACTTTTATCTTCGTTATTCTTAAGCATATTTAGCCACGCTTCAAATTCCATAGATTCCAAATATTTTAAATTTTTAAAGCCTTCATATTTATCAATTGACTTTAAATTTTTATATTCATTAAATAAATCCATTATTTTTTCTTTATCTTTTAACTCTATTTTTCTTAAATGCATATTTAACACTCCCTTTAAAATTTAGCAACAGCAATTTTTACCCCCTTAATTAATTATATAACAACTTTAAATGACTTTCTAGTTACCATACATTTTTTTATAATAAAATAAAAA
>CALVSK010000056.1 GCA_944359015.1 uncultured Bacilli bacterium
ACTATGACTGATAAAGTAAAAACTTTAAAAAATCACAGTAAAAATATATATTTGATTAATTTTAATAACATGGCATTAAATAAAATTTTAATGAAAGAACTAATGAAAATTAATAAATCAAAGTATGTTCAACTTTATTCAACAGATTGGAAATTATCAGTTGAAAACATTAAAAATTATATAGAAAATGGTTTTGGATTTATTTATGAATATATAGATGATATATCTCCCGAACTTGCTGGAACAAAAAATATACCACAAAATATAATAGACAAATATAATTATGTAATGACCAATAAAGATGTCTATGTTGTAGTAACAGCAGATGCTTTAGAAAAAGATGTAATAAAGCATAGAGGCAAAGAAAATTTAGTTTTTTCAAGCAATGGAGTAGATTATAATTTTTTTAAGACTTATGATAAAAATTATAAATATGAAAAAGAATTTGAAGTAATAATAAAAAATAAAAAGCCAATAATAATGTATTATGGGGCATTAGCAAAATGGTTTGATTATGAATTAATAAAAAAATTAGCCAAAACTAATAAGTACAATATAGTTTTATTTGGTATAAAATATGATGAATCATTTGATGAAAACTTAAATAATGAAAAAAATATTTATTTTTTAGGATCTAGAAATTATAAAGTATTAAAAAATTATGCTAAATATGCCGATGTTTTGACCATTCCCTTTATAATAAATAATATTACATTAGCAACAAGTCCAGTAAAAATATTTGAGTACATGGCTTTACACAAACCAATAGTTACAACAGACATGCCTGAATGCCGGAAGTATAAAAGTGTTTTAATTGGTAAAAATCATAATGAATTTATCAAAAAAATAGAAGAAGCACTAAAGAAAAAAAATGATAAAAAATATATTGAATTATTAGATAAAGAAGCAAAAGAAAATGACTGGTCGATGAAAGCAAAAGCAATAATTGATTTAATAAAAAAAGATGAAAAATAGTAGATAAAAATGGTGAAAAATGAAAAAGTATTTAGAAAAGTTATATAAGAAAGATAAAAAAACATATTTTAAATTATTAGAAAATGATTTAAAACACAAACACAAAAGATTTATAGTTACAGTAAATCCTGAAACGCTTATGAATAGTCAAAGTGATGAGGAATTAAAAGAAATATTAAATTGCAATTATATTAGTTTAGTACCAGATGGAATAGCAATAGTAAAAGCGGCAAGGAAATTAGGAATAAAAGTAGAAGAAAGAATTACTGGAATTGATACAGCAGAGCATTTACTAAAAGTAGCAAATGAAAAAAAATATTCCCTTTATCTTTTTGGAGCAAAAAAAGAAGTTATAAATAAGTTAATAGAAGTTATAAAAGAAAAATATACAAATATTAAAATACTTGGATACAGTGATGGATACGTTAAAAATTATGATAAAATAATGGAAAGTGTTATTAAACTAAAACCTGATATATGTATGGTAGCATTAGGAATACCTTTACAAGAAAAAATAATTTATAAATATTTTGATAAATTTAAAAAAGGAATATTTATAGGTGTAGGGGGTTCATTTGATGTATTAAGTGGTTCTAAAAAAAGGGCACCAAAAATATTTATTAAGCTTAATTTAGAGTGGTTATACCGTATAATAAAGGAACCAAAAAGGATAAATCGGTTTATCAATAACAATATAAAATTTATGTTTAAAATAAAAAAATAAAATTATGGGTTACGGAGTCCATAATTTTTTTCTTGATAAATTATAAAATAACAATTATAATTAAATTGTAGATATAATTACATTTTAATATATTTATAGAAATATGGAGGTAAAAATGGATAATATTTTAATTACCATTTTAACTCTAATAATTGGAATTTTTTTAGGAAGTTTAATTGTATGGGGCATATTTACAATTAAAGCTTCAAGAGGACTAAATAAAGCTAATAAATTAATTGAAGAAGCAAAAAAGGAAGCAGAAAGAAATAAAAGAGATGCATTACTTGAAATAAAACAAGAATCTTTTAGATTAAAACAAGAAACAGAAGCAGAAATAAAAGAAAAAAAAGCAGAAATTTTATTAAGTGAAGATAGATTATTAAATAGAGAAAATAACTTAGATAAAAGAGAAGAAATGCTTCAAAATAGAGATAATTTATTGCAAGATAAAGAAAATGATTTATTAGCAAAACAAAAAAAATTGCAAGAAAAAGAGGAAAAAATGGATATGTTACTTAAAGAAGAAGTAACAAAACTAGAAGAGATTTCAAAATACAGCAAAGAAAAAGCAAAAGCAGCAATAATGGAACGTGTAGAAAGCGACATGGAATTAGAAATCACTAATTACATTAAAGAAGCGGAAGCAAAGGCTAAATTAGAAGCCCATGAAATTGCTAAACAACTTATTGTTAATAGTATGGAAAGATATGCTGATGATGTAGTGGGATTACAAACAGTTAGCACAATTGATTTACCAAATGATGATATGAAAGGCAGATTAATTGGAAGAGAAGGAAGAAATATAAGGACTATTGAATCAGTAACAGGAGTAGATTTAATAATTGATGATACTCCAGAAGCTATAGTTATATCATCATTTGACCCACTTAGAAGAGAAATAGCCAAAATCACTATAGAATCATTAATAAAAGATGGAAGAATACATCCTGGAAGAATTGAAGAAATATATGATAAAACAGTAAATGATGTTAATGCTAGAATAGTACAAATAGGAAATCAAACTATTAACGATTTAGGTATCACTAAAATGGATCCAGAACTTGTAACATTAATTGGAAAATTAAATTTTAGAACAAGTTATGGACAAAATGCATTAAAACATTCAATTGAGGTTGCTAATCTTACAGGGTTAATGGCTGCAGAACTAGGTGAAAATGTAACCTTAGCTAAAAGAGCAGGATTGCTTCATGATATAGGAAAATCAATAGATTATGAAATAGAAGGAAGTCATGTTGATATAGGATTAGAGTTTGCTAAAAGGCATCATGAAAATGAAGTAGTACTTGATGCAATAGCATCTCACCATGGCGATACTGATGCCAAATCAACAATTGCAGTACTAGTTGCAGTAGCAGATACCTTATCAGCAGCAAGACCTGGAGCTAGAAATGATACATTAGAAAATTACATAAAAAGATTAGAACAATTAGAAGAAATTGGTAATAGTTATGAAGGTGTTGAAAAGACATTTGCAATGCAAGCTGGTAGAGAACTACGGGTAATAGTTAAACCACAAGAAATCGATGATGCCAAGAGTTACAAAATGGCTAGAGATATAAAAGAAAAAATTGAAAAAGAAATGCAATATCCAGGAACAATTAAAATAACAGTTATAAGAGAAACTAGAGCCCAAGAAGAAGCCAAATAAAAAGAATGACTAATTGATGTGAACCCCAATTAGGAGACATTATAAAAAAAGACTTTTACAAAAATTAAAAATCAAGGGCGAACGAAGTGA